>JANYEE010000128.1 GCA_025363275.1 Burkholderiales bacterium | reverse complement strand
GGCCTCGTTCATCAGGCACGCGCCAAAGGCGCCGCGCTGCACGCGCTCGCTCGGGCAGCCGCAGTTGATGTTGATCTCGTCGTAGCCCCAGTCTTGGCCCAGTTTGGCGCACTGCGCCAGGTCGGCCGGCTCGCTCCCACCCAGTTGCAGGGCCACAGCGTGTTCTTCGGTATTGAAGCGCAGGTGGCGCGGCACATCGCCATGGATGAGCGCACCCGTGGTGACCATCTCGGTATAGAGCAAGGCGTGGCGGCTCAGCAGGCGATGAAAGTAGCGGCAGTGGCGATCAGTCCAGTCCATCATCGGGGCAACCGACAGGCGCCACGGGCTATGGGCGTGCAACGACTTGGGGGAAATCAAGGCTGGAGAGGTAGTAATCGGCATAGGCTCGATTATCCCAGCCTGCGTTTGCGGCCAGCGCTGCCCTCGTCGCGAGATTTTGCGCGTTAGCGCGGGCCGTACTCGGCACGTAGCAACGCTTTTTGTACCTTGCCCATCGCATTGCGCGGCAGGGCACCCACAACAAAGCAACGTTTGGGAACTTTGAAATTGGCCAGAGTCGCTTTGAGCTGCAACAAAATGGCATGGGGCGCCAGCGTAGCGCCAGGCTTGCCGACCACGATGGCGACCCCCACCTCACCAAAATCAGTATCCGGTACGCCCACCACCGCACTCTCTGCAACGCCTGGCATGGCATTGATGTAGCCCTCCACCTCAGCGGGGTAAACGTTGTAGCCACCGCTGATGATCAGATCTTTGCTGCGGCCCACGATAGTGACATAACCATCGCTATCAATACGCCCCACATCGCCGGTCTTGAAGAAACCATCGGCGGTAAATTCCTCGGCAGTTTTCTCGGGCATGCGCCAGTAGCCCTTGAACACGCTAGGGCCCTGCACCTGAATGTCGCCCACCTCGCCAGTGGCTAAGTCCTGACTCTGCGCGCCACACACGCGCAGTGTCACACCGGGCAGTGGCCGCCCCACGGTGCCGCCTTTGCGCTCACCGTCGTGCGGGTGGTAGGGGTTAGAGGTCAGCATCACCGTCTCCGACATGCCGTAGCGCTCCAAAATAGTGTGACCGGTACGCTCTTGCCAGGCGATGAAAGTGTCCAGCAGCATGGGCGCGGAGCCCGACACGAACAAACGCATAGAACACAACTGGGCCGGCGTTAAACCGGGCTCGGCCAACAGACGCACATACAACGTGGGCACGCCCATAAAGACTGTGGCCTGCGGCAGCTTACTCAGCACCACCTGGGGATCAAATTTGGACAACCAAATCATCTTGCTACCGTTGATCAACGCACCATGGATGGCTACAAACAACCCATGCACATGAAAGATAGGCAACGCGTGCAGCAGCACGTCACCGCCCTGCTCCGGTGTGCGCCAGCCCCAGTAGGTTTTCAATACCTGGGCGTTGGCCAGCAGGTTACCGTGGGTCAGCATCGCCCCTTTGCTGCGCCCGGTGGTACCACTGGTGTAAATGATGGCGGCCAAATCATCAGCGTGCACTGCAACCGGCGTGTGCTGGCGGGAGCACTGCGCTGCGCGCTGCAGCAGACTGCCAGTGCGGTCATCGCCCAGCGTCAACACGTACTGCGTGCCGGCAGTGAACGCGAGTTTGCTGATCCAGCCAAAGCGATCGGGCGAACACACCACCACGGCAGGCTCGGCGTCTTGAATGAAGTAGGCCATCTCCGCGCTTTGGTACGCCGTGTTGAGCGGCAGGTACACCAGCCCGGCGCGCAAGGTTGCCAAGTACAGAATCAACGATTCGACCGACTTTTCAACTTGCGCTGCGATACGCGCGCCTGCGGGCAACTGCAACGACTCCAGCAGATTGGCCACCATGGCGGTAGCGTCATCCAAGTCGCGCCAGGAGTACAGCAGACCAGTTTCGGTCTCAACCGCGCAAGCATCCAGATCAGCGGGAAAGGCGTTGCGCAGGGCAACGAAAAGGTTGGCAGAGGTCATGGTGTTTAAAACTGCGGTTTGCGTTTGGCGAGAAATGCCGTGATGCCCTCGCGGTGCTCCGCATGGTCGGCATAGGCATAAGGTATCAGGGGATCTTGAACCGCTCCAGGCGCTATCAATTCTGTAGCTACACAGGCAGGCTTTACCTGGGCTTCAAGCCGATTGAGTGCCCGAAAGCCGTTTTTATGTGCTCGGGTAGCCATGGGGGATAAACCCAACACAGTATCGACCACGCTCTGGCAATGCGCCTGTAAGTCGTCATGCGCAAGTACTCCGGTCAAAAAGTTACTGTGGGCCATGTGCTGCGCATCAAACACTTGCGCTGCCAGTAGCATCGCGCGGGCTGTGGTGTGACCCACAGCGGCGGCCACCAGCGCGGCCTCTCGCGGTGCCATCGGAAAACCCAAGCGCGCAATCGGCGCACCAAAGCGCGCGGTGCTGGCGGCGTAACGCAAATCGCAGCAACTGGCGATCTCCAGCCCCGCGCCCATACAGTTGCCCTCAATTTGGGCCAAGATAGGCAGGTCGCAATCGAGCATGGCTTGCAGACCGCCCCATACATCGATCTCATGAAAATCGTGCAGAGCCTGCGGATCGAAACGAAAGTCTGGGTATTGCGCAATGTCGCCGCCCGCGCAGAAATGGCCATCGGCGCCCTGCACCCACACGCAGCGCAGCGCAGTGTCGTGGGCGATGGCCACAAACACCGCGCGTAGTTCCCGCCACATGCTGCGGGAAATCGCATTGAATTTGCCCGGATGCTCCAGGGTTACGCGGCCAAGTGCGCCGTCACGGTGATATCGAATATGGCCTGTCATGCTTGGCTCCTCAGCGTGGAACACCCGCGTCGTCCGGGGGCGCTGGCACGGCTGTTTCTAACGTTGGAATGGCAGGCATGAGGTCTCCCAATGGTTTTGGTTGCGCCCGGATTTTGCTATTCATTTAATAGCTACCCAGGTTTATTTGACTAGGGCCTCAGGCCGATTTGGTTTCATTTTTGGCGCTTTGCGTGCCACCACCAACAAACAACACCCGCCACGATCATGGGCACGCACAGCCACTGGCCCATGCTCATGCCGGTCTGCTGCTGCAGCCACAACAAATGCGCGTCGGGCTCACGGAAGAATTCGGCAATAAAGCGAAACACGCCATAGCCGATCAGAAACATCGAAGCCACTTGTCCCTGCTTGCGCTCTTTGCGGGCGTACAGCCACAACAACACAAACAATAGCAGGCCTTCCAACAAGAACTGATAAACCTGTGATGGATGGCGCGGCAGGTCCCCTGCCCCACGAAACACCATGCCCCAGGGCAAATCCGGGTCGCTCAGGCGCCCCCACAACTCGCCATTGATGAAGTTGCCCACGCGCCCAGCCGCCAGCCCGGTAGGCACGCAGGGCGCCACAAAGTCCGCCACCTGCCAAAAAGGCCGCTTGCGCGACACGCCAAACCACACCATCGATGCAATCACGCCCAGCATGCCACCATGAAAGCTCATGCCGCCCTGCCAGACGAAGAACACCTCCAGCGGATGCGCCGCGTAATAGCCCGGCTTGTAGAAAAGGCAGTAGCCAATGCGCCCGCCCAGCACCACGCCCATGACGCCAAGAAACAATATATCTTCCACATCTTTGAAAGCCCAGGCGCCGCTGCCTTGCAAGCGATTGAACGGCGGATGGCGCAGGCGCAAACGGCCCAGCCACATAAAGAGCGCAAAGGCTGCCAAGTAGGTCAGGCCGTACCAGTGGATGGCGACAGGCCCGATTTGCAGGGCCACAGGATCAATTTGAGGGTGTATCAGCATGGACGGCATTGTGCACGTTGGCAAAGGACATAAAGCGATCCAGCGCCGGGCTGCTGCGCTGCCAGACCAGACTGGTCTCGCAAGCCGGCACGGCAATACGCTCACTGCCCCGCCCTGCCCCCTGCACCTGGCGGTACACCACCCCACTGCGCTGAAAATGCTGCACGCTGGCCGGCACCCAGGCTACACCCAGGCCTGCCGACACCAGATTCACAATGGTCTGCATCTGTATCGCCTCTTGTGCCACCACCGGCAGCTGGCCAGCAGCTTGGTATAGGCCAAAGATGGCGTCGTACAGCGAGGGCACGATGCGGCGCGGAAAGCTCACCAGTGGCTGGGCCCACACCTCCTGCAGATGCAGAGACTTGCGCAGCGCCAAAGGGTGCGACTCGGGTAGCGCCAGCACCAGCGGCTCTTGTGCCACGGTCAGGCGTTGCAGGCCCGGCACCGCGAAGCCGCTGGCGTGCAGAATGAATCCGGCATCAATCCCGTCTGAATTCAGCTGTTGCAACTGCACGTCGCCTGTGGCTTCCACCAGGTCCAGTCGCACGCCAGGAAATTCCTGGCGAAACGCCATCACCCAGGGCGGCAATATCGAGAATCCAACAGTCGACACAAAGGCCAGGCGTAAGCGCCCGGACTCGCCGCCCGCCAGAGCACGCGCATCCAATACCACTGCCTTGGCCTGTTGCAACAACGCTTGCGCTTGCGGTAGCAGCACCCGGCCCTGGGGCGTAATTTGCACACTGCGCTTGGTGCGGGCAAACAGCATCACGCCCAGACTACGCTCCAACTGGGCAATCGCTTGGGTCAGCGGCGGCTGCGTCATGTGCAGGCGCTGGGCCGCTCGGCCAAAGTGCAGCTCTTCGGCCACAGTGACGAACTGTCGCCACAGGCGCAGCTCAATCCAGGGTTCCGGAGTGGTGGGTTTGTTCATATATAAAAGATATTAAACCAGCTTGAAAAATAGATTGGAAAGAATCAATACGACGCGGCATACTGCGCCCCATGACTACCAAACCCATCATCCTCAATCCCCGCAGCCAAAACATTACCCAGGGTAAGAGCCGCGCACCGAATCGCTCCATGTACTACGCGATGGGTTACGAAGAAGGCGACTTCAAGAAACCCATGGTCGGCGTTGCCAACGGGCACAGCACCATCACCCCGTGCAATAGCGGGTTGCAAAAGCTGGCCGATGCCGCGATTGCCGGTATTGAAGAGGCTGGTGGCAATGCGCAAGTATTTGGCACACCCACCATCTCGGACGGCATGGCCATGGGCACCGAGGGCATGAAGTACTCACTGGTGTCGCGTGAAGTTATCAGCGATTGCATCGAGACCTGTGTACAAGGCCAGTGGATGGACGGCGTGGTCGTCGTTGGTGGCTGCGACAAGAACATGCCCGGCGGCCTGATGGGCATGCTGCGCGCCAATGTGCCAGCCATCTATGTCTACGGCGGCACCATCCTGCCGGGCACCTACAAGGGCAAAGACCTGAACATCGTCAGTGTATTTGAGGCCGTGGGCGAAAACGCTGCGGGTCGCATGAGCGATGAAGACCTGTTGCAGATCGAGCGCCGCGCTATTCCCGGCACCGGCTCCTGCGGCGGCATGTACACGGCCAATACCATGTCGTCGGCCTTTGAGGCCTTAGGCATCTCGCTGATTTATTCCAGCACCATGGCCAACCCGCACGACGAGAAGATGAACTCAGCCAAAGAGTCGGCCAAGGTGCTGATCGAAGCGATCAAGAAAGACTTGAAGCCGCGCGACATCGTGACGCGTAGGTCGATTGAAAACGCGGTGGCCGTAATCATGGCCATCGGCGGCTCCACCAATGCCGTGTTGCACTTTCTGGCCATCGCCCACGCCGCCGGTGTGGAATGGACCATTGACGACTTCGAGCGGGTGCGCGTGAAGACACCGGTGCTGTGCGACCTGAAGCCTTCTGGCAAATACCTGGCCGTGGATCTGCACCGTGCCGGTGGGATTCCTCAGGTGATGAAGACACTGTTGGTTGCGGGACTGCTGCATGGCGACTGCATCACCATCACCGGCCAGACGGTGGCCGAAGTGCTGAAAGATATTCCCGATGCCCCACGCGCCGACCAGGACGTGATTCGCCCGATTACCAACCCCATGTACGCCCAAGGCCACTTGGCTATTCTGAAGGGCAACCTGAGCCCCGAGGGTGCGGTTGCCAAGATCACCGGCTTGAAGAACCCGGTGATGACCGGCCCGGCCCGCGTGTTTGAAGATGAACAGTCGGCGCTGAAAGCGATTCTGGACAACAAGATTGTTCCGGGCGATGTGATGGTGCTGCGCTACCTCGGCCCCAAGGGTGGCCCTGGTATGCCGGAAATGTTGGCGCCTACCGGCGCTTTAATTGGGCAAGGCTTGGGCGAAAGCGTAGGCCTGATTACCGATGGACGCTTCTCGGGCGGGACCTGGGGCATGGTCGTCGGCCACGTGGCGCCTGAAGCCGCAGCCGGTGGTGTGATTGCGCTGGTGCAGGAAGGCGACTCCATCACCATCGATTCGCGCCAGCTTATTTTGGAACTGAATGTGTCCGAGGCTGAGATTGCCAAGCGCCGTGCCGCGTGGACGGCCCCCAAGCCGCGCTACACGCGTGGTGTGCAGGCCAAGTTCGCGTTCAATGCATCGTCGGCCAGCAATGGTGCGGTGCTAGACAACTACTGAACATACACCGGGCGGCGGGTCTGACCGCCAGGTTACAAGCGCCGCAGCAGGTTTCTGCTAGCGGCGTTTTTTATGGTTCAGCGTACCAATGGCTTCACGGTTTTTGTCGATACGCGCCTGGCGGCGTTCATTTTCCCGTTTCATGGCCTGCTTTTTGGTCCAGCCTGTGGAGTCCGCCCAGAACCACCAAATGACGGCAATACCGAATGGCGACAGCACCCACCACCATGCCCAGTTAACCACCGGGTCCATATCGAGGTATTTCATCAGCATCAAAATCACACCCAAGCCAACTGCATACATAGTGTTCTCCTTGCGGGTCCCATGGCCAATACCGGTTACTGGTCAACCACCCGCCTTACAATTTCGTTGAAAGACTGTAACCCAACCCTGAGATCCGCCATGAAACACATTTTGTTCTCCGCCTTACTGAGTGCGACGGCATTGTTGGCCAATGCGCCAGCATTTGCAGACCAGGCTTTGGCTACGTCCAAAAATTGTATGGCGTGCCACGCCGTAGACAAAAAACTGGTGGGGCCAGCCTTCAAAGACGTAGCCGCCAAATACAAGAATGACAAAGCGGCCGTCGACAGGCTGGCGGCCAAAGTGATCGCTGGTGGCGGCGGTGTCTGGGGTGCGGTGCCTATGCCTGCCAACCCTCAAGTAAACGAAGCGGAAGCCAAAAAGTTGGTCTCCTGGGTGTTAACCGCTAAGTAAAATTGCACAGTGCAGGCGCCCCAACGCACCGGTAAAAAGCCCGGCGGTGGTGCACCTCAATAAGCCTGGCCCAACTGATCCAGAATGGCCGGGTTCTCCAGCGTCGAAGTGTCCTGCGTGATGGACTCTCCCTTAGCCAGCGAACGCAGCAGGCGTCGCATGATTTTTCCCGAACGGGTCTTGGGTAGATTCTCACCAAAGCGAATGTCTTTGGGCTTGGCAATCGGGCCGATCTCCTTGGCTACCCAATCACGCAGCTCTTTGGCAATAGCCTTTGCCTCATCGCCCGTTGGCATGGGACGTTTCAGCACCACGAATGCGCAAATGGCTTCGCCCGTCAAATCATCCGGTCGCCCCACAACGGCAGCCTCGGCTACCAGGTCGGTCTTCGACACCAACGCCGACTCAATTTCCATCGTGCCCATTCGGTGGCCAGACACGTTGAGTACATCGTCGATACGGCCTGTGATGCGGAAGTAACCCCGGTCTGCACTGCGTACTGCGCCGTCACCGGCCAGATACATCTTGCCGCCCATTTCTTCTGGAAAATAGCTCTTTTTGAAACGCTCAGGGTCGTTCCAAATGGTGCGAATCATCGATGGCCAGGGACGCTTTACCACCAAAATGCCACCGGTCCCGTTGGCGATGTCATTGCCAACTTCGTCCACGATGGCTGCCATGATGCCAGGCAGTGGCAGCGTGCAGCTGCCGGGCACCAGCGGTGTGGCACCAGGCAGCGGGGTCATCATGTGGCCGCCGGTTTCCGTCTGCCAGAAAGTGTCGACGATCGGGCATTTCTCGTGGCCTATGTTTTTGTGGTACCACATCCAAGCTTCGGGGTTGATCGGCTCGCCCACCGATCCAAGGATGCGCAGGCTTGACAAATCGGAGCGGTCCGGGTGCACGGATGCATCACTTTCCGCGGCCTTGATCAGCGAACGAATCGCCGTGGGTGCAGTGTAGAAAATGCTGCACTTATGGCGCTCAATCATTTGCCAGAAGCGCCCGGCATTCGGGAAGGTGGGTATGCCTTCAAAGATGATTTGCGTGGCACCTGCGGCCAACGGACCATAGGCCACATAAGTATGGCCAGTGATCCAGCCAATGTCGGCCGTGCACCAGAAAACGTCTTCAGGCTTCAGGTCAAATGTCCAGTCCATGGTCAGCTTGGCCCAGAGCAAGTAACCGCCCGTAGAGTGCTGGACGCCTTTTGGCTTGCCGGTGGAGCCTGAGGTGTAGAGGATGAATAGCGGGTGCTCGGCACCCACTGGCACCGGTGCGCACTCGGTGCTCTGACCGGCTAGCGCCTGCTCGAAGGTCTTATCGCGCCCAGCCACCATATTGCAAGCGGTCTGGGTGCGCTGGTATACGAACACGGTCTTGATAGACTCGCAGCCGCCCATATTCAAGCCCTCGTCGACGATGGCCTTCAGCGGTAGCTCTTTGCCACCGCGCATCTGGTAGTTGCAAGTAATTACCGCTACGGCGCCTGCATCGATGATGCGCTCTTGCAGTGCCTTGGCGGAAAAGCCACCAAACACCACGCTGTGCGTTGCGCCGATGCGGGCGCAGGCCTGCATCGCGATCACGCCTTCCAGCGTCATGGGCATGTAGACCAGCACGCGATCGCCCTTCTTCACGCCGTCGGCTTTAAGCGCATTGGCAAACTGGCTCACGCGGGCCAGCAGTTCCTTGTAAGTCGTCTTGGTCACCGTGCCGTCATCGGCTTCAAAGATCACCGCTACTTTGTTTTCAGTCGGTGTGCCGATATGTTTGTCTAGGCAGTTGGCCGATGCATTGAGTTCGCCGTCGTCAAACCATTGATAAAACGGCGCGTTGGATTCGTCCAGCGTACGGGTGAAAGGTTTACTCCAAACCACGTTATCACGTGCGAGCTTGGCCCAAAATCCCTCGAAGTCGCTCTCGGCCTGCGCGCACAACGCGTAATAGCCATCCATACCAGAAATACGGGCGGCCTTGACGGTGGCTTCAGTGGGGAAGAAAACTCGGTTCTCCACCAGAACGGATTGAATGGCTGACGAAGATGTACTCATGAATGTATCCTGCGTGTATAAATTTTATTGCGTCTAACGGATATTGTTGGATTGCACTTACATATCACTGACTCAAAACTCCCAGCGTCACACAAGACTTTTACAATCGGTGCTTTAACCCACTGACGCAAAATAACTCCATGAGTCACCCCCCAAAACCCGCCAAAGCACCGGCCTCCATGAATCTCCTTTCCAAGGTCATTTTCTCAAGCCGTTGGTTGCAACTCCCGCTCTACTTGGGACTCATAGCTGCACAAGCCGTCTATGTATTCCATTTCTGGGTCGAGTTGGTGCACTTGCTGGAAGCGGCTTTTGGCAACCAACATGCGCTTGGCGAACTGGTGAAAAGCGTGGGTTACAGCGGCACAGCACCTGCCACCGCGTTGAACGAAACCATAATCATGTTGGTTGTGTTGGCGCTGATTGACGTGGTCATGATTTCCAATCTGTTGATCATGGTAATTGTGGGCGGCTACGAGACTTTTGTATCGCGCATGAATCTGAATGAACACCCCGACCAGCCTGAATGGCTCAGCCATGTCAACGCGTCAGTGCTCAAGGTGAAGCTGGCTACGGCCATCATCGGCATCAGCTCTATCCACTTGCTGAAGACTTTTATCAATGCAGAACAGTACACCGATAAAGTGTTGATCGCACAGACGGTCATTCACATCACATTTTTGCTGTCGGCGATGGCCATTGCCTACACCGACAAGCTGATGGCCCACAGCCCAGCCCCCTAAAAAGATAACCACCATTGAAGCTGGGTCAACGACCCCGGCCATACCACCATGACCATCATCCGCCAAGCTGACCTCGTCGAATCTGTCTCCGCCGCCCTCCAGTACATCAGCTACTACCACCCCGCCGACTACATTGCCCACCTGGCCCGCGCCTACGAGCGCGAGCAAAGCCCGGCTGCCAAGGATGCGATTGCGCAGATCCTCACCAATAGCAAAATGAGCGCCACTGGCCACCGCCCGATCTGCCAGGACACCGGCATCGTCAACGTTTTCCTCAAAGTCGGCATGGACGTGCGCTGGGAAGGCTTTACTGGCAGCCTGGACGACGCCATCAACGAAGGCGTGCGCCAGGGTTACAACCACCCCGATAACACGCTGCGCGCCAGCGTAGTGGCCGACCCCGAATTTCTGCGCAAGAACACCAAGGACAACACACCCGCGGTGATTTTTACAGAACTCGTACCCGGAAACACCATGGAAGTGACTGTGGCAGCCAAGGGCGGTGGCAGTGAGAACAAGAGCAAGATGGTGATGCTGAACCCGGGCGACAGCGTAGTCGACTGGGTCTTGAAAACCGTACCGACCATGGGAGCAGGCTGGTGCCCGCCCGGCATGTTGGGCATCGGCATCGGTGGCACGGCTGAGAAGGCCGTGCTGATGGCCAAGGAAAGCCTGATGGATGACCTTGACATGTACGAACTGCAGGCCAAGGCGGCCAGTGGCGCGGCACTCGACAACGTCGAAAAACTGCGCCTGGAGCTGTTTGAGAAAGTCAACGCGCTGGGAATTGGCGCGCAGGGACTGGGCGGCCTGACGACGGTGCTGGACGTCAAGATCAAGATGTACCCCACCCACGCGGCCAGCAAGCCAATTGCCATGATCCCGAACTGCGCGGCTACCCGCCACGCCCACTTTGTATTGGACGGCAGCGGCCCGGTTTACCTGACCCCGCCATCGCTGGACCTGTGGCCCAACGTGAACTGGACGCCCGACTACAAGCAAAGCAAAAAAGTCGACCTGAACACGCTGACCCCCGCCGAAGTGGCGAGCTGGAAACCTGGGCAGACCCTGCTCTTGAACGGCAAGATGCTGACCGGGCGTGACGCCGCTCACAAGCGCATCAAGGACATGCTGGCCAACGGCGAAAAGCTGCCGGTGGACTTCACCAACCGCGTCATCTACTACGTCGGCCCAGTCGACCCGATCAAGGGTGAGGCCGTCGGCCCCGCCGGACCCACCACTGCCACGCGCATGGACGGTTTTACCGAAATGATGCTGGCGCAAACCGGCCTCATCAGCATGGTCGGCAAGGCAGAGCGCGGCCCAGTCGCCATCGAAGCCATCAAGAAACACAAAAGCGCCTATCTGATGGCAGTTGGCGGCGCCGCTTACCTGGTGTCAAAAGCCATCAAACACGCCGAGGTGGTGGGTTTTGCCGACTTGGGCATGGAAGCTATTTACGAATTTGATGTGGTCGATATGCCGGTAACTGTGGCGGTGGATTCGGGTGGCACCAGCGTCCACATCACCGGCCCAGCCGAATGGCAAAAAAAGATTGCCACCGGAGAGTTCAAGAACATTCCTGTTACTTCGCGCTGAGCAAGCTCCATTCGATAGCGTCCATGTCCACATCCCCAGGACTCGCGTCTCCTATCGGTGTTTTTGACAGCGGCATTGGGGGCATCAGCGTGTTACGCGCACTGTATGCCGAGCTTGCGCTGGAGAAATTCGTCTATGTCGCGGATGCCGGACACGCGCCTTACGGGGAACGTGATGATGCGTATTTGCTGGCTCGTGCTCACACCATCACGCATTACCTCATCGAACAGCATGCCATCAAGGCCTTAGTGGTCGCGTGCAATACGGCTACTGCAGCGGCCATTAGAGAGCTGCGTCAGACCTATCCGGATTTGCCGATTGTGGGCATTGAGCCAGCCCTAAAACCTGCGGCGGCGGCGAGTAAAACCGGCGTGATCGGGATTATGGCCACCCGAGGCACACTAAATAGCGAGAAATTTAGCAATTTACTGAAGTCACTGCATGGTGCCGCCACTTTTGTGCTGCAGCCCTGCGACGGCTTGGCAGATGCTATCGAGCACGATGATGCTATTAAAATTGAAGCACTGTGCGCACAATACACGCGGGCCATGGGCACATTTGGCTTGAAATTTGGCGAAATGGATACTTTGGTGCTGGGTTGCACACATTACCCTTTTATTGCGCAGCAGCTCAGTAAATCAGTGGGGGCGAATGTAATACAACTAGAAGGTGGCGCCCCAGTAGCTCGGCAAACCCGACGCTTGCTGACCGAGCGACAGGCTTTGGCGGTAGAGCCAACGCTTTCGCTGGTGCGCACACAGCGCCTGGCGTTCTTTTCCACTGGAGACGCCAACGCTTTGGCAGCAGCGGCCCTGCGCTGGATGGGAGAAGACGCTGGAGCCCAGACCATCACCGTACTCAACCTCCAAGCGTCGAAAGGTTTGGTATGTTGAGTGCTGGGCTTTTACTGGCGTGCCCGGAGGGGATCGAACCCCCGACCCACAGCTTAGAAGGCGGTAACACTCTTAAGAGTTTTCCCGTTAATTTTCATAGACTTACGTAACTCCACCTAGCCATTTTTTGAGATTTGCGCCAAACTTGCGCCATTCTCAATTTTTTGGAGTGCGTTTGTGGCAGACATCACACCTCGCGTCAGTGAGCGAACCGGCAAAACAACCTATCAAGCTCGGGTTCGTCGGGCTGGGCATGCTCCACTCATAAAAACCTTCAAAACCAAGGCGCAGGCTGATGCGTGGGCACGCACACAAGAGAAGGAAATGCTTGATGGCAAGCCGATCCTTACCAAAGAGAAAGAACGCTTCACGTTCGCGGTTGCCATTGATGACTATGCGGAGCATGTAGGCTATGACTCTCTAACGGAAAAATATCGATTCGGACAAATTAGGGATGACATGGGCGACCTTGCCGTGGTTAACCTGACAGCCGAAAAAATGTCGAAC
>JANYEE010000041.1 GCA_025363275.1 Burkholderiales bacterium | reverse complement strand
CAGAAAAGCGGCGACGCTGGCCGGCGTATGCAGCGCGGATGTCGGCCGGATCGCCTCGTGCGCTTCCTGCGCGTTCTTGGATTTGGAGCGATACAGATTCGGACTTTCCGGCAATGCCTTGGCGCCGAAGTCGACGTATCGGCCTTATTGGTTCCACTTTGCAAACGCCCACGCGCTAAGGGCAAAGCCAATCATCCAGAGCATCCAGGTTTCTGACACGGCATAGGGGTACAGCATCAAAGCCACGCCCGTCCACACCATGACAGGCCGCTTGGTTGCCCTGCCATGCCGGTAAAAGATATACCCCGCGACCCCGAACAGGATTGCCCCAACGACGTACCAGACACTGGGTAGCACAAGTCCCATGGATTCAAGTGCCTTGAGTTCTTCCACTCAATGCCCCACTTTGTGCCGGCTGTCGTTGCGCCTGAAAATCAACACAACCAATGCCATGACACAGAAGATCGCGCCCGCGTAAAACGTGGCGGTAGGTCCATGGCTATCCCAAAGCCAGCCCGCCAATCCGCTGGCAATCAGCATCGCAAGACCGCTCATGAGATTGAACACACCATAGGCTGTGCCGCGTAAGTCCTCGGGTGCCGTATCTGCCACCATGGTCGCTAGGAGCCCCTGCGTGATTCCCATGTGGACACCCCACAGCGCAACACCTACCAGCAGGGTCTTCCAATCACTGCCGCTTGCCAAAACAAGATCGGCCAAGGCCAATACAACAAGCCCCAGTGCTAAAAGCTTTCCATGGCTCACGCGGTCAGAGAGCCAACCAAAAGGATAAGCTGCCGCCGCGTAGACCAAGTTCATGGCAACCATGACCAAGGGCACGAGTGCAGTTATAACGCCGGTCTGCTGGGCGCGCAGAACCAAAAATGCTTCGCTAAACCGCGCCAAGGTAAATACTGCACCCACTGCGACCACCCACCAATAAGCGCGTCCGAGTCGTATCAGGTTTTCTCGCTGTATCGGATTGGCTTTCTTTTCGTTGCTCTGCCGCTTAGGCTCTTTTACGCCAAAGAACAGGAGCGCCACTGCGAGCAAGCCAGGTAGCACCGCTACCCAGAACACGGCGCGGAAGTCATTGTCCCAAAGCAGCATGAGACCCACAGCCAGTAACGGGCCAAGAAACGCACCCACGGTATCCAACGACTGGCGAAGGCCGAAGGCGGCCCCACGGGCTTGCGGCGGCGCAAGATCTGCGACCAAAGCGTCCCGTGGTGCACCGCGGATGCCCTTGCCCACCCGGTCAATCAACCGGGCAGCTATGACAAGACCGGCACCCGACGCGATGGCGAATAGTGGCTTGGTCAATGCACCTAACGCGTATCCCAACAGGGCAAGCCCTTTGCGTTTGCCCAAGTAGTCGCTTAAAGCGCCAGAAAAAACCTTGACGATGAGCGCAGTGGACTCCGCGAGCCCTTCGATGATTCCAACCGTGAAGGCACTAACACCCAAGGTGCCCACCATGAACATGGGCAGCAGGCTGTGGACCATCTCCGACGAGATATCCATCAGCATGCTTACGAAACCCAAGACCCAAATGCTGGCTGGTATTTGCCTAAGCGATGAATGCTTGTTCAAGGATCTATCCGTGATGTATCAGTTTGTGAGGCTGCGTTGCGCATCAATTCGGGGGTACCGGCGTAGCCGCCACTATGAAGGCTTGCACGTCGTCCAGCACCGGCGCGATCCAGCGCAGCGGCCAGGCAAAGGCGCCGATCAGTGTGGCGTGGCTGGCGTGCGAATAGAGCTTTAGCGTAACCGGCACACCCGCAACGCGCAGCTTGTTTGCCAGCTGCACGGTGTTGCGCTGGGGATTGACCAGTTTGTCGTCCACCGCAGCGGCAAGAAAGCTGCGTGGCGCGCCAGCTGATGCAAAGCCTATGGGCTGGGAGCTTTCTGGGTAGTTCGGGTGAAAGAAAACCGGCTGCGCATCCGGATTGACGATCGGATAAAAGTCGTAAGGGCCTGCGAGGCCGATCCAGCCCGCCAGTTCCTTCGGGCTATGACCGACTGCCGTGAGCCAGCGCGCATCTAGCGCCAGCATCGCCGCGTTGTAGCCGCCTGCGCTGTGGCCCATCACGAACACGCGCTTCGGGTCGCCCCCCAGTTGCACCGCATGGTCCATGCTATAGGCAAGCGCTTGTGCGCTATCGCTCAGGAAGTCAGGGTAGCGCACCTCCGGGTAGAGCCGGTAGTCAGCCACCAGCGTCATCACACCGCGCGCTGCCAGCGCTTCGGCTACGAACTTGTATTGAGTGCGTTCACCAACATTCCACGAGCCGCCATAAATAAACACCACAACGGGCCAACCCTTGGCTGGCGGTGGGGCAGTAGGCGTGTAGATATCGAGCTTTTGGCGCGACAGCGTGCCATAAGCTAAGTTGGCACTAAGCGTGTAAGTCGAAGTGGTGGTCACCGCGTTGAGCGTGCCGATGGCAGAACAGCCAGCAGTGAGAAAGCTTGACATGATGGTGAGCAAAGCGAATAGTCGCGTGAGGGTGTGGGTCATTCGTCGCCTACTGTAAGCATCTTTAGTGGAAACCACGGTGCGATCGAGCACGGTTTGGCGATTTAGTCGTCACTTCGCGCGGCAGCTAACGGGCAGTAAGGCGGCCGGAATGTGCATCGCGTCTTCGTCGCAAAAATTTCAACGAACTGCCCATCGACACGCCTTCGCATTGTTGAGCTAAGCATTACTTGACAGCAACATCGAGTTTGACATGAACAGGGAATCGCGGAAGCCATGCCCTTTGTTGGTAGAAACGCCAAAAGCGAGCTCTTCGAGTTTGTCGGCAGGTATCGGCATTGAAAATAGATACCCTTGCAACTCATCACAATCCATCTGAACCAACAGCTCACATTGTCCCAAGGTCTCAACCCCTTCTGCCACGATCCTCAGATTCAAAGTTTTACCGAGACTGACAATCGATCTGGCAATGGATCGTGCGTCCTCACTCTCTTCCAGATCAGTCACGAAAGCGCGATCTATTTTGAGTTCAGCTGCGGGTAACTGTCGCAATGCTGCTAGGCTGGAGTAGCCCGTGCCAAAGTCGTCGATAGAGACATGGAATCCAGCCGCCCCCATTTTCCTGAATGTTTGCTGGGTCACTTTGGTGTTTTCCATGGCGACTGATTCTGTTATCTCGCAGGTAAATCTTCCGGGCTCTATATCGTACCGTTGCATGGTTGATTCAATGAACTCAACCAGGTCATCTTCGCGCATCTGAAAGCCAGAGATATTGACCGCCACACGCATACGCAATCCCTTGGTTTTCCATTGTCCGGCTCTATTACAGGCTTCTTCAATGACCCAGCGGCCGATGGGCCCCATCAAGCCGTATCTTTCCGCGATGGGGATAAACAAAGCAGGGCTGATCAACCCTCTTTTGGGGTGGTGCCAACGCAGCAGAGCCTCTGCTGCAGTGAACTGCAAGCTTTTTGCGTCGACTTTGGGCTGGAAGAACAGTTCAAACTGTTTCAGCTCCAGCGCCTTTCGCAAATCCGAAAGTAAATTGATTTGATCCCGTACGTTGGCACCCATTTGAGGGTCATACACACAAAAATCATGACCGCCTGCCAACTTCACGGTACGCATGGCCAACCCCGCGCAGCCAACAAGTTTTTGGTGGGTTCCATGTTCCGGGTACACCGCGATGCCGATTGAGCAGGTTGTAGTTAGCAAGTTCGAATCCAGCTGGACTGACTGCTCCAACTTTTGACACAGTTTGTGAGCGACGTCTCGCGCGACGTTCGCACCACCACTGACGTACATGGCAAACTCTCCGCCGCCGATACGGCAAACCAGTTCCGAGTTACTCGCTACTCCCTTGATTATTTCTGCCGCGGTTATCAGTAACTTATCCGTCTTATCTTGACCAAAACCATCGTTGATCATGCCAAGCTCATCCAGCGCCACATGCAGCACGCAGAAAAGACTACCAGCCGCATCCGCCACCTCCGCGCGTTTTGCCAGCGCAACTTCAAATGTAGTCAGGTTAATCAACCCTGTCAGCCGGTCAACTTGCTGCTGGGTCGTATTTTGGGCGACTAATTTCTTGATCTCTCGCTGGAGTGCTTTGCGCCTGCGGACTTCGTTAGCTAACAGAAGCGAAAGCGCTACCAGGGTAACCAGTACGCTGGCCGCAATAGGCCAAAAATGTGTTGCATTCACAGTGTTCATTACTACGCCGTACGAAGCGGGCTGCAAAAAATGTCATCTGAAGGGCAGCAAAACATCATTGAATCCTCTGGCAGCACCGGTTAGACGAAGAGACTTAGCGCGCAGTCTGCGGTACCGCTTCGCTTTATTTTGACATCTTTCTCGTGTCAATAGAAATGCTACGTTCGCAATGCGTTGCGCAGTAGGCGCGGGTAATTGTGTGTGTGGGGTGTGGGTTTGATCACCTGGGAACCCGCATGAATACTGGGGTTCTGGCGGAAGCTGTGAGATTCGAACTCACGGAGGGGATAAACCCTCGCCGGTTTTCAAGACCGGTGCCTTAAACCGCTCGGCCAAGCTTCCCTTCAAAGGTATTCTAACCGTTGCCTGGGGGCAGCTTTTGAGCGACTGTGAGCATGCCCCGGGTCTCGATGAAGCTGACCACCTCGCTCAAACCCGTCAGAGTCTTCAAGTTGGTCATCACAAAGGGCTTCATACCTTTGGCGGTGTTGCGCATGCGCTCGGTGTCGCTGCGCATGATGTCCAGATTCGCGCCCACGTGCGGGGCCAGGTCGGTTTTGTTGATGATGAACAGGTCGCTTTTGGTGATACCAGGACCGCCTTTGCGCGGAATTTTTTCACCTGCAGCCACGTCGATTACGTAAATGGTCAGATCGCTGAGTTCGGGGCTGAAGGTGGCGGCCAGGTTGTCGCCACCGCTTTCCACAAACACAATGTCGGCGTTGGGGAAGTCCACCAGCATGCGGTCGATTGCCTCCAAGTTGATGGAGCAATCTTCGCGGATGGCGGTGTGCGGGCAGCCGCCGGTCTCCACGCCCATGATGCGTTCAGCGGGCAGTGCGCCGCTCACGGTGAGCAGGCGCTGGTCTTCCTTGGTGTAGATGTCATTGGTGATAGCGACCAGGTCGTATTGCGCGCGCATGGCTTTGCACAGCATCTCCAGCAGCGTAGTTTTGCCAGAGCCGACCGGGCCGCCGATGCCTACGCGCAGCGGGGGCAGATGTTTGGTGCGATTGGGAATGTGGTGCAGGGGAGAGGTCATAGTTCATCTACTATAAAATTGATAGCTACTAGGGCAATAAATACGCGGGCCACAGGCCAATTACGATCTAAATAGCCTGGAATACTGCACTTCGTGCTGGCTGCTGAGTATGGCCAACATCGGTGAGAAAGCTTGGCGCGTGTCATCGGTCACGCCTAAAGCATGGTCTACGGCGGCGGGTATTTCGGCGGTGATGGTAGACAGGATGCGTTGCCCTGCGCTTTGGCCCAGCGGCACGGATTTGATGGCGGCCTGCATCATGTTCTCGGCCCAACCAAAGGCATAGGCCAACAGGCATTCGCGCACGGGTGCTTGGGTGGCGCTGGCCGCTAATGCAAAAGCGATGGGGTAGGTGGGCTCCTGCGCCGCCAGCGCCGCAATTTGTGCAGGCGTGGCCGTGGTGTGGTTCTTCAGCCATTCCAGCAGGCTCTTGCCCATCTGTTCGGTCTGGGCGCGCAGTTCGGCGCTTTCGCGGGTTTGCAGCACCCAGGCGTTGAGCTCGCCAATGCGCGGCATGTCATCCGCGCGCCAGGCAGCAATGGCCTCGGCCACGGCTGGCAGCTCCGAGCGTGACAGGCTCAAGTGCAGTTGGTCTACCAACCAGGCAGATGCTTCACTTTCTGTAGCAGCCCGGGCAGATTCCACGGCGGCCTCCAGGCATTCGGAGTAAGAAAACCCGCCAATCGGCAAGGCCGGCGAGGCCAACCACATCAACTGCATCAGGCTATCGTCAAGCATGGTGGTCGTGGTCCCCATGGCTGTGGCTGTGTCCGCCATGACCTTGCCCGTGTCCATGCCCGTGCCCGCCCGTGGCGTACGCGCCGTTCTCGGGCTCAAAGGCTTCGTCCACCGCGTTCACGATCAGATGCATGGCGCGCAGCATGTCGGCCAACACGTGGTCGGGCTCGATCTTCAGGTGGTCGGGCTTCAACTCAATTGGCACATGGCGATTGCCCAGGTGGTAGGCCGCGCGTAGGAGGTCGAACGGTGTGCCGTGTTCCTTGCAATGCGTGATCTTCAATACCGACTGGGGTGCTGCAATGACCTGGATCAGCGAGCCATCTTCGGCCACCAGCACATCGCCGCCACGCACTGCCGTTCCGCGTGGCAAAAACACGCCGAGTGTGCGGCCGCCGGAGTCGGTCGCGTCAAAGCGGCTTTTCTGGCGCACGTCCCAGTCCAGTTCGACGGTGGCGGCGCGTTTGAGCAGCACAGGCGCGAGGCCCTGGCCTTGGGGGATGCATTTGGAGACTTGGAGCATTAGACTGTCGGCGAAATAGTGAAGGAGTCCGAAATGGAATGCTTGGAGGTAGTTGCAGTCGGTGAAGAGTGTGGCGTCATGTTTCCCCAAGAAGTGCTCACTAGGCTTGGGTGGAAGTTAGGAGACGTAGTCCAACTGTCAGAGACAGACAATGGCACGTTGCGAATCACCCGCAGTTCGGATTCAACATTATCTTCAGAGCAACCACTTTAAACTGCATTTACAAAGCCATCGTCAGAAAGCGGCTGTGCGGGTCCAGCGTATAGCTGCCAAACGGGCCGCAGGGCTCAAAGCCGTGGGCCAGATAGAGCTTGTGCGCAGGGGCGAAGAAAGGCTGGGTGCCTGTCTCCAGGCTTAGCCGCCGCAAGCCGAGTGCCCGGGCTTGTTTTAGGACGTGCAGCAAGACTTGTTTGGCGATGCCCTGGCCACGAAACGCTGCAGACGTGCGCATAGATTTCAACTCGGCGTGGTCTGCATCGAGGCGCTTGATTGCGGCGGTGCCGACCAGTGTGCCATCGAGGGCGCCACTCTCTGCGGGCAACCACGCCGACCAAAAATGCACGCTCGGGTCGCGCAGCTCGGAGCGGTCCAGCGCGTGCACGCTCTCGGGTGGTGATGTGGCCCGCATGTCTTGCAGATGTTCTTCCAGAAATTGCGCAATACGCCGGTCGCTGAGGTCATCTAGCCGGATGTGCAAAGGCAAGGCACTCATAGGTCTCAAAACAAGAAATAACGCTGCGCCAGCGGCAGGCTGACCGCGGGCTCGCAGGTCAGTAATTGGCCGTCGGCGCGCACGCTGTAGGTCTGCGCGTCAATCTCCATCAACGGCAAATAGCTGTTGTGGACCATGTGCTGTTTGCGCACGCTGCGGATGTTTTTTACGGCCGACACGTTCTTGGCTAGACCGAAGCGCTCCTTGATGCCCGCGTTCAGCCCGGCTTGCGATACGAAGGTGAACGAGCCCCTGTGCAGCGCACCACCCAAGGCCCCAAACATGGGCCGGTAGTGCACGGGCTGCGGTGTGGGGATGGAGGCATTGGGGTCGCCCATGGCGGCAAACGCGATGAAGCCGCCCTTCAGAATCAGCGCGGGTTTCACGCCAAAGAAGGCGGGCTTGTAGACCACCAGGTCAGCCCATTTGCCGACCTCGATGCTGCCCACCTCATGGCTAATGCCGTGCGCAATCGCGGGGTTGATCGTGTATTTGGCAATAAAGCGCTTGACGCGGAAGTTGTCGTTGCGGCTGCTGTCTTCCGCCAAGCTGCCGCGCTGTGCTTTCATCTTGTGCGCGGTCTGCCAGGTGCGGATGATGACCTCGCCCACACGGCCCATGGCCTGGCTGTCGCTGCTCATCATGCTGATGGCGCCCAGGTCGTGCAGGATGTCTTCGGCCGCAATGGTTTCCTTGCGGATGCGGCTTTCGGCAAACGCCAAATCCTCTGCAATCCCGGCGTCCAGGTGGTGGCAGACCATCAGCATGTCCACATGTTCGTCCAGTGTGTTCACCGTGTAGGGCATGGTGGGGTTGGTGGAGCTGGGCAGGAAGTTGTCTTGTCCCACCACACGCAGTATGTCCGGCGCGTGGCCGCCGCCCGCGCCTTCGGTGTGGAAGGCGCACAGCCCACGGCCCTTGGTCGCGGCTATTGTGTCCTCGACAAAGCCCGATTCGTTCAGCGTGTCGGAGTGGATGGCGACCTGTGTGTCGGTTGCGTCGGCCACATCCAGGCAGTTGCTGATAGCGCTGGGCGTGGTGCCCCAGTCTTCGTGCAATTTCAGGCCAATGACGCCGGCGTTGATCTGCTCGTGCAGTGCGGCAGGCAGGCTCGCATTGCCCTTGCCCAAGAAACCGAGGTTCATGGGGAAGGCATCGGCCGCCTGCAGCATGCGCTCGATGTTCCAGGGGCCGGGCGTGCAGGTGGTGGCAAAGGTACCCGTGGCCGGGCCAGTGCCGCCACCCAGCATGGTGGTCACGCCGCTGGACAGCGCCTCTTCGATCTGCTGCGGGCAGATGAAGTGGATGTGGCTGTCGATACCGCCTGCGGTGACGATGTTGCCTTCGCAAGAAATAATTTCAGTGCCGGGGCCGATGATGATGTCTACGCCCGGTTGTGTGTCGGGGTTGCCAGCCTTGCCGATGGCAACGATGCGCCCGCCTTTGAGGCCAATGTCGGCCTTCACGATGCCCCAGTGGTCGATGATGAGCGCGTTGGTCATCACGCAGTCCACTGCGCCTTCGGCGCACGTTCTTTGCGATTGCGCCATGCCGTCGCGGATGGTCTTGCCACCGCCGAACTTGACCTCTTCACCGTAACTGCCTGCAGCAAGTGTGTAGTCCTTCTCGACTTCAATCAGCAGGCCGGTATCGGCCAGGCGCACACGGTCCCCCACGGTAGGGCCAAAAATTTCCGCGTAGGCGCGGCGCCCAATCGTTGCCATTAGAGTTCTCCCTCGACGCTGGTGTCGATGGGTCCTTGTACGAGGCCGCGAAAGCCGTAGACCACGCGGTCGCCTGAGAAATCGACGAGTTCCACGGTGCGCTGCTGGCCGGGCTCAAAGCGCACGGCCGAGCCCGAGGCGATGTTGAGCCGCATGCCGTGGGCTGCGGTGCGGTCAAAACCCAGTGCACCGTTGGTCTCGGCAAAGTGGTAATGCGAGCCGACCTGAATGGGGCGGTCTGCGGTGTTCTGTACCACCACAGTCAGGGTGCGGCGGCCGGTGTTGAGGGCGTGGTCGCCCTCGTCGGTGAGGATTTCGCCTGGGGTCATGCTGTGCTCACTTGCCTTTGCGTGCTGTCCAGATCGCCAGCGCCGAAATGCAGCCCGGGATGACAAAACCCAACACGTCGGTGGCGTGCCAGTGAATACGGGCTAATCCATGGCCATCGTGGGCGAATGCAGTGCTAGCCAGCGTGGATATGGTGTAGATAGCTATCCAACCAATAGCATTAAGGGATCTATGGCGCATGGTGATTTCCAATCAATGGGCAACGTCAACGGAAGTTTTCAAACAATCGGCTGGTGCACCGTGACCAGCTTGGTGCCATCGGGGAAGGTGGCTTCAACCTGGATGTCGGGAATCATCTCGGCGATGCCGTCCATCACGTCAGCGCGCGTCAGCACGGTGCGCCCCTCGCTCATCAGTTGGGCCACGGTTTTACCATCGCGTGCGCCTTCCATCACGGCGCAGCTGATCAGCGCAATAGCTTCGGGGTAGTTGAGCTTGAGGCCACGCGCCTTACGCCGTTCGGCCAGTAGGCCAGCGGTGAAGATCAGTAGCTTGTCTTTTTCGCGCGGGGTAAGTTCCATGGGATTTCAGCGGGGTGGACCAGCAATTCATTATCCAGCAAGCAGCGCCATTGCGGGGCTGGCTGAAGCGCGTAGCCTGTACGCCAAATGTCGCATGGACAAGCCCTCCATTCCCTGGTGCGGCAGGGAATGTGTGCTATACAAATAATAGCTACTCAGGCAATGAATACCTGGGCCTCAGGCCGATTTGATTGCCAAATCGGCCCGAAAGTCGTTCAGCGGGCCTGCGACGGCCCCCAGCCGCCGCCCAGCGCCTTGTGCAATGCCACCACGGCAGCGAGCTGGCTGCGTTGCACGTCTATCAAGCCGGATTGGGCCTGTGCCAAATCGCGCTGGGCAGACAGCACTTCCAAGTAGCTGCTGTAGCCGCTTTTGTAGCGCAGCTCGGCCAGGCGCAGGGTCTCGGCCAGGGCCGTGGTGCGCTCAGCCGTGGTGATGGCAATGGCGCGGGCCGCGTCGGCATTGGTCAGCGCGTCATGCACATCACGAAACGCGCTTTGCACCACCTGGGTGTACTGCGCCACCGCCTGCTGCTCGCGGGCATTGGCTGCCGCCACTACAGCGCCAATGGCGCCGGCGCGGAAGATGGGTTGTGTCAGGTTGCCAATGGCGTTCCAGAACAGCGAGGCCGGATCGAAGAGGTTGGACATGTCACGCGACTGCTGGCCCACGCTGGCCGTGAGGCTAAGCTTGGGAAAGTAGGCTGCCCGCGCCTGGCCGATATCGGCATTGGCCGCAATGAGTGCGTGCTCGGCGGCCACCACGTCGGGCCTGCGTGTGAGCAGGTCGGCAGACAGGTCAGCCGGTACACCCTGGGCCCGCACCAGGGCGTCCAGCTCCAGGCCGCGTGCTAGCACCGGCTTGGCAATGTCGGCGGGCTGGCGGCCCAGCAACAGGGCCAATGCGCTTTCGGCGTTGCTTCGGTTTTGCGTGATTTGCTGCTGCGTCGCCAGTGCGCTGGCGGCTTCAGATTCAGCTTGGCGCAGGTCTAGCGCGCCGACCATACCGGCATCAAACCGGCGCTTTTGCAGACGCACATTGTCCTGACGCGTTTGTAGCGTGGTTTGGGCCAGTGCGCTTTGGGCGTCCAGCGCGCGCAACGCAAAGTAGGCTTGCGCTACATTGGCCTGCAGGGTGCTCAGTGCCACCCCTTGGTTGGCTGTTTGGGCCAGCAGGCGGGCCTGGGCTGCAGCGTCGGCGCGGGCGTATTTTCCCCAGAAGTCAAACTCGTAACTGGCCGTCAGGCCCAGCTGGCGATCTTCGGATATCGGATTGGCACCTGGTGCAAAAGTCGCGGAGTTTTCACTGGTCCGCCTGCGGGTGGCACCGGCTGTCAAATCCACCGTGGGGTAGAGGTTGGATTCATTTTGGCCCAGGGTGGCACGCGCTTCGGCGATGCGGGCGCGGGCCAGCGCCAGGTCAGGCGACTGGCGTGTGGCTTCGTCGATCAGGCTGCTCAACACCGGGTCGCCAAAGCCCGCCCACCAGTTGCGCTCGCTAGGCGCTGCGGTGGGTGCCGCTGGGGCGGCGGGTAGGGTCAGGGCGGGCCTTTGGTATTGCGGTCCCACGCCATGGTTGGCGCAGGCAGACAGTGCCGCAGCTGCGACGCACAGCAGGGTGAATCGGAATGTAGATGGCTTGAATTTATACATGGCTGGCTCCCTCGCCGCGCAACTTGCCTTGCAAGCTGCCGTGGTTAGGCTGGTTCAGGTGGTCGAAGTCCTCAGGCTTGCTGCGGAAGTTCCAGTCGTTGACGAATTTGAAAAACAGCGGCACTAAAAATACCGCCAGGAAGGTGGCCGCCAGCATGCCGCCCAGCACGCCGGTGCCGATGGACTGACGCGCCGCCGCACCCGCACCACTGCTGAAAGCCAGCGGCACCACGCCCAAGATAAAGGCCAATGAAGTCATCAAAATCGGCCGGAACCGCAGGCGCGCAGCCTCCAGGGCGGCCGCCACGGGTGACAAGCCTTCGTGCACTTTCACGGTGGCAAATTCCACGATCAAAATCGCATTCTTGGCCGACAGACCCAAGAGCGTAACCAGACCAATCTGGAAGTAAACGTCATTGGCAAAGTGGCGCAAATACACCGCCACCAGCGCACCGAAGATACCAAAAGGCAGTGCCAGCAAGACCGACAGCGGCAGGGTCCATTTCTCATACTGCGCGGCCAAGATCAAGAAGATCATCACAAAGCCGGCTACCAGCGCCAGGCTGCTGGAGCCACTGCTGCGCTGCTGCTGGAAGGCGGCACCACCCCAGTCGTAGCCCACGTCGGCGGGCAGTACGGCGGCTGCGGCGCGCTCCATGGCGGCGATGGCTTGCCCTGAGCTGTAGCCCGGTTTCGGATCACCCAGAATTTGAATCGACGGCAGGGCGTTGAAGTGTTGCACCGAGTCGGGCCCAGACACAAAGCTCACCTCCGCCACCGACCGGATCTGGATCATCTGCCCGGTCTTGGAGCGCACATACAGCGCGCCAATATCGCTGGGCTTGGAGCGGAATTCGCCCTCGGCCTGCATCAGCACCTGGTAGATGCGTCCGCTCTTGTTGAAGTCATTGACATAGTAGCTGCCCAGCGTGGCTTGCAGGGTGTTGTAAATATCAGCCACGGCAATGCCCATGGAGCGTGCCTTTTCGGTGTCCACACTCACATACAGCTGGGGTGAATTGGCTTGCCACAGGGTTTTGACGCCTTGCAGCTCGGGTTGCTTATTGGCCTCGGCCAAAAGCGCGGGCAGCAATTGGGCCAGGCGGCGTACACCGCCGTCGCCCTTGTTTTGCAGATAGAACTCAAAGCCGCCGGTCTGGCCTAAACCTTGAATGGCGGGCGGAGCGAATGCCAGAGGCAGGCCTTCCTTGATGCCGCCGGTCTTCATATAGGTCTCCCCCACCAGCTCTTTGGCAGACTGGTTGCGTTCATCCCAGGGTTTGAGGGGGAAGAACATGGTGGCAGCCGAGGATTTCAATCCGCCACCGCCCAAAAAGTTCAATCCCACCAAGCTGAAAACAGTGTCGATATTCTTGTTGGGCGCCATGGCCGCCTCAACCTGCTTAACCACCTGGTTGGTGCGTTCCAGCGACGAACCTTCGGGCAGGATGACCGCTCCGATGTAGTAGCCCTGGTCTTCATCGGGCACCAGCGCGCCTGGTACGATTTTGAATAACACACCAGTCAGCACGCCCATGCCCACAAACAGCGCCAGACCTAGGACGCCGCGCTTCAGGAAGAAAGCCACGCCATGGGTGTAGCCCTTGGTCAAGCGGGCAAAGCCGTTGTTGAAGCTCGTGAAGAATTTGTTCTTTTCTTCATGGTCGGGCTTGAGCAGCACCGCACACAGGGCTGGCGTGAGCGTCAGGGCCACTACGCCCGACAAGCACACCGCAATGGTGATGGTGACCGAGAACTGGCGGTACAACTCACCCGCCAGCCCGCCCAAAAATGCCACGGGAATGAAGGCGGCGCACAGCACCAGCACAATGGCAATCACCGGGCCAGTCACTTCGCGCATGGCTTCTATGGCAGCGTCGCGCGGGCTCATGTGCTCCTCTTGCATGAGGCGCTCTACGTTCTCCAGCACCACGATGGCATCGTCCACCACGATACCGATGGCCAGCACCATACCGAACAGCGTGAGCGTGTTGATGCTGTAACCCAGTAGGTGCAGCCCGGCCATGGTGCCGATCAGCGACACGGGCACCGCCAGTGTCGGAATGATGGTGGCGCGCCAGCTCTGCAAGAACAGATACACCACGATGAACACCAGCACCATGGCCTCGGCCAGGGTTTTGCCCACTTCGTGGATGGACTCGGTCACAAAGGGTGTGGTGTCGTAGGGGGTACTGTAGGTTAGTCCTTCTGGGAACTTGGCCTTCAGGTCTTGCAAGGTTTTCTCAACCGCAGCGCGCGTCTCCAGCGCGTTGGCGCCGGTTTGCAGGAATACGCCCATGGGCACGGCGGGGTGGCCGTTGACGCGACCATAAAAGTTGTAGTCCTTGCTGCCCAGCTCCACACGGGCTACGTCGCGCAGACGCACCACGGCACCCTTGTCACCACTGCGCACAATGATGTTGGCAAACTCTTCGGGGGTGAGCAGGCGGCCCTTGGCCGTGACGGTGAGGGTGAGTTCCTCGGTGTTGTTGGGCGGTGCGCCAATCTTGCCTGCCGCGTATTGAGCGTTCTGTTCCGTTATGGCTCCGCTGATATCGCCAGCCGTAATGCCGAGCTGGGCCATACGGTCGGGGCGCAACCAAACGCGCATCGCGTAGTCCTTGGCCCCAAAGATTTGCACATTGGTGGTGCCGGGTACGCGCTTCACCGCATCCAGCATGTTTTGCGTCACGTAGTTCGATATGAAGAGCGAGTCGTAGCGGTCATCGGGCGAATACACGGCCGCCACAACCAGAAAGCTCGACGAGCTCTTGGCCACCGTCACGCCCTGGCGCTGTACTTCTTGGGGCAGTTTGTTCAGCACCTGGTTGACGCGGTTGTTCACGTTGACCGCCGCAATGTCCAGGTTGGTACCGACGTCAAAAGTGACGCTCACCACCACCGAGCCATCGCCGGCTGAGGTGGAGCTTTGGTAGAGCATGTGCTCTACGCCGTTGATGGCCTGCTCTATGGGCGCGGCCACCGTGGTTTCCAGCACTTCAGCCGAAGCGCCCGGATAGATCGCAGCTACAGTGACCACCGGGGGCGAGATTTCCGGGTAGCGTGAGATCGGCAGTATGCGCATGGCGGCCAAGCCAGCCAGCACCAGAAACAGCGAGAGGACCGTCGCAAAGATCGGTCGATCAATGAAGAATTTAGAAAACATGGTACGTATCTGCTATTTATTTAGTAGCTGCTGAGGCAGGAGATACGCCGGCTACAGGTTGTTTTGATTCAGATTGAGCGGCTGGAGCACCGCCAGCACCAGCTGCCGTACCACTTGCCACGTAAGGCACGGGCTTGACCAGCATGCCCGGGTCATGGGCCTTGATAAAGCCATCCACCAGCACGCGGTCGCCGTCTTTCAGGCCCTTGGTGACAATCCAGTTGCCCTGGGTCCAGGCATCCAGTTCCACGGGGTGCGGCTCAAGCTTGTCTTCCTTGTTGACCACAAAAACCATCTTGCCAAATGGGCTGTCAATGACGGCGCGCTGGGGCACGCTCAAAGATGCGGGCCGGGTGGCACCGCTTAAAAACACGCGCACAAACTGGCCGGGGCGCAGGGCGCCGTTGGGGTTGGGTAACTCGGCACGCATGTCAAAGCTTCCAGTGGCGGGGTTGACGCGCTCGCTGGCGAAGTTGAGCTTGCCCGCCAGCGGGTAGAAGCTGCCGTCGGCCAATTTAACCTTCACGGTAAAGCCCAGGCTGCCATTGGCGGCGCGCTTGCCAGGCACGCTTAGTTGGCCCGCATTCAACTGCTTGTTCATACGCAGCAAGTCGGCCTCTGAGACACTGAAGTTCACCAGCATGGGGTTGGTTTGCACGATGGTGGTGAGCAGGGTGTCGGTGCCGCCGACCAGGCTGCCGTCGGCCTTGTTGGAAACGCCGGTGGTGCCACTGATAGGGGCCGTCACCTGGGTGTAGCCCAGGTTCAGGCGGGCTTCATTGGCCTGCGCGGTGGCTTGCTGCAAGCTGGCGCGGGCCGATTCAGCGGCGGATTTGCTGTCGTCCAACTCGCGCTGGCTGACTGCGGCCTCAGCGGCCAGGGGGGTCAGACGGGCTTGGTCGCGCTGGGTCTGGTTCACGCGGGCTTGGGCCACGGCCACATTGGCCTCGGCAGCGGCCAACTGGTTGCGAAAGGTGGCAGGGTCCAGTGCAAACAGCACTTGGCCCGCCTTGACGACTGCGCCCTCGGTGTAAATGCGCTTTTGCACGATACCGGAAACGCGGGCGCGCACCTCGGTCTCGCGTGCGCCCACGGTTTGGCCGGTGTACTCCATCTCCACGGGCTGGGCTTGGCTGGAAACGGTGATGACCGACACCTCAGGCAGCGGCATGCCGCCCGGGCCCGCCCCGCCAGTGGCACTGCCGGCGTTGCCGCAAGCAGTCAGGCTAAGGGCAGTGGCCAGGGCTAGAACCAGGGGGGCCAACGGGGCTAAGTGGAGTTGGGAGGTTTTGGGCATGATGGGCTAGGAGGTGGTATGGATCAATGGTGGAACTAAATTCGGGCGCTAGTATCACATACATTCGTGTATGTTTGTTTATGCACGATAATAAACTGGTTACCAACAAAGTACATCACCATGGTCAGGAAAACGAAAGACGCCGCAGACAACACCTATGCCAGCTTGCTGGAGGCTGCCGAACGGGTGTTTTTTGAGAAAGGCGTGGGGGGTACGACACTGGCTGACATTGCCGCCGAGGCCGGGGTAACACGGGGCGCGATTTATTGGCACTTCAAGGACAAAGCCTCTTTGCTCAAGGCTTTGCTAGACCAGGCCATGCTGCCCATGCAGGCCATGCTTAACGCCCTAGACGATGGTCCGCAGCCTGACCCAATGGGTGCCATTCGCAATATGTGTGTGCAATCGCTGGTGAATCTGGTGAATTCCCCCCAGCAGCAGCGGGTCTTCACTATCCTTCTGCACAAATGCGAAAACGTGGGGGATGTGGCCATCATGCTGGCAGAGGAAATGCGCTGCCGCGATGAATACCTGAACCGTACCAAAAGCCTGCTGCTGCAGGCCCAGAGCATGGGACAAATTCCGGCAAATGCCGATGTGTCGCTGTGCATGCAGATACTGCACAGCTTCATGGTGGGCACCAAGCACCAATGGCTGGTCATGCAGCCTGCCTATGCGTTGGACCAAGCGGCCCCGGCCATGGTCGACGCCGTGTTGGCGGGCTTGCGCACCCAGCCACCCCTGCAAAACCCCCCTTAAAGAAAGCCCATATGCATTCCTAATGCCTGCCCTTGCAACATGCTTGCGTGTTCAACAAAAAGCAAAGGTACGCTTATGGAATGGATTCTCAGCAATGTCGGCGTGGTTGTGGCCATCGCCGCCTTCGTCGCGTTTGTGGTGTTTTACAAATGGACCTTCCGGCTCTTCGGTGTAGTTATCGTGCCAGATGATTCGGTCGGCACCATCACCAAGAGATTTGTCCTGTTTGGGGCCCACCGCGAGTTGCCCGCCGGCAAGATCGTCGCTTTGCAGGGCGAGGCGGGTTTTCAGGCCGACACCTTGGCGCCGGGCCTGCACTTCTTTCTTTGGCCCTGGCAGTACACAGTAGAGTTGGTCAAGTTCACCACCGTACCTGACGGCCAGGTGGCCGTCATTGAAGCCTGCGACGGCACGCCCCTGCCCGACGGCCGGGTGATTGCATGCCAAGTGCTTTGCGATAACTTTCAGGATGCACGTGCCTTTTTGCAAAACGGCGGTGAGCGAGGTGCGCAAATGTCCATCATTCCTCCCGGTGCCTGGCGCATCAACACCTTGCTCTTTACCGTGCATCTGGAGCACATGACCATCATCGAGCCCGGCAGAATTGGCATCGTGGAGGCCCGCGACGGTCGGCCTTTGTCAGGCGGGCGCATCATTGGCAAGCAGGTCGTGTGTGATTCGTTTCAGGACGCTCAGGCCTTTATATCGGGCGGCGGTGAGCGCGGCCCACAAATGACCATCATTCCGCAGGGCAAGTACCGCATCAACCCGCGTTTGTTCAAGGTGTCCATGGCAGCGGTGCAAGACGTGCCCGACAACAAGGTGGGCATTGTGACTACACGCGAGGGCGCCTCGCTCAAGACGGGTGAGATTGCCGGGCCCGAAGTAGCGGGTCACAACCTCTTTCAGGATCCCCAGGCCTTTGTTGACAACGCGGGTACCAAGGGCTTGCAGGAGCAGGTGTTGCTGGCTGGGCGCTACTTCATCAACCCGATGTTTGCCACGGTGGAGATCATCGACATGACGGAGGTGCCAATAGCTTCCGTAGGCGTGGTAGTGGCCTTTGTCGGCAAGGTCGGTGATGATGTGACCGGGGCCGAATTCAAACACGCCAACATGGTGCGACGAGGTGAGAAAGGTGTGTGGGTGGATGTACTGGATCCCGGCAAATACGCCATCAACACCTACACCCATAAAGTGCGCGTGGTGCCCACTGCCAACGTGGTGCTGAACTGGGCCACGGGCAAGACCGAGGCGCATAAGCTGGACGTCAATCTGTCGACGATTACTGTGCGGTCGGCCGATGGCTTTACCTTCAATCTGGATGTGAGTCAGATCATCCATATCCCACGCAACGATGCGCCCAAGGTGATTGCCCGCTTTGGCAGCATGGAGGCTTTGGTCACCCAAGTGCTGGAGCCCACTATTGGCAACTACTTTCGCAATGCGGCGCAAAGCTCGGATGTGATCGACTTTCTAAAGAAACGCACCGAGCGCCAGGCGGATGCCAAAGAGGCGATTGCCAAAGCCCTGCGGGACTACGATGTAGGTGCGGTTGAGACCCTGATTGGCGACATCAGCCCCCCTGCGGCGCTGATGAAGACACTGACCGATCGCAAGATTGCCGAGCAGGAGCGCATGACGTTTAACACGCAAATGGAAGCGCAAAGCGTGCGCCAGCAATTGGAGCAGGCCACAGCCCTGGCCAACACCCAGGCCCAGGTGGTGGACGCCGAGCGCAAGGTGGCGATTGCCGACTTTTCTGCCCAGGCCGCGGTGAAGACGGCCGATGGCGCCGCCCGGGCCAAAAAGATCAACGCCAATGCCGACGCCGAGGTGATTCGCGTCACTGGCGAAGCCGAGGCGGGCAAGACGCTGGCGGTGGGCCAGGCCGAGGCCACGGTGATCAAACAGAAGATTGACTCCATGGAGTCTGGCAACTACGCCGTGGTGCAGGTGGCGCAGGCCCTGGCCACATCCGGGGTCAAACTGGTGCCTGATGTGCTGGTGCATGGTGGCGGCAAGGAAGGCGGTGGCGCCGCCAGCGGCACCTTGGTCGATGTGCTGCTGGCGGGCTTGGTGCGGGATCAGGTGCAACAACAAAGGCCAGAGACCGGGCGAGCTGCCAGTATGGCTTGACAGGCGCAGCCATGGCATGAAAGCTGCAGCCTTGCTGGGGTGCAGCCTCAATCACCATCGCTCTTTACAACTGCTTTGCCGCCGTCCGGCTCGGACGCCCCGCCCCAGCGGGTGGTCAAAATCCGCCGTGACTACAACAACTGGGTGGCCAGCGAGACCATGGAAGACTACGCGCTGCGCTTCACACCGCAGCGCTTTCGCAAGTGGTCCGAGTGGCGGGTGGCCAACACGGCGTTTGGTGCCGCCTCCTTTTTGATTCTGGAAGCCGTAGGTGCCACGCTCTTGGTGCAATACGGCTTCATGAACGCCTTCTGGGCGATTCTGGCCACTGGCCTGGTGATCTTTTTGGCGGGCCTGCCCATCAGCGTGTACGCCGCCCGCTACGGGGTGGATATGGATTTGCTGACCCGTGGCGCGGGCTTCGGCTACATCGGCTCCACGCTCACGTCCCTCATCTACGCGTCGTTCACCTTCATCTTCTTTGCGCTGGAGGCGGCCGTGATGGCCTACGCGCTGGAGTTGGCCTTGGACATTCCGCCCACCTGGGGCTACCTGATTTGCGCGGTGGTGGTGATACCGCTGGTCACGCACGGCGTGTCTGCTATCAGCACCCTGCAGGTATGGACGCAACCGCTGTGGCTGGTGATGTTGGTGGTGCCATTCGGTTATGTTTTGGTGCGCGATCCGCAAGCCTTTGCGGGCATAACGCACTACGCTGGTGATAGTGGCTTGGGGGCTGTGTTCAATCTGCACTTGTTTGGTGCCGCCTTGACGGTTGGCATTGCCCTGATCACCCAAATGGGCGAACAGGCCGACTATTTGCGCTTCATGCCCGCGCAGACTGACGCCAACCGCAAGCGCTGGTGGGCGGCGGTGCTGGTGGGTGGGCCGGGCTGGGTGGTGCTGGGTGTATTAAAGATGCTGGGCGGCGCGTTTTTGGCCTACTTAGCGATCCAGCACAGCGTGCCTTCTGACCGCGCGGTCGACCCCAACCAGATGTATCTGGCAGCCTATGAATATGTATTCCCCTCCCTGGGTTGGGCGGTGGCGGCCACGGCGGTGTTTGTGGTGGTGTCGCAGCTCAAGATCAATGTGACCAATGCCTATGCGGGCTCGCTGGCCTGGAGCAACTTTTTCTCTCGCCTGACGCACAGCCACCCCGGGCGCGTAGTGTGGGTGGTGTTCAACTGCCTGATCGCCTTCATGCTGATGGAGATGAATGTCTTTCAGGCCCTGGGCGAGGTGCTGGGCCTCTACTCCAACATCGCCATCGCCTGGATGATGGCGGTGGTGGCCGATTTGGTGATCAACAAACCGCTGGGCCTGTCGCCCAAAGGCATTGAGTTCAAGCGCGCGCACTTGTACGACATCAACCCCGTGGGCGTGGGCGCCATGGCCTTGGCTTCGGCGTTGTCGGTGGTGGCGTACCTGGGTTTCTTTGGCGAAATGGCCAAAGCGTTCTCGGCAGTCGTGGCCTTGGTTACATCCCTTGTCACATCCCCGTTCATTGCGTGGGCGACCAAAGGCAAGTACTACATTGCAAGAGACAGTACCGGGAGCCTGGGTGGTCATGTGTTTTGCGCAGGTAAAGGAGGAGCCCGCAAAGCGGGCGGGGGACACGGAGCAAAGCGCATGGCCACCCAGACTCCAGCGCCCGAAATCTCCAAACGCGTGCAAAGATGTGTGATTTGCGAACGCGAATACGAAGGCCCCGACATGGCCCACTGCCCCGCCTACCAGGGGGCCATTTGCTCCCTGTGCTGCACGCTGGACGCGCGCTGCGGCGATGTGTGCAAACCCCACGCCAGCCTGTCAGCCCAATGGTCCGCCACCCTGCGCTGGCTCTTGCCCAAACCCGTGTGGCCGTTTCTAGACACTGGGCTCGGACACTTCATCTTGCTGATGCTGGTGATCATGCCGCTACTGGCTACGGTGTTTGGCCTCTTCTACCAGCAGGAGCTGGCGGGCCTGGCCGAGATGGTGGAAAACCAGAGGCTGCTGCGCACGGCCTTGCAGTCAGGGTTTACCAAAGCCTTCGCAGCGCTGCTGCTGATGTCGGGCATCGTGGCGTGGTGGCTGGTGCTGGCACACAAGAGCCGCCAGGTGGCCCAAGAAGAATCCAACCGGCAAACCCATCTGCTGATGCAAGAAATTGAATCGCACCGCCAGACCGATGAAGCCCTCCAGGCAGCCAAGCTGCAAGCCGAGATGGCACGCCAGGCCGCCGAGCACGCCAACCAAGCCAAGAGCCGCTACATCAGCGCCATCAGTCACGAGCTGCGCACGCCACTCAACAGCATCTTGGGCTATGCGCAACTGATGGGCGAAGACGCGGCCATTCCCGCGCACCGCAAGCAGGCGGTCAATGTCATCAAACGGGGTGGCGAACACTTGCTATCGCTGATTGAGGGCACGCTGGACATGGCCCACATTGAAAGCGGCAAGCTGACGCTGAACGTGAAGCCCATGCAATTTGCCAGCGGGATGGAAGAGCTGGCCAG
>JANYEE010000037.1 GCA_025363275.1 Burkholderiales bacterium | reverse complement strand
TCCGGTCGCTAGCAATGCTTGCAATGTTGATCTTGTAGGTGTACTTAAGCGGTGTTCAGTGGCACAATCTGGACAAGTGCTGTGACTGCACAGGGTCTTCAATTGAGCCGTTACTTGGATGGTGTCACAGTTAGCATTCGGCTAAGTGCTTGAATTTAAATAAGAATTATCATTTTTGATAAATCTCGTTTGATTCTCTTGGCAAAATTTGCCGAACGATTTCAGCAGAAATCAGAACGCTCATAACCCAAAGGTCGTTAGTTCAAATCTAGCCTCCGCAACCAAAAATAGACGTAACGTACACTAGTATGTTTGCGGGCAAAAAGGCTCACCTCGGTGAGCCTTTTTTGTTTCTACAGAGCGCGTGTGGCGCGAGCTGCTGCCAGGTCCCATCCCGCCCAGCCGCAACTTTTGAATAGGATGGGCCCTGATTTGAATGCTGAGGTTGAGCCGATTGCCTGTTGCAGTGTTTTGAATTGCTTCATGTCCATGCCGGTTTGAAGCAAGTCCCCGGCTTCATGGGCGGCGTAAGAGGTGTCCAGCACGATCGCCCCTGTCCTGGCTATATGGCAGCATACCGTAGGGTCGATTTCGGCCATTGAGGGTGTGAAGGCTCCGACCGCAGCGATGAATGCATCCGATCGCGGTATGGCACTTAGCACTACGCGATGGGCGGGAGTGCAAGTGACCGCAAGCGCGCACGCGTCTAAGGCCGTATTGGGATCAGAGACCACGCGGGAACGTACACCGAGAGAATTGGCATAGTCTGCAAGAGCGGCAGCGCTGGCATAGCTACCCGATGCAATGACGACCTCGCGTACACCGAGTCCCTGTACGAAGGCATCCAGATGCGCGTGTCCCTGCGCGCCTGCCCCCACGATCAAAAGAGCCCCACCGGGGTTGGGTGCAAGTCGCTGCGCCGCTAGTAGTGATACTGCCGCCGTGCGCCTAGCGGTGACCGTTGGGCCGTCCAAAATCATGAGACGTTGACCGGTCGCAATATCAAACACCACTACGTCCCCCTGGATCGTGGCGCGCTCGGTTCCTGCATTACCAGGCGTGAACGTAATGAGTTTGGTGATTGCAATGCGGTCGTCAAATGCTGGCATCACAAACAGGCTGCCGCCTCCAGGAAGCGCTTGGACCAGTCTTGGGGGTACCTGCACCGATGGATCTTCGAGAAGCAATGCTATTTCACGGGCGAGTGCGCCGTACGGTAGGCGCGATGCAGTTTCGTCGGCAGAGAATATGGAATGATGCATAAAAGCGTCAACCCGGCGAGTGAGTGGGTCAGGTTGACATTTCATTTAAACCCCATGTGGGCTTTAGCAGGCGGGCAAAATACATCCATGAATTCGATATCAAGTCTAGTTTCCAGTATTTTGCGTACCGTCATCAAACTAGCGTTCCTAGTTTTTACTGCGTTGTGTGTTCTGACCGTACTGGCCATTGGACTCACGGCCGCCCTGGTGACTGTGCTGTGGTCGCTTGTGACAGGTCGCAAACCAGCGCTAGTCACAAACTTCACACGTTTTCGCCAAACTGCACAGTCTTTTGCTCCAGGTAAGTGGGCTCGATCCACAACGCATTCACACTCTGCTGACACCGATGTAGTGGACGTTCAAGCGCGAGAAGTCCCAGTTGCACTGGCGACATCTGGTCAGGCGAAGCAAGCGGAATGAAGGAAACGCTGTTCTCGATTACTGCAAAATTAGTCGTAAGTTGCGATAGGCAGTGGCAATTCATCGTCGAGGTACAACTCGTACTCATCCCAAGCGCCCTTGCCAAAGTTCTCGTCGCATTGGTCGGCTATCTCATCAAACGAAGTGAATTCAACGCAGAACATCACGGTGTTGAACACTTGCCGATAGGAGCGTCCTGATTCGTCATCCAGCGGTCCGGCGGCGTCGTAAACGTGCGTGCAGCAATGCACCCAGACAAACTGGCCTTCTAGCTCGTTCTCGGCTTCCAGGGTCCGCTGTGCCAAGGCTTCATCAGAAAGTGAGGATCCCGTTTTTTGCAGCCTATAACGGTTGCCCTGGCACGGGTGAGTCGCGTCCAACTCCAGATCGATGGTTTGCCAGTCCGGAGAAATCTGGTCGGCGACCTCCATCAACTCTTCCCGGCTGATATCGCCCTCCCAATGCACATCGGTGATGTGGACTGAATTACCAAAACCGCCTTCCCAAAGGCTGGCCTTGTGCTTCATCGCGTCTGGATGCATAAATCGTCTCCGTGGTTTCAAAACCGACTCTATCGCAATAATGCAACGCTGCCGAGCCTTTGCGGTGCCAAATCCGCGTGGCTAAGTCAAAACCAGGACGGACTCATGGATTCATGTCTAGCAAAAATGCGTCTAGCAAGTAAAATACGAGTATGAGCAAGCCACCCAGCGGAACTAAGATCTTGGAAGACGGACTTCGGTATAAGTCGAAGGTATCCGGTTCTCCCTTCAAAACTGCAGCCTACCCCGGCGCGGCCACCATGTCCTGCTTTCTGTGCGGCAAGCACCGCCCCAGAGCAGAACTAAAGAACCGCAACCTCATGGGCAAGTCCCAGGCAGTTTGCGCACCCAAGTGCGACCCTAAGTAATTACAGTCCTGCGAATTCCAGCACCTCGTCTAGGTGCTGTATGTAGTCTGTTAAAGCGTGGTCGCCCTGCACCAGCAGTTTGACAAATGCGCCGGCGTAGTGCGCTGCCATTTCACGCCAATCTAGTACCTCATCGCCCTTAGCAATCACGGCAAAGTAGCGGCTGGGTTGCGTGATGCGCGCAAGCTCTTGGACTTCTAGCGCCTGAATATAAGACGCCTCCATCACAAAGTGTTGTTCGGGATCGTGCCACACGGTGTTGAACCCCAAATGCCGGGACAGGTCACGCGCGGGGTGCACTGCTGGATTCAGTAACACGGCCTTGCATCCGTACTTTTCAGCGAGCCAAGTGGCATAAAAACCGCCTAAAGATGATCCGATGATGGCCATTGACTCACGCGGCCAATCCGAGATGGCGCGCTCCACACACTCCATCGCCGTCTTGGGTGACGCCGCAAGCGCAGGACAGAGCCACGTAACGCGGGCAAAGCGCTCGGCCACGGCTGCCGCAGTGATTTGAGCCTTGGTGGATCTCGGTGAAGAGCGGAAGCCGTGCAGATACAACAGGTGCGTAGTTTTCATGGTGAGTTGCTATATTTGTCATAGCAAGAGAGGCAAGAAATACCTGGGCCTCAGCCCTCAAAGGCTCCGAAAATACGTTTGAAGAACAACAATAGCCGTCAATCGACTTTTACGCGTTCCACTTCCACCAGGCAGTCATAAAACGTGGGCCCGCGGCCCATGTCGGTCAGCTTCTGGCTGGTGAGTTGGTTCACGTTGGTGCCGTCCAGACCCAGCTTGCGCCACCACACGCCCAAACCGTTGACAACGCCCGGGCGAGCGCGTTTGGACACCACGGCCTTGGTGCGCGACTCGCCTCGGGCGTTAAATACCCGCACCACATCGCCGCTGGCAATCTGCCGCACGGCGGCGTCATCGGCATGTATCTCCAAAATAGGCTCCCCCTCGATGTCACGCAGGCTTTTGACATTCACGAATGTGGAGTTCAAGAAGTTGCGCGCTGGTGGCGAAATCATGGCCAGAGGATAAGGACCGGTGCCACCAGGGGCTTCGTAGTTGGGTAGGTAGTTGGGCAGCGGGTCGTCGCCGCGCGCGGCCAAACGTGCGCTGACAAATTCGCATTGACCGGAGGGTGTGGGAAAACCACCGAGGGCAAAGGGTGCATCCGCAAGTTTCAAGGTGGCAAAACCGTGAACCAGCAGCGTGTTGTAGTCCACCGCATCGCCATAGGCTATACGGCACAGGGACTCATCGTCGTCCTGGAAGCAGGAGTCGTTCAAACCCATGCGGGCAGCCAGTTCACGAAAGATCTGCGTATTGGGCTTGGCTTCCCCCAGCGGCTCTATGGCGGGGCGGTTCAGCAGCACATCCGTGTGGCCGTAGCTCACATGAATGTCCCAGTGCTCCAGTTGTGTGGTGGCGGGCAGGATGTAGTCGGCGTAGTCGGCCGTGTCGGTCTGAAAATGCTCCAGTACCACGGTAAATAGGTCTTCGCGCGCAAAGCCTTGCACGACCTTGCCCGATTCAGGCGCCACCGCCACGGGGTTGCTGTTGTAGACCATCACCGCCTCTACCGCCGGACCAAAATCGGTGGATGTGGGGCGAAGCAAGTCGTCGCCAATCGTGCTCATATTGATGGTGCGCGGTGTACGGCCTGCCAGCAGGTCCGGGCGCTCCAGCGCATGGCGCTGCACCGGGAATTGGCTCGAGCTAGATAACAACACGCCGCCCGCGCGGTGGCGCCATGCGCCCACCAGTGCGGGCAGGCAGGCAATCGCGCGCACCGCATTGCCGCCGCCGCGTACCCGTTGCAGGCCGTAATTCATGCGGATCGCCACTGGCTCGCCCCGGGTCGCAGTTTCGCCATAGTCTTTGGCCAATGACTGAATTTGCGCTACAGGCACGCGGCAAACTTCGGCCGCGCGTTCGGGTGACCACTCCAGTGCGCGGGCTCTCAAAGCTTCCCAGCCGACGGTGTGTTGGGCCAGGTAGTCGGCGTCCAGCCAATTGTGTGTGATCAGCTCGTGCATCACAGCCAGCGCCAACGCTGCGTCGGTGCCAGGCAGCAGTGCAATGTGTTCGTGGCATTTATCCGCCGTTTCGGTGCGGCGTGGGTCAATGCAGATCAGCTTGGCGCCGTTACGCTTGGCCACCTGGGCATAGCGCCAAAAATGCAGGTTACTGCCAATTGAATTACTGCCCCAGATCAGGATCAGTTTGGACTCGGCAAAAAACTCCACCCGCATACCAACCTTGCCACCCAGGGTTTGGGTCAAGCCTTCGCCACCGGCTGTGGCGCAAATGGTGCGGTCCAACAACGACGCACCAAGAGTATTGAAAAAGCGCGCAGCAATGCTCTCACTCTGCACCAAGCCCATGGTGCCCGCATAGCTGTAGGGCAGGATGGCCTGGCCGCTGTCTGGCCCGCGGTTGGCAATGGCGCTCAGGCGGCTGGCGATATCGCTCAGGGCGCTGTCCCAACTCACACGTTCAAACTGGCCCGAGCCTTTGGGACCGGTGCGCTTGAGCGGGTGCAGGATGCGCTCGGGGTGATAAGTGCGTTCGGTGTAGCGCGATACCTTGGTGCAAAGCGCGCCGTCGGTGTGGGGGTGGGCGGGATTGCCCTGCACCTTGATGGCAATACCGTCTTGCACGGTGGTGAGCATGGAGCAGGTGTCGGGGCAATCGTGCGGGCAGGCGCCCAGCACAGTGAGTTCGGCGGTCATTTCAGTCATGCTGGCAATGGTAGCGGTTGCGGCGCAATAATGCCGCATGAACCTCTCTGACCTCAACCTGATTCCGGAACTGGTCGCTAGTGCCAGCACCATGGCCGCCATTCGCCGCGATTTGCACGCTCACCCTGAGCTGTGCTTCAAGGAAGTGCGCACCGCCGATGTCGTAGCCGCCAAGCTCGCGGAGTGGGGTATTCCCATTCACCGCGGTATGGGCACCACCGGCGTGGTGGGCATTGTGAAGGCGGGTACCAGCAGCCGGGCGATTGCGCTGCGCGCCGACATGGATGCGCTGCCGATGCAGGAGTTCAACACCTTTGCCCACACCAGCCAGCACCCCGGCAAGATGCACGCCTGCGGCCACGATGGCCACACCGCCATGCTGCTGGCGGCGGCCCAGCACCTGGCCCAGCACCGCAACTTTGATGGCACGGTGTATTTGGTGTTTCAGCCGGCCGAAGAGGGCGGCGGTGGTGCCCGCGAGATGATCAAGGACGGCTTGTTTGAGAAATTCCCGGTGGATGCCGTGTTCGGCATGCACAACTGGCCGGGCTCCGAGGTGGGCAAGTTTGCCGCCAGCGCAGGGCCGGTGATGGCCTCCAGCAATGAATTCAAAATTGTGATTCGCGGCAAAGGCGGCCACGCCGCCATGCCGCACAACGGCCTGGACCCGGTGCCGGTGGCCTGCCAAATGGTGCAGGCCTTTCAAACCATCATTAGCCGCAACAAGAAGCCGATCGACGCTGGGGTGATTTCGGTCACGATGATCCATGCTGGGGAAGCGACCAATGTGATCCCCGACAGCGTGGAACTGCAAGGTACGGTGCGTACGTTCACGATCGAAGTGCTGGACATGATTGAGCAGCGCATGCGCGAGATGGCTACGCATACGGCCCAGGCGTTTGGCATGGATTGCAGTTTTGAGTTTGTTCGTAACTACCCGCCCACCATCAACTCCCCCAAGGAAGCAGATTTTGCCCGCAAGGTCATGGCCAGCATCGTGGGAGAGGTCAACGTAGGCACCCAGGAACCCACCATGGGGGCCGAAGACTTTGCGTATATGTTGATGGCCAAGCCTGGCTGTTATGCCTTCATTGCCAATGGCGATGGTGACCATCGTGCGATGGGCCACGGCGGTGGCCCCTGCATGCTGCACAACCCCAGCTATGATTTCAACGATCAACTGATTCCGCTGGGGGCGACGTTTTGGGTGCGTTTGAGTGAGGCTTGGCTTGCAACTAATGCGTGAGTATGATGGAGTGAAACAGAGCAGAGAGGACCACCACCATGGCTTGGCGCGCACTGAATCCCCACCCTAAACCCCAAGGGCTGCCACCGGCCACGAGACGCCGCCTGGCTGATGGGCAGATGCGATTCACGTGGGTCCACCGCGATGTGGAGATTGATGACCCGGCATTGGACATGGCCGCGCATTATTTCGCATCGCCCCAGGAGTATGGATTTGTAGTGCGCGAGCTACAAAACGGCCACACTGCCTGGGCCCGCGACTTTGACAACGGAACCATGCTGGTGATGAATGCAGCCGGAGATTCTCACGTGTTGTCGCCCAAGGCGCGTTCGCGTATCGTGTTTGTCGATTGGGATGGCTTCACCCTGCAAGACACCGGACTTATAGAAGCCGCGCAGCACCGTGGTGCCGAATTAGCCACCGTGCGTTTAACCCTGACCGCGACCTACGATTTGCGAGGCGATGCGCCTGAGGCTGCACGGGCTGCGTTGATCGGTTTGCTCGCCAATGCCCTGGCCAGCGGCGTCAGCGATGGGGGTACTTTGATTCAATTGCTGGACCACAGCTTTGAGTCCAGCAGCCTGATGGTTGAGGACCCGCAAACGTCGAGTGACACCAACTTCTCTAAGCTGCTGGATTTCTAAGCGACCCAAGCCGTCGCCTGATCGGCCGTAAACCGCCGCTGCGCAAGCTGCAGCAGGCCATCAAAAATCAAGTTATCCACCAGTTCGAAAGGTCGCGTCATACTGGGCGCCATCTTCCAGCCCGCGCCACCCGTCATGATGCATTTGGGCTCGGCGCCGCAATGTTGCGTGACGTGTTGCACCATGCGCTCTACCGCCCCGGCAATCGCATAGGTGCCGCCGCTGGTCAGGGCATCGCTGGTGTTGGTGGGGAATAGTTTTACCTCGCCCGTGGGTACGTGCAAGCCGGCAGTGCCCGACTCCAGCGCGCGCAGCATGATGCCGTGCCCAGGCAGGATCAAACCGCCTAAAAATTTACCTTCAGCGTCCAGGGCTTCTACGGTTACGGCGGTTCCCACCATCACCACCACCATGGGACGCGGTGCACCCTGGCTCAGCATGCGGTGGTAAGCGCCCACCATGGCAACCCAACGGTCTGCGCCCAGGCGGGTCGGGTGGTCGTAGCCATTTTTTAGACTCGCTTCGGATTCGCTGGCCACCACCCACTGGGGTACCACATCCCACAAATCGAGCTGGTCGTTGACCCGTCGTTTGATGGCGTCCCCCGCCACGACGCAGCCCAGTACTTGGTGCGGTGGGCGTAGCCCGCTCCAAGCCCCTTCGGCCAGTTTGTCGATGTTCTCTAAAAACTCAGCGCCATGGCTGAGCAGTTCGGCATCAGGGTGGGGAGACGCATACTGCGCCCATTTCAGGCGGGTATTACCGATGTCGAGCGCGAGGAAGGTCATGGGCAAATTATCCCTGACGCCACGACAGGCCCCGCTGGCGCCAGCCACCCCTTTGGCCGCGGTGGCCGTGGGTGTCCGGGTCGCCTTCAAAGCCTTCCAGTATGTTGTAGGCCACCAAGCCTAGCTCAGTGGCGCGCTTGGCGGCGGCAATCGAGCGCAAGCCACTGCGGCACAGCAACAGTACTGTGTGGCCTGCTGGTACGGCCGCCTGCAGCTCTGCATCGAATTCGGGGTTTATGGCCATGCCGGGCCATTGCTTCCAACTCACTGCTGGCGCGCCCGGCACGAAGCCAACCCATTCGCGTTCGGCGTCCGATCGGATGTCCACCAGTACCGCTGCCCCGGCTTGCCACCATGCCCAAGCTAAGGGCGGCGAGATGTCGCCGGCGTAACCCTCAGCGGGTCGGGGTACTTCTAGAGGCGTGTCGGCGGCAAAGGTCATATGGTAGGGCGACGTAAGAGCGCTACCTTACCACCCAGCTGTCAGTCAAGTGCAGGAGAATTGGTTTAAAGTTGACGTTTACGTAAACGTCAACTACGCCCCACCGGTGTGGTGACCAAGGAACCCGACCATGACTGACTTGTCCGCTGAATTCAAAGCCCTGGCCAACTACCGCCCCACGCACAAGGTGCGATTTGTCACGGCGGCCAGTCTGTTTGATGGACATGACGCAGCCATCAACATCATGCGCCGTATTCTGCAAAGTATGGGTGCCGAGGTGATCCATCTGGGCCACAACCGCAGTGTCGAAGAAGTGGTAACTGCGGCACTTCAAGAGGATGTACAAGGCATTGCCATTAGCTCCTACCAGGGCGGGCATGTGGAGTATTTCAAGTACATGGTGGATTTGCTCAAAGCCCGCGGTGGCGCGCACATCCAAGTGTTTGGCGGCGGCGGCGGCGTGATTGTGCCCAGCGAGATTGCCGAGCTGCAGGCCTATGGTGTGACCCGCATTTACAGCCCCGAAGACGGCCAGCGCATGGGCCTGGCCGGCATGATTGGCGAGATGGTGATGCGCTGCGACAAGGACC
>JANYEE010000033.1 GCA_025363275.1 Burkholderiales bacterium | reverse complement strand
CGGCAGTTCTCACGCTTGGGGCAGCGCACTTTGCAGACCGGGCGGCAGTAAATGCCAGTGGAGGTGACGGCCGTGAAAAAGCGCCCATCGAAGCGCGCATCCCGCGTCTTCAGGGCCAGGTAGCAAGCGTCGTCGCTGGCGGCACCGGCCGGGCTTGCTGGTGCGGGTGTAGGTGCTGGCGTACGGGAGAGGTGGGGCATGCTGCAGATAATACGCACCCGCCGCGACCCAAGTAGCCATTTTCGGACCTGTTGCTGGTAACCCGCCCGCCTACAATGCCGCCGGTAGCTACAGCAATGCCCGCGCCTGCCTTTTCAGCATTCACTTCAGGGAACAAAAAAATGCAAGTCTCCGCCAGTATCTTCAAAGCCTACGATATCCGCGGCATCGTGCCCAGCACCGTCACATCTGAGGTGGCCCGCGCTTTAGGCCGCGCCTTTGGTACCGTGGCCTTGGCCCAAGGCGAAACAACCGTGGCCGTGGGCCGCGATGGCCGCCTGAGTGGCCCCAGCCTGTCCCTGGCGTTAATGGACGGCTTGCAAGAGGCCGGCATCACCGTGATTGATGTGGGCATGGTCACGACGCCCCTGCTGTATTTCGCGGCCAATACCCTGTGCAAGAGCGGTATCCAGGTCACCGGTAGTCACAACCCCAAGGACTACAACGGCTTCAAGATGGTGCTGGGCGGTCGCGCCATTTACGGCGATGACATTCAGGCCTTGCGCAAGACGATGGAAGCCGAGAGCTGGGTGCTGCAGGCCGGTGGCCAGCGTCAGACTGCCGATGTGCTGCCCGCCTATATCGCCCGCATCGTGGGCGATATCAAGTTGGCCCGTCCGATGAAGATCGTGGTGGACTGCGGCAACGGCGTGGCCGGTGCGTCGGCCCCGGCCATCTTTCGCGCCATTGGCTGCGAAGTGACCGAGCTGTTCAGTGAAGTGGATGGCAATTTCCCCAACCACCACCCGGACCCGAGCAAACCCGAAAACCTGAAGGACGTGATTGCTGCATTGAAGAGCGGCGATGCGGAGTTGGGCTTGGCCTTTGATGGTGACGGCGACCGCTTGGGGATAGTCACCAAAGACGGCACCAATATCTACCCCGACCGCCAGATGATGTTGTTTGCCCAGGACGTGCTGTCGCGCGTGCCCGGTGGCACCATCGTGTTTGATGTGAAGTGTTCGCAGCGCCTGGCCCCGGCCATTGAGGCGGCGGGCGGCAAGGCCCTGATGTTCAAGACCGGCCACTCGCTGATCAAGGCCAAGATGAAGGAGATCAACTCGCCGCTGGGTGGTGAGATGAGCGGCCACATCTTCTTCAAGGAACGTTGGTATGGGTTTGACGACGGCACCTACGCAGGCACGCGCTTGCTGGAAATTGTCAGTAAAGCATCCGATGCATCGGCGGTGCTCCATGCCTTGCCCACCAGCTTCTCCACGCCCGAATTGAATGTGAAATGTGCGGAAGGCGAGCCGCATGGACTGGTGGACCAACTAGTAGCCCAGGCCGCCTTTGCCGCGCCCGCCACCGTCAACACCATCGACGGCCTGCGCGTGGATTGGCCCGATGGCTTTGGCCTGATCCGCGCCTCCAACACCACGCCGGTGCTAGTGCTGCGTTTTGAAGGTCATACCCAAGCCGCGCTGGAGCGTATTCAGACCGCCATGTTGGCGCTGTTGCACACGGTGAAGCCTGATGCGTCGTTTGCTGAGGCGGCGCATTGAGCCTGCGTATCCTCATAGTCAAACTGTCGTCACTGGGCGATGTGGTGCACGCCATGCCGGCGGTGCAAGACTTACGCGCCGCGCACCCCGATGCCCGTATCGACTGGGTGGTGGAAAGCGCTTTTGTACCCCTGGTGGAGCGCTGTGAGGGCGTGGGCCGTGTGATCGCTTGCGACCTGCGCCGCTGGCGCAAATCCCCTTTGGCCAGCACCACGCGCCGTGAGTGGGCCGTGTTCAAGGCCGCACTGCGCCAAGTCCGTTACGACGTTGTGATCGATCTGCAAGGCTTGACCAAATCGGCCCTGGTAGTCTGGTTGGCCCACACCACGCCCACCGGCCGCCGTGTCGCCATGGCCAACCAGACCGAAGGCTCGGGTTACGAGGCCCCCACGCGCTGGGTAGCTGAC
>JANYEE010000266.1 GCA_025363275.1 Burkholderiales bacterium | reverse complement strand
GATGTGGTCCAGCAGACGGCCGGGTGTGGCCACCAGAATTTCGACACCTTTTTTCAGCTCCAGCGTCTGGGGCTTCATATCCATACCGCCGAACACCACCGCGCTGCGCAGATTGGTGTACTTGGCGTACAGCTTGACTTGCTGGGCCACTTGGTCGGCCAGCTCACGCGTGGGCAACAGTACCAGGGCGCGCACCGGATGGCGGGCGGGTGAGGTGGACGGGTTGTCGTGTTTCATCATGCGCTGCAGCAAGGGCAGTGCAAAGGCCGCGGTCTTGCCGGTGCCGGTTTGGGCCGCGCCCATCACGTCTTTGCCGGCCAGCACCACAGGGATAGCCTGGGCCTGGATCGGTGTCATGGTCTCGTAGCCCATTTCGGCCACGGCTTTGGCGATGGGGTCGGCCAGCTGCAGCTGGGCGAAGGCCATGATGGGTGTGTCCGCTGTCAGCTCGTTGGAGTTTGCAGCAATGGGTGTTAGTTCAGGAATCAAATCGGTCATGCATAGCCAGGGTTTGCGCTATCCGTGCGATAGCAGGTCGCCCCATCGATGCTGAGGCAAACCCTGATTATCCCTTATCTGCCGAAAAACCGGCAAGAGTGACCGCTCTAGGCGCTTAAAAGCCGCTATTTAGAGGCTGCTGGCAGAAAAAGTGTCGCAACGTTTCACGGTGCCGTTTTTCAGGCCGGTGTCGAACCAGCGCTGGCGCTGCGCGCTGGTGCCGTGGGTGAAACTCTCAGGCACTACGGCCCCGCCAGCCGACCGTTGCAGGGCATCGTCGCCAATTTTCGCAGCGGCGTTCATGGCCTCCTCCACATCGCCCTGCTCCAGAATCTGGCGTGCGGACTGGGCATGGTGGGCCCAGACGCCGGCCAGGCAATCGGCCTGCAGCTCCAGCCGCACGCTCAGGGCGTTGTATTCGGTCTGGCTCACCCGACCGTGCATTTGCTGCATCTTGGCGCTGATGCCGAGCAGGTTTTGCACGTGGTGGCCCACCTCATGGGCGATGACATAGGCCTGCGCAAAATCACCTGGGGCACCCAGGCGGGTTTTCAAGGTTTGATAGAACGCCAGGTCGATGTAGACCTTGCGGTCCGCCGGACAATAAAACGGACCCATGGCGCTTTGGCCCTGGCCACATTGGGTGGTCGTCGAGCCACTGAACAAGACCAGGCCGGGCTTGGTGTAGGTCGCCCCGCCTTTGCTGAACACGTCGGTCCAAACGTCTTCAGTATCGGCCAGCACGGTGGACACAAAGGCCGCCATGTGGTCATCGGCCGGTGGCTTGTGGGCGGGCGCAGAGGCCGAGGGCGGCGCGCCACCGCCACTCAGAAAACTCAGCACCGTCATCGGGCTCACGCCCAAAAAGTAGGAGGCCACCAGCGCAATCACGATGGAGCCCAGTCCGATGCTGCGCCCGCCAAAGCCACCGCCACCAGGGCCACCACCCTCATCACGGCGGTCTTCCACATTGTCCGATTGCCGGTTGCCTTCCCATTTCATGCTGTGTCCTTTTCGCTTGTAGAGCTTTCGATGAATTGGGCCAGGTTTGCAGACCAGTCCGCCGCGCGGGGATGGATCTTGTACAGGGCGTCGATCGCGACACCTGCGTCGGCGAGCATCTTTTCGGACGCGCCGTTAACGCGTTCCTGGTGCGCCTTTTTGTCCAGATAGACCACGCGCTTGATACCGACCTGGATGATCGACTGCACGCACCGGGGGCAGGGGTACTGGGTCGCGTAGATGGTGGAGCCGTGCAGGGGGAGCGTGGTGCAGTTGAGGATCGCGTTTTGCTCGGCATGCACGATGTAGCTGTGGCGCGAATTGAGCGGGTCGCTGTCGTCGTCCTGCCAGTAGTGAGGGTCATTGTCGTCACAGCCGCGCGGAAGACCGTTGTAACCCACCCCGGAAATTTTGTTATCCGGGCTGACGATGCAGGCGCCGTTGCGCTTGCGTGCGTCTTTGGAGCGCGCGGCGGCCAGCAAGGCCACGCCCATGAACATGGAATGCCAGTGGATCAGGGAATCATTTTTCATAGGGCATACGAAGGTGTTCGGGCAGTCTAGCACTGGCTACTACGATGCCGCTCGTCTTCACATGCTTTGACAGATGACAGTGCGCTCGATCAAACGGTCATCCCCCAACACAATCAGCGAGAACAACAACTCATCAAGATTGGAAGCCAGCGCGGTCTTACGCGCCAGCAGTGGTGTTGCAGCCGGATTAATAACCACAAAGTCGGCCTCGCAGCCCGGCAACAGATTGCCCACCACTCCGCCCAGCCCCATGGCCTGCGCGGCACCGGCGGTGTGCTGCCACCACAAATGTTGCGGCGACAAGGACAAACCAGCTTGGGTCTGCAAACCTGTCACCGCCGTGCGCCCCACGTAGTACGCGGCCAACATGGTTCTAAAGGGGCTGAAGGATGTGCCGCCGCCCACATCGCTGGCCAGACCGTAGGCAAAGCCCGTGCGGTTCGCACTCTGGTAATCAAAAAAGCCGCTGCCCAAAAACAAATTGCTGCTGGGGCTGACCGCCGCCGCTGCGCCGCTGGCGCGCATCAGCGCGCGGTCCTCGTCACTGAAGTGGATGCAATGGGCGTAGACCGCGCGTTTACGTAGCAGACCAAAGTCGTCGTAGGTGGCCAAGTAGCTGCGCGACTGCGGAAACAGCGCACGCGCCCAGGCGATCTCTTCGTGATTTTCGGCCACATGGGATTGAATCCAAACGTCCGGGTTTTGCGCTGCAATGGCACCGGCACCGCGCAGTTGGGCCTCGGTGCTGGTGGGGGCAAAGCGCGGCGTGATGGCATAGCCCAGCCGGTCCACACCGTGCCAGCGCCGGATCAGGGCTTCGGTGTCCAGCAGGCTTTGCTCAGTGGCGTCCACGCCCCCAGGGCCAGGCTGGTTCAGCAGCTCAGCGGGTGCGTGGCGGTCCATCAGGCACAGGCCCGTGATCAGGCGCATACGCTTCGTTTGCGCCTCGGTAAACAAGGCATTCACCGACGCGGTGTGGGAGGTAGCAAATGTGAGCGCGGTGGTCACGCCATTGCGCAGCAGCTCTGCTATGAAGAATGTAGCAGCCTGGGCACTGTATTCGGGGGCCTCAAAGCGTTTTTCTTCTGGAAAGGTGTAGTTTTCGAGCCAGGGCAGCAAGCCGTCTGCGGGAGAGCCTATGACATTGATCTGCGGGTAGTGAATGTGCATATCCACAAATCCAGGCGCGATGATGCGGCCGGGCAAGTGCTCTACAGCCAGGTCGGGAAACTTCAAGGCCACATCGCGGTATGCGCCGATGGCATGAACGACTTGGCGGCCTACAGTGTTGGGGCCTACGACCAAGAGGCCATCTTCTTCGTAGAGGGCTCGGGGTGGGCCTTCCGTTTCAGGAGCAAACCAGAGTAGTGCGGCGCGGAAAGCTTTCATGCGGTGAAGTTTAGCGCCGGGGAGCCAAGAGCCTGGGCGGATTCATCGCAGCGTGCAGCTATCCCCCATGCCATCGCGCCACACCCGCACCTGGGTTAGCGCCGGCAGGCCCGGCTGCAATGCCCGCCAGATATACGCGCACAAATTTTCCAGCGTGGGCACGCCCAGGTCGGGCACTTCGTCCAGCAAATGGTGGTCCAGCTGCGGGCGCAGTTGTTCAATGGCCTGGCGCACCAGCCCCAAGTCCACCACCATGCCCGTTTCAGCGTCGGGCGTACCACCCAGCGTGATTTCGGCGTTGTAGGTGTGGCCGTGGATGCGGCGGCTGCCTTCGGCTTCGATCTCACGCTTCAAGGTATGGGCGGCGTCAAAGAAAAAGCGCTGGCTGATCTCGAAATGTGTCCCCACTGCTGCGGCTCGTTGCTTGGCTGTTTTCATCGGATGCCCGTGATCTTGTGGGTTTGCAGGCTCAACCGCCACGATGGGCGCTCCAGGCATAGCGCGATGCAGGCGCGGGTGTTGTCCGCACGCAGCACGTTGTCCATGGGCTGCAGGTAGCGATTCTCAAACGGAGCGGCTTCCAGCGCTTCCCAATCCAGCCCTGGCTGTGGCCAGACGACTTTCAACTCGTGCCCGCTGCGCTGCACCCACGGTGCACCCGACTTGGGGCTGACGCAAATCCAGTCAATACCTTCGGGCGCGGCCAAGCTGCCGTTGGTCTCCACAGCTATCTGGAAACCCTGGGCGTGCAGGGCTGCAATCAACTCCGCGTCGACCTGCAGCAGCGGCTCTCCACCGGTCATCACCACAAAGCGGTTGGCGGCATCGCCAGAGGGCCACTGGTCCGCAATGGTGCCAGCCAGCGCCTGTGCAGTGGCAAACTTGCCACCCAGCGTACCATCCGTGCCCACAAAGTCGGTATCGCAAAACTGGCAGACCGCCGTAGTGCGGTCTTGCTCGCGCCCGGACCACAGATTGCAGCCGGCAAAACGGCAGAACACAGCGGGGCGACCTGCATTAGCGCCTTCGCCTTGCAGGGTGTAAAAAATTTCTTTGACCTGGTAGCTCATGGCCGGCCTCCCGGCAGGAGTGGCACAGCGAGGTTTTTGTACATGGTAGTCCTCTACATGGCCCCGGAATCAACAAGAAAAAAGCCCGCCGGAGCAGCGGGCTTTTTCGCATTTTACCGGACGGCTGCGTCCAGGACGGCTCTTGCGGCTTTACTGGGTTTTGGTGGCTGATGTGATGGTGATCGGCGTAATCGGAACATTGTCCCCAAAGCCATTGACGGTTTGTGTCGGTACCGCCTTGATCAGGTCAACAACATCCAACCCGCTTACCACTTTGCCGAATACGGCATAGCCGCCGCCACTCGTGTCGAGCGTCGTGTTGTCCGCCACGTTAACAAAGAACTGCGACGTCGCGGAATTCAGTACATCGGTGCGGGCCATGGCAATCGTGCCGCGGGTATTGCTCAACCCATTGCAGACTTCCAGTGCAATAGGAGGTCGATTTGCAGCCAGGTTGAGTTGGGCATCAAAGCCACCCCCCTGAATGACAAAGTTGTTAATGACGCGGTGGAAAATTTTATTTTTGTAGAAGCCGTCTGTTACGTACTGGAGGAAATTGGCCACTGTGACCGGCGCGTTCAAAGGATAGAGCTCCACCACGATAGTGCCTTTGGTAGTGACCATAGTCACCTGCGGATAAGGGGAAGCAGACGCCTTCACACCACCAAAGCAATTGACCGGGGTAGTGGTGCCGCTATCGCCACCGCCGCCGCAGGAGGCGAGCAAAGCGGATGCAGAGAAGACGAATGCAGTTAGAAATTTCAAAACGGGTTCCCTCGAGAAAATAACAATAGTTTAGGTGCCAGTGCTTGCAAAACTCTCGAAGCAGGCGTCCAGGCGATCCAGGTAATTGCGCTTGGCAGTGGCGTCTATAAAACTCGCCGTGAAGCTGTTGACTGCAAGCTGATAAGCATGCCCTGAATTCATACCAAGCGCTGCAAAGGCTTGGGTAAAGTTTTCGTTAACGTAACCACCAAAGTAAGCCGGGTCATCGGAGTTAACGGTTGCCACAATGCCTGCGTTCAGCATAGCCTTCAGGCTGTGCTGAGACAGCGTGGGATACACGCGCAACTTCAGATTAGACAGTGGGCACACAGTCAGTGGAACGCCATCCTTGGCCAGGCGCTGCATCAGCGCAGCGTCGTGGATGGCCTGCACACCGTGGTCAATCCGCTCCACTTTCAACACGTCCAGCGCACTCCAGATATAGGCTGGGGGCGCTTCTTCGCCCGCGTGCGCTACCAGCCGAAAGCCAAGCGCCCGGGCTCGCGCATAGACCTTGGCAAACTTCTCGGGCGGGTGCCCCACTTCGCTTGAGGCCAGGCCAATGCCCACAATCTTGTCGCGCAGCGGTAGGGCTTCTTCCAGACAGGCAAAAGCTTCCTCTTCGCTTAGGTGGCGCAAGAAACACAAAATCAGCGAGGCTGTCATGCCGTATTGGGTAGGCGCATCCATGCAGGCACGGTGCAAGCCGTTAATCACCGTGTCTGCGCTCAGGCCGTGGCCGGTGTGGGTTTGGGT
>JANYEE010000241.1 GCA_025363275.1 Burkholderiales bacterium | reverse complement strand
CTTCACCCACATCAGTGCCCGCATCCCCGGCCCCGAGCACCACTTCCTGATCAACCCCTACGGGCTGATGTTTGACGAGATCACCGCCAGCAGCCTGATCAAGGTCGACCAGCAATGCAACAAGCTCACCGACTCACCCTTTCCGGTCAACCCGGCCGGCTTTGTGATCCACAGCGCCGTGCACGAAGCGCGCGAAGACGCGGGCTGCGTGCTGCACACCCACACGCGGGCGGGCGTGGGCGTTAGCGCCCAGGCTGGGGGCGTGCTGCCCATCAGCCAGCAGTCCACCTTTGTGCTGGCCTCGCTGGCGTACCACACCTACGAGGGCGTGGCCTTTCGCGATGATGAGAAGCCGCGCCTGCAGGCCGACCTGGGCACCGCCAATTTCCTGATGCTGCGCAACCACGGCCTGCTAACCGTAGGGCCTAGCATCGCCGATGCTTTCTTGAGCATGTATATCTTCGAGACCACCTGCCAGATCCAGATCGCGGCGCAGGCCGGTGGCACGCTCACCGAAGTCAATCCTTTAATCGTCCAGGGCGTGGCGCAAGCCATGCGCGTACAAACCAGCGGCATGGGCGGGGCTTTTGCCTGGCCCTCACTCTTGCGCAAGGCCGACCGCCTGGACCCTAGCTTTAGAACATGATGCCCAGCCCCACATCCCCCCTATCCACCGCCGACAGCACCCCTACCGCAGCCACACCCAAGCGGGCTGCGCGCACTAGCGCCATCCCTCTGCGCGCGGCCACACCCACCGCCGTTGTGCGCCGCGAGCTAGAAGACACGCTCAAACTCCAGCGCACCGCCCACCTGGCCCACCCCACCCCCACGCTGGCCGAGCGCAAAACCGACTTGCTGAAGCTGCAGGCCTTTATCCGCGACCACCGCGACGCCATCGTCGAAGCCATCAGCAAAGACTATGGCAACCGCTCCACGCACGAGACGCTATTTGCCGAAATCTTTGCGGTGATGGACGGCGTGAACTACGCCCTCAAAAACCTGAAGTCTTGGATGAAGCCGCAGCGCCGCGGCGTCGACCTGGTGAACTTCTTTGGCGCCAGCAACCGCGTGATTCCCCAACCGCTGGGCGTGGTGGGTTCCATCGTGCCGTGGAACTTTCCTATCAACCTGAGCTTCACCGGCCTGATCTACATCTTTGCGGCGGGCAACCGCGCCATGGTCAAGATGTCTGAAAACTCACGCCATCTGACGGCCCTGTTGCAGGAAAAAATCCCCAGCTATTTCCCACGCGACAAGCTCGCTTTCTTCGACGAAACCGGTGGTGTTGGCATTGAGTTTTCACAGCTCAAGTTTGACCACCTGATGTTCACCGGCTCGGGCGACACTGGCCGCGCCGTGATGGCCGCCGCTGCCAAAAACCTCTGCCCCGTGACGCTAGAGATGGGCGGCAAATCACCCGCCATCATTTGCAAGGACTTCCCGCTGCGCAAGGCGGCAGAGCGCATCCTGTTTGTGAAGCTGCTCAATGCCGGCCAGATCTGCACCACGGTCGACCACGCCTTCGTGCCGCGCAACAAGGTCGAAAAATTTGTCGAGCTGGCGCAAGAAATTGTGGCCAAGCGCTATCCCACGCTGGACACGCCCGACTACACCTCGGTGATCGATGCCAAGGCCTTTGCCCGCATCACCGGCGCGATGCTTGAGGCCCAAGAACGCGGTGCCACGCTGGTGCAACTGGTGCCCGGCAAAGCCTGGGACGCCAAAACCCGCAAGATCGCACCGCACCTGGTGCTCAATGCCCCCGAAGACTGTGCCCTGATGCAGCGCGAGATCTTTGGCCCGGTGCTGCCCATCGTTGCCTACGACACGCTAGACGAGCCCATCAACGCCATCAACGCTGGGCCGCGCCCGCTGGCGCTCTACCCGTTCAGCAACAACAACGCCCATGTGCAGAAGATCATTGACCACGTCATGTCCGGCGGCGTGAGCGTCAACGACGGCCTGTTCCATGTCGGCCAGCACGACCTGCCCTTTGGCGGTGTGGGCGACAGTGGCATGGGCCACTACCATGGCGTGGAGGGCTTTGTGACCTTCTCCAAGATGCGCCCGGTGTTCTACCAAGCGCCCTTCACTGCGGTAAAACTGCTCTACCCCCCGTACAGCAATTTCGCCAGCAAGTACCTGAACTTCATTACTAAATAAACCGTACCAAGGCCCACCCATGAGCGACACACCAGCCAACTCCACATTTGACTACATCATCATTGGCGGCGGCTCCGCCGGCTGCGTGCTGGCCGCCCGCCTGAGCGAAGACCCCAAGGTCACCGTCGCCCTGCTGGAAGCCGGGCCGGTAGACAAGAGCGTGCTGATTCACTGCCCGATGGGCCTGGCCCTGTTGGCCCAAAACGGCCAAGCCAACTGGAAATACGACACCACGCCCCAACCCGGCCTAAATGGCCGCAAAGGCTACCAGCCACGCGGCAAAGTGCTGGGCGGCTCCAGCTCCATCAACGCGATGATCTACATCCGCGGCCAGCAGGAAGACTACAACCACTGGGCTTCATTGGGCAACCCCGGCTGGAGCTGGAACGAGGTGCTGCCCTACTTCAAACGCGCTGAGGATAACGCCCGCGGCGCCGATGCCTTCCATGGCAAAGGCGGGCCTTTGCATGTGCAAGACCTGACCAGCCCCAACCCGCTCGGTGCGGTATTTGCAGAGGCCGGCCGCCAGGCAGGCTACCCGGTCAACCCCGACTTCAATGGCGCCAGCCAAGAGGGCGTGGGCCCCTACCAAGTGACGCATAAAAACGGCGAGCGCTGGAGCGCCGCCAAAGGCTACCTGACACCCAACCTGAGCCGCTCCAATTTGCAGGTATTCACCGGCGCGCTCACCACCCGTATCCTGCTCAAAGACAAGCGCGCTACCGGCGTAGAGTTTGTGCACCAAGGCCAAACCAAACAACTGCTGGCCGGTAGGGAAGTGCTCTTGTGTGCCGGCGCTTTTGGTTCACCGCAAATTTTGATGCTCTCAGGCATTGGCCCGCGCAAGCATCTGGCTGACATGGGCATCAATCCCATTCACGACCTGCCCGGTGTGGGCGAAAACCTGCACGACCATCTGGACATCGTGCAGCAAGTGCACGCGCCAGCGCTCACCCAATCCGTCGGTATTTCGCTGGGCGGCGTGTGGACGTTGCTCAAAGGCGTCTTTGAATGGCGGGATAAGCGCACCGGGCCCCTCACGTCCAATGTGGCCGAAGCCGGTGGCTTCATCAAGAGCAGTGCGACTGAGAAGACGCCTGATCTGCAATTCCACTTTGTCGTCGCCAAGCTGGAGAACCACGGCCGCACCACCGTGTTCGGCCACGGCTATTCATGCCATGTGTGCGTACTGCGCCCCAAGAGCCGCGGTACGCTGCGTTTGGCCAGCAAAGACCCCTCCGCCGCACCACTGATCGACCCCAACTTCTTAGGTGATCGCGATGATGTAGACCGCCTGATCAACGGTTTCAAGATCATGCGCACGGTGCTAAACCAACCCGCATTAGCCAAGCTCGGCGGTAAAGAAGTAGCGGCGTCTGCAGCAGCCACGACTGATGCGCAAATCGAGCAATTCATTCGCACCAAAGCCGACACGATTTACCACCCCGTGGGTACCTGCCGCATGGGCCCTGGCCCGATGGATGTCGTGGACGCCGAACTGCGGGTTCATGGCATCGCGGGCCTGCGCGTAGTGGACGCTTCGGTCATGCCTCAGGTCGTGAGTGGTAATACCAATGGGCCGACCATCATGATCGCGGAAAAAGCGGCCGATCTCATCAAGGCGGCATAAATTCAGGGTGGGGGCTGTACGACTTCGTCGGTCAAACGGGGGCCGTCGTACACCAGCTCCCGCGCCTGCTCCGGGCCCACGTACTGGCGCAAGATTTTCGTGATCGTCCCGTCGCGCAGCAGTGATTGCAGCAATGCATCCCAGCGCTTGAACTGCTCAGGCGTAAATCGCTGTCGTGAAAACACCAACGACCCCACCACTGACTCAGCCACCGGCGCCCAATCGTACACAGCGTAGTCCCGCGAGACCACCTCGGGCGACACATACTGCGCATACACCACCGGCTGGCTGAGCACTACATCAACCAGCTTTCGGTCCAGCATGCGCAGCAACTCTGCCACATCGACCGCCTCCGTCACACGGTCAATCGCCTTCATGCGCAGGATCAAATCGTCGTACACCGCTTCGTGGCGAAATCCCCGCACCACGCCCATGCGCAGTGCACCCGCCTCCAGCCCCGCGAGTGTTAACTTGGTCGGAGCGCTGGAGCGGCGCACCAACACCACATTGCGCGCCTGCATGTAGGGCGAGAAGAACAAATAGCGACTGCGCTCCGGCGTACGCACCGCGGCTGTGGCCATATCCAGTGTGCCCGACTCAAGCTCCTTCCAGATTCGCGCCCGGGGTCGCACGACACGCTCAAAGCTGCACCCTGTGCGCTTCTCCAGCATGTCGATCAAGCCGACATCAATACCGTCATTGCTCGCAATGCGGTACATCGCACCGAATTCAAACAGTGCAATACGCACGGGGCCCGTGCAATACTCGTTAGCGGGCAATGCAAAAGCGAGCTTTGCCAGACAGAACCCAGCGAATACGCCCACACCCAACCAACGACCAATTGTTTTCATCCTCACATCGTAGCGAAATCTGGCCTGAACGCACAACAAAAAAGGATGCACGCTACGATAGTGCTCTCGATGTTTGACCTGACGCAACACCACCATGAAACTTTATTACTCCCCCGGCGCCTGCTCCCTGTCCCCCCATATTGCCCTGCACGAAGCCGGTCTGGCTTTTGAAGCCATTGCAGCGCCTACCAAGACCCATAAGCTCCCCGACGGCACGGACTTCTACAGCATCAACCCGCTAGGCTATGTGCCTTACTTGACCCTGGATGACGGCCGTAGCTTGCACGAAGGCCCGGCCATCGTGCAGTACATTGCGGACCAGGTGCCACAGAAAAATCTGGCCCCAGCCAACGGCACCTACGAGCGCTACAAGCTGCAAGAGTGGCTGACCTTCATCGGCACCGAACTGCATAAAAGCTTCGGCCCCTTGTTCACACCCGGTACGCCCCAAGAAACCAAGGCTGCCGCCATAGCGCAAATCAACAAGCGCTTAACTTGGGTCGATGGCGAACTGGCCGGCAAAGACTACCTCATGGGCAGCACCTTCACGGTGGCCGACGGCTACCTCTTTACGGTGACCAACTGGGCGACCTACGTACAGATGGATATCTCCGGCTTTGCCAACCTGGCCGCGTTTCGCGCCCGCGTGGGTACGCGCCCTGCAGTGGTTGCCGCCATGAAAGCCGAGGGTTTGCTCAAATAAGACTGCGTAGCCCCCCGAAAGTTGGGGGGGCAGTCGGCTGGCGGACATAGGCCGAACGGACTATTGAGCCCAGCCCCCAACAAAAATACGATAGCGGTATTCGAATGAGGAGACCCATACCGTGATCTTGCGAACCATCGCCATCGCCGCCAGCCTGCTGCTTTCGGCCCACACCGCCTTTGCCAGCACCAGCGTCAATGCCAACAACGCACCGATCGTTGACTTAGGCAGCTTCAGCGCTGGCACCTACACCATCAGTGCCAGTGGCTCCGTCGATTTGGTTGGAGACGGCTCGTTCACGATGAATCCCGATGGCACGCCCAAATCAGAAGTGACAACGCCGGGCTACAGCTACTTCAACCCCAGCGGCTCCGTCATTGCTGATGGAGCCTATGGCTTTGCGGGTGCAGGCGTCAAGATTGGCGCTTTGGCGGGCACGTTTTCCAGCACCCCCGACGTCGCCGACTGGTTCACGATTGGCTACTCCAAACAAGTGACCCTGGCCACGGCTGGTCATATCTACGCAGCGGTGAACGACACCTACAGCGCCAACAACTCGGGCGTATTTCTAGTCAACGTCACCGCGGTACCAGAGCCTGAGTCCTATGCTCTGTTGTTGGCAGGTTTGGGATTGGTAGGCGCTGTTGCGCGCCGCAAAACCAAACTACAGCGCCTTTTGTCTTAAACCCAAGCCCGCTCCTAGCCAAAGCGCCACGGCGGAGAACACTAGGCCCCGCGCCAACCCGCCGGGGCCATCCGCAATCCAGCCCACCACCGTAGGGCCAATGATTTGGCCCGCAGCAAACACTGTGGTGAACGCACTGATACCTGCTGCCCACGCGGCAGGCGGCAGGTTGTGCCGCACCAGTGCGGTCGTAGACGCAACTACGGACAAAAACACCCCGCCAAACAACAAGCCCGACGCCAATACCAGCGGCCACCACTGCGTAAGCGCTGGCAGCACCGTAGCCACCCCCAGCAAAGCGTTGAGCGTGGCCAGCGGGCGGCCATCGCGGTGACGGTCCAACAAGCTCGCCCAGATGCGGCTAGACGCCACCACCGCCACTCCCAGCAGCGCGTAAAACACGGTCACCTCGGCAGCACTGCTGCCCTGCGCGCGCAGCAGCGCCACCACAAAGGTCATGTAGCCGATATAACCTACGCCAAACAGGGTATAGCCCGCCAGGCCAAAACCAAAATCACGCCAATGGAACGCTGCACTGCTGGCACCGGGCGCGGGCTTGGGCAAGTCCCACTGCGCCATTACCCGTGCGGGCCAGACCAGCACCGCACTGGCTAGCGCACACGCCAGCGCCAGCGCCCACCAGGCCCAGCGCCAGCCATGCGGCTGCAGATGGGCGGCCTCCAGCACCCAGGGCACCACTATGGCCGAGAACACGATGCCCAACCCCGTGCCACCGTAATACATGCCCAGCAGCAGACCGCTCCTATGAGGGTAGCGCGCACCCAGCCGCGCGGCCAGCAGCCCCCCGGCAATAAACACCAGCGCACTGGCCACACCTGCCAGCAGGCGCTGCACCAGCAGCGGTTCGGCCGCAGTAAAAAAGCCGCTCAAGCCCATGAAAGCGCTGGACAGCACGGCCCCCACCCACAGCAGCGTAGACGGCCCATGGCGGCGCATCAGCCACGGCGTAGCCAATGCCCCCACAAAATAGCCGAGGGCGTTGGCCGTATTCATGCCGCCGGCCAGCGTGTAGCTCCAGCCCAAATCAGTGCGCATGGCGGGCAACAGCAGGCCATAGGCAAAGCGGGTAATACCCAACGACACGGCGGCCCCCAGCGAGAGCGCCACCGCCAGCGCCCAAACGCTGCGGCTAGGTTGTGGTGAATTCAGACTCATCCCTCGTATTGTGCAGGAGGGGTTTACTCCCTGTTGTACCGGGCACTCATGCCGTCACCACCAATGGCGCAACGGTCAGAGTGCACAAAAATGCTACTGTATTGATAGCTACTTAGGCAGCGAATTCCTGGGCTACAGCCCGATTCGACTCATAAATTCTCCGCCAGGAGCGTTTTTGCCTTGGAGGTTTTTGCCTTGCAGGTGCCTGACAGTGTCGCGGCCGGTAAGGGTAAGCCAGCATGACCGTGTCATCTTGCCGTTTCAGAATGGGTCTATCTCAACCCAGAGGTTCGTATGCACTGCCTTTTTAATCGTCGCTCCACCTTATCCAGGCTCATCGCTGGCGGACTCGTCTGGGGCGCTGTCACCAGCATGCTTCCGGCCCACGCCCAGGCGCCCACCAGCGGACCGCTCAAGATCGGCGTGATCGGGCCCTTTACGGGGCCATCATCCGATTTCGGATTGCTGATGCTGCAGGGTGTGCAATTGGCTACCGAACAAATCAACGCCGGGGGCGGCTACCTGGGTCGTCCGCTGGCCTTGGTGATCAAAGACGACCAGGGCAATCCGGATGTAGGACTCAAGGGCTCGCAAGAATTGATCACTGAAGGCGTCGCTGCCACCATTGGCTTTTGCAACACCGGCGTAGCTGCCAAATCGATCGAGTTGTTCCAGAACGCCAAGATGCCGCTGCTGATTCCCTGCGCAACGGGCACACCTCTCACCGCCAAATACCCCGGACCCAGCAGCTATATCTTTCGCACATCGGCGCGCGATGCCATTCAGGCTCCGTTTGTGGTGGAACATATTTTGGGCAAGGGCTGGGACAAAGTCGCCATCTTTGCCGACACCACGGGCTACGGCGAAGCCGGGCTCAAGGACGTGGAGGCCGCACTGGCCGCCAAAAACCTCAAGGCCGTGCACATCGCCCGCTTTGGCCTGGGTGTGAAAGACCTGAAAGACGAACTCAGCGCGGCCAAAGCGGCTGGAGCCAACGTCATCTTCAGCTACACCGTGGGCACCGAGAACGCCGTCATCGCGCTGGGCCGCAAAGAGCTGAAATGGGCCGTTCCGCAGGTGGGCGCGTGGACATTGTCGTTCCCGTTTTTCATCAACGGCGGCAAAGATGCAGCCGAGGGCGCGCTAATGGCCCAAACCTTTATTGCCGAGCCCAGCAACGAGCGTCGGGCTTCATTTCTTGCCGCCTACAAACGCAAGTTCAACCAGGCCATGGCCGTACCCATGGCAGCGGCCCAGGCTTATGACACCACTTACCTGTTGATGTACGCCTTGTTTGATGTGCGTGGAGGCCAAAGCGCTTTAACTGGCCCCGCCCTGAAAGCTGCACTGGAGGACATCAAACGCGTGTACTACGGTGTGGTGGGCACCTACGACAAGCCGTTCTCAGCAGACGACAAAGACGCGATCAGCGCCAATATGCTGGTGATGGGCAAAGTGAGCAATGGACTGATCACGTTTGCCAACCCGGCGGACGCCAAGCGCAACTTGTTTGTGCAGCGCAAAAAGTAAGGCGACTGCGCCGGCAGCTAGCCGTGCGGTTTCCAGCGCTTCAGCAGTAGGGCATTGGTCATCACACTCACCGAGCTGAGCGCCATAGCTGCGCCGGCCATCACGGGGCTCAGGTAGCCCAGCGCGGCTAATGGAATGCCCGCCGCGTTGTAGGCAAAGGCCCAAAACAGGTTTTGCCGAATCTTGGCCACCGTGCGGCTGCTGATGTCTAGCGCCGCGGCCACCAACAGCGGGTCGCCGCGCATCAGTGTGATGCTGGCTGCGTGCATAGCCACATCGGTCCCACCGCCATGGGGGTTGGCCATGGCCATACCGACGTCGGCGGCGGCCAGCGCGGGCGCATCGTTCACACCATCGCCGACCATCGCCACCACGTTGCCCCCACGTTTTAGTTCTGCGACTTTCGCCGCCTTATCGCCCGGCAAGACTTCGGCCAGCACATCCTTGGCGTCCAGCCCCAAGCGGTGGGCCATGGCCTCTGCAGCACCGCGGTTGTCGCCCGAGATCATCAATGTCTGAATGCCAAGCGCTTTCAGAGTAGCCAGCGACTCTTTCGCGCCGGGCTTGGGTTCGTCGGCAAAGGCCAGCAGGGCGAGCAATGTCACACCGCTGTCTGTGCGCTCGGCCATGGCGGACACGGTAGCGCCCTCGGCCTGCAACTGCGCGGCCTGGGTCCTCACGGCGGCCATTTCCACGCCCAACTCGTCCATCCAGCGCAAGCTGCCCAGCAACAGGGTGCGCCCGGTCACTTCGCCCTGTGTGCCGCGCCCAGGTACGGCTTGCACATCGGTGGGGGCTTGCACCACCAGCGTCTTGGCTGTTGCGTAGGTCACCACAGCGTGAGCCAGCGGGTGTTCGCTGCCGCTTTGCAGGCTGGCGGCCAGTTGCAAAACCACGTCTTCGGCCAAACCCACGGGCACCAGCGCCGTCAGGCGCGGCTGGCCCACAGTCAACGTGCCGGTCTTGTCAAAGGCGACTACGTTGACCGTGTGCGCCAGCTCCAGCGCCTGCGCGTCCTTGATCAAAATACCGTGCTTGGCCGCCACGCCCGTGCCTGCCATGATGGCCGCCGGTGTGGCCAAACCCAGCGCGCAGGGGCAGGCAATCACCATCACCGCCACCGAGTGAATGAGGGCCACCTCAAAACTATGGCCTGTGAAATACCAGCCCAACAGCGTCAGCAGCGCAATCACCAGCACTACGGGCACAAACACCGCACTCACCTGGTCGACAAGGCGTTGTATGGGGGCCTTGGCCGCCTGCGCGTCCTCCACCAGGCGGATGATGTGGGACAACACCGTGTCCACCCCCACGGCGCGCACCTGCAGCACCACACGGCCATCCCCGTTAATACTGCCACCTGTGAGTTTGTCGCCCACCTCCTTGGTCACCGGCAGGGGTTCGCCCGTCAACATCGACTCGTCGACCTGCGTGCGGCCTTCGAGTAACGTACCGTCCACGGGAAAGCGTTCACCGGGCTTGACGACTATTTTGTCGCCCACCAGCACTTCCCCTACGGGAACATCCACCTCGCCATCACGCCCCAGTAAGTGCGCCGTATCTGGCCTCAAACTGTGCAGCGCGCGAATCGCTGCCGTGGTCTGGCGCTTGGCGCGGGCCTCCAGCCATTTGCCCAGCAGCACCAGCGTCACCACCACAGCACTGCCTTCAAAGTACAGGTGCACCATCGCGCCTTCAGGCGCGCTCAGCCACAGCCACATGGACAAGGCCCAGCCCGCCGTAGTGCCCAGCGCCACCAGCAAATCCATATTGCCGGTAAGCGCCAAGAGCGCGTGCCAGCCGGCCTTGTAAAAACGCGCCCCCAAAACAAACTGAACCGGCGTGGCCAGCAAGAACTGCCACAGCGCAGGCAGCATCCAATGCTTGCCGAATAAATCACCCACCATCGGCAACACCAAGGGCGCGCACAGCAGCAGCCCGATAGCCACAGGACCAAAACCCGCCCAGGGCGACGCGTCCACCGTATCAATGGCGGCACTGGGGGCCAACGGCTCATAACCGGCATCGCGCACCGCGCGGCGCAGACGGGCCTCCATGTTGGCGTCATACACTTCTATGCGTGCCGACTCAGTGGCCAGATTGACCGTGGCGCTGTCCACGCCCGGCACTTTCTTCAGAGCTTTTTCTACCCGCATCACGCAGGACGCGCAGGTCATGCCGCCAATGCCGATATCCACCGTCGTAGTGAGAGATTCAGTAGTCATGGTGCGAAGCGTAATCCTTACCACCATAGCAATGTCAAGTCGTTCGTGCACCGCTTGACTCTCCCACGGTGGCAAGGTTCACAATGTTGCCACTTACTCCAAAAGGAAACCCATGAACCAAGTTTTCACCGTCACCGGCATGACCTGCGGCCATTGCGAAAAAGCCGTGGCCCGCGCTATCCAAGATGCTGACCCACAAGCCCAGGTCAAAATCGACCGCAGCCAGAACAAGGTGGAAGTCGAATCTGCCCAGGCACGCGAGACGTTGGTCAACGCCATCGTTGAAGAAGGCTATGCCGTTGCAGCCTGAGCCCGTCAATATCGGCGAGGCGGCGCGCCAAAGCGGCGTGTCCGCCAAGATGCTGCGGCACTACGAATCGCTCGGCCTGCTGGGCGCGGTATCCCGTTCTGAGGGCGGCTACCGCCTCTACAGCCCGGCCGATGTGCACACGCTGCGCTTTATTAAGCGCTGCCGCGATCTGGGCTTCTCAATGGCGGAAATTGCCGAGCTGGTGGGCCTGTGGCAAAACCGCAAGCGCGCCAGCAGCAGCGTCAAGCGCATCGCGCAAAAGCATGTGGATGAGCTGAACGCGCGCATTGAGGCGATGCAGAGCATGCAACGCGCGCTATCCACCCTGCTGGACTGCTGCCATGGCGACGACCGGCCGGATTGCCCCATCCTGGATGACCTGGCGGGCAGCTGATAGATGCTATTGAATTGATAGCTGATCAGGCAGGTTCTACCAGGGCCACAGCCTGATTTGGCTCAAAATTTGCGCCACAATGCCGTTCATGGCCCTAAAACCGCGCATCCTGATCGTTGAAGATGAACCCGGCATTGCCGACACGCTGCAATACGTGTTGGCCACCGATGGCTTTGCACCCGTGTGGGCCAGCACCGCCGAAGACGCCATTGCGCAGTTCACTGCCGAGCGGCCCGCGCTGGCCGTGCTGGATGTGGGCCTGCCCGACCTGAACGGGTTCGAGCTCTTCCGCCGCCTGCAGGCCCTGCCCGGCGGCAAGCAAGTGCCCATGCTGTTTTTGACCGCACGCAGTGATGAGATCGACCGCGTGGTGGGGCTGGAGCTGGGCGCGGATGACTACATCGCCAAACCTTTCTCGCCCCGCGAACTGGTAGCGCGGGTGCGCACCATTCTGCGCCGCAGCACCCGGCTGGTGGTCGAATCCACCATGGCACCGACAACCTCCGCAGCACCCATCCTCGCCATCTGGGCGTTGGACGAAGAGCGTCATCAGATCCGCTTCTATGGCAAAGCGCTGGAGCTATCGCGCTACGAGTACGGCGTGCTGCGCCTGCTGGTGCAAAAGCCCGGCCGCGTGTTCACGCGCGACGAGTTGCTGATCAAAGTCTGGGGCGATGCCAATGACAGCTTTGACCGCACGGTAGACGCCCACATCAAAACCCTGCGCGCCAAACTCAAGCTCGTCGCCCCCGGCCTGGAACCCATTCGCACCCTGCGCGGCAGCGGCTATGCGCTGAGCGAAGGTTTGCCTGCCACAGCAGCATGATCCGTACCGCAGAGCAAGTCCGCGCCGGGCCGCCCCAAGCGGACTTAGCCACCTCGTGGGGCAGCGGTGGAGCGTGGGGGCACCGTGTCTAAACGAACGCGCATCTTTATCGGCATCCTGCTGATCTACACCATCGGCATCGCCTTTGTGCTGTACCGCGTGGTCAGCGATCTGGACCCGCGCTACCGCGAGTCCACCGAAGAGTCCTTGGTAGAGACCTCGCAGCTGATGGCCACCTTGATCGAGCAAGATGTGCGCGATGGCGTGCTCGACACCACCCGCGTCGAGGCCCTGTTCAAGTCCGCCTACGCCCGCGAATTTGAAGCGCAAATCTTCGGTATTACCAAAACCAAGGTCGAGCTGCGCGCCTACGTCACCGACAACAAAGGCACCGTCGTGTTTGACTCCACCGGCCAATCGGTGGGCAAAGATTTCTCCAAATGGCGCGATGTGCGGCTGACCCTGCAAGGCGAATACGGCGCCCGCACCACGCCCGACATTCCAGGCGACAACGCGTCGTCGGTGATGTACATGGCCGCACCCATCCGCGTGGCGTCCAGCGGCGAAATCATTGGCAGCGTTACCGTGGGCAAGCCAGTGCAAAGCTTCGGCCAGTTTGTGGCCGCCGCGCGCAGCCGCACCTTGTACGCCGGGCTGCTGTCGGTGCTGGCCGTGCTGGTGCTGGTGGTTACCGTGTCGGTGTGGCTGGTGCGTCCCTTTGGCCTGATTGCCGACTACGTACGCTATGCCAAGGCGCAGCAGGGTTTTCACCCCGGTCGCCTGCTGCGCCGCGCCTGGGATTTGCTGCGCGCCGCCTACTACGAAATGCGCGACGCACTGGCCGGGCGCAACTACGTGGCCGACTATGTGCAAACGCTCACGCATGAAGTGAAGAGCCCGCTGTCCGCCATCCGCGGTGCGGCCGAGCTGCTGCAGGAGCCCATGGAGGAAGCCCAGCGCCAACGCTTCCTAACCAACATCCAGCGCGAGACCCAGCGCATCCAGGAGATGGTGGACCGCATGATGGAGCTGACCGCGCTGGAGACCCGCCGCGTGCTGGACAGCGCCGAAGCGCTGGCGCTGCTACCCGTGCTGGAAGACCTGGCCCACACCGCGCAAAGCGTCGCCACACAGCGCCACATTGACATCAACGTAGTGGCGCAAGAAGACGCCACCGTAGAAGCCGACCCTTTCCTATTGCGCCGCGCCGTCAGCAACCTGCTGGACAATGCACTCGACTTTTCACCCGAAGGCGGCCAGATCGAGCTGGGCTTGCAAATACAAGGGCGCTGGGTCTGCATCACCGTGCGCGACCAAGGCCCCGGCATTCCCACCTATGCGCAGGACAAAGTGTTTGAGAAGTTTTATTCCCTCGCTCGCCCGCATTCGAAGAAGAAAAGCACGGGACTGGGCTTAAGCTTTGTGAAAGAGATTGCGTCGCTGCACCGGGGCAGGGTGGAGCTGGGCAATCGGCCTGAGACGGAGGGGACGGGGGCGAGTGCGGTGCTGTGGTTGCCGCGTAGTACCGCGTGAGCAACGCAAACAAAGAACCCATGAGTAACATATCTGTTACCATACAACATGGCCATTAGAGTTGAAGAGTACGTCCGCGAGGATGCATCCAACCCCTACAAACAATGGTTTGACAGCCTGTCTGCCCAGGCTGCCGCCAAGGTAACGGTTGCCAAACTCCGCATGGAGTTGGGCAATACGTCTAGCATCAAATGGTTTGACGGCATGGGTGAATACGTTATCGACTGGGGCCCGGGTTATCGGATTTACTTGGCCAAAGATGGCGACACGCTGATAGTTTTGTTTGGTGGTGGCACCAAGCAGCGACAGCAGAAGGACATCGACAAAGCCAAAGAACTTTTGGCTGAGTACAAGGCGCGCAAGAAAACGATGGCAAGCAAATCCAGCAACAAGCTCAAGAGGTAATTGCAATGGCACTCACCAGAAACTTCAAAGAATCGGTCATTCAGCGAGTGCAAGCTGATGAAGCGTTTGCACAAGCCTTGCTGGATGAGGCCGCCACCTTGTTCCTCAACGGCGAGCCAGAAACCGCCCGCCTTATCCTGCGTGACCTTGTCAACGCCACCATCGGCTTTGAACAACTTGCGGCGCTGACCGCTAAGCCTAGCAAAAGCCTGCACCGTATGTTGTCGCCCACTGGCAATCCCAGCATGGACAACTTAGCGGCCATCTTTCGGGCTGTGCGTGAACGGTTGCATGTCAATTTGACCGCGCACTCGGTGGCGGCTTAGTCTTTCAGAACCAGGCAACCTACCTCATCGATCTCCAGTGCAATTTTCTGCAAATCCACAATCATTTCTCGGATTTGCAGAAATCTGGCACGTTGGAAACGCAGCATCGCGCCCTTCACCTCGTTTTCACACAGTCTTCACACAAGCCCCCTAGCGCCTTCTAACTGGCTTCTCCTCCCGGCGGGATGCTCTCCTCACCCGTGCAGTTTTGCACGTTGTTTGGAGAAAACCCACCATGGCCTACGCCACCGCCGCCTGCGATAGCCCCACCACCACACAGCCACAAAACCGCACCTCAGGTCGATACTGGCCCTGGTTGATGGCATCGTCACTGGCCGTCATCTGCTTTGTGGGCCTGGTGGCCCACCCGGCCCACGCGCAAGACCGCGACGCGGCGCCCAGGCTCAAAACCGAGAGCCCCTACTTCTTCGTCAAAAGCGACAACCCTGGCGTGGACCAGTTGCCGCTCAAGTCCACCCAGGTGAATGTGCAGGTCAGCGGCGTGATTGCTGACGTGACCGTGGTGCAAACCTACAAGAACGAAGGCCAGCGCGCCATCGAGGCCAAGTACGTGTTCCCCGGCTCCACACGCGCCGCCGTGCATGGCATGAACGTGCGCTTGGGCGACCGTCTGATCACCGCCAAGATCCGCGAGAAGCAGCAGGCCAAGATCGAATACGACGCCGCCAAGGCCGAGGGCAGGACCGCCGCGCTGCTGGAGCAGCACCTGCCCAATGTGTTCCAGATGAACGTGGCCAACATCATGCCGGGCGACGACGTGAAAGTGGAGTTGCGCTACACCGAGCTGTTGTTGCCCACGGATGGCAACTACCAGTTCGACTTCCCCACCGTGGTGGGCCCGCGCTACAACAGCCCCACATCCCAAGGTTCGGGCAGCCAGGCCAATGCCACTTGGGTGGCCCAGCCCTATCTGCCCCAGGGCAAGAACACGCCCACCAGCGCGGCCGCCCCGGCGTTTGATATCCACGTGACGCTGAACACGCCCATTGGTGTGAAAGAAGTGCGCTCTAGCTCGCACACCATCAGCAGCACCACCGAGCAGGGCGGCGCCACCGTGGTGGGCCTAAACCCCACGGCAGCGCCCACCAACAACCGCGATTTCATCCTGGACTACCGCCTGGCTGGCGACAAGATTGAGAGCGGCGTGATGCTCTACAAGGGCAAGGACGAAAACTTTTTCTTGGCCATGGTGGAGCCGCCCAAGGCCCCGCCCGCCGCCGCCATCACCCCGCGCGAGTACATCTTTGTGGTGGACATCTCGGGCTCCATGCACGGCTTTCCGCTGGACACGGCCAAGACGGTGCTGCGCGAGCTGATTGGCGGCCTGCGCCCCAGCGACACCTTCAACGTGCTGCTGTTTTCTGGCAGCAACAACTTCCTGAGCCCCCAGTCCGTGCCTGCCACCAAGGCCAATATTGACCAGGCCATCCGCACGATCGACAAACAGGGTGGTGGTGGCAGCACCGAGCTGATCCCCGCACTCAAGCGCGTGTATGCCCAACCCAAGAACGCCGATGTGTCGCGCACCGTGGTGGTGGTGACCGACGGCTACGTGACCGTGGAGCGCGAAGCCTTTGAGCTGGTGCGCAACAACCTGTCGAGTGCCAACGTGTTTTCGTTCGGCATCGGCTCCAGCGTGAACCGCCACCTCATGGAAGGCCTGGCCCGTGCGGGCATGGGCGAACCCTTCATCATCACCCAACCCGCCGAGGCCGCCCAACAAGCCGCCCGCTTTCGCAAAATGATCGACTCCCCCGTGCTCACCAATGTGAAGGTGCGTTTTGAAGGCCTGGACGTGTACGACGTGGAGCCCCGCCAGCTGCCCGACCTGCTGGCCCAACGCCCGCTCATCGTGTTTGGTAAATGGAAAGGTGAGGCCAAGGGCACGCTAATTGTGGATGGCAACTCGGCCAGCGGCCCGCTGCACTTCACCATGCCGATTGCGGCTAGCAATACAACCGACAGCGCCGCCCTGCGTCACCTGTGGGCCCGCCACCGCATCGCTGCACTCAGCGACCAGGAAGCCCTGGAAGGCGGCAGCGCCGCCAAGGACACCATCACCGACCTGGGCCTGAAGTACAGCCTGCTAACCCAGTACACGAGCTTCCTAGCCGTGGACCAGGTGGTGCGCAATAAAGCGCCTGCGGACAGCCCCAGCGTGAACCAGCCCTCGCCCCTGCCGCAGGGTGTGGAAAACTCGGCCCTGGGCGCCGAAGTGCCCAGCACGCCCGAGCCCGCCACCTGGGGCGCGATTCTGGTGACGCTGTCAACTCTTTCTATATTGGCCATGCTGGCCAACCGCCGCCGCCGCGCTGCCCAGCGCGCCCACCACTACACCAGCTAAACGTTACCAACCACTAGAGACTGTCATGGCCCTCTCCAGACTTCTTCACGCTCCCGGCTTTGTGCGCTGGGGCGTGACTATCGACACCGCTGCCGAATGGCGCTGGCTTGCCCTGTTAACGGTGGCCTTGTGGCCCACCTGGTGGTGGATGGGCCAGCGCATGGTCGATGGCTCGGACGACCCCTTGGGTGCTCTGGCTTTGGGCGCGCTGGTGGTGGTGCTCTGGACGCACCGCAGACACCTGCGCGCCGCACCACATTTGGGCCTGCAAGCGGCAGCGCTGACTGGTGTTGTACTGACCACTGCTTTGCACAACCAGTTACCGGAGCTGCTCGTGGCACTGATCGGCCTTTTGAGTCTGGCGACCGGATTGCTAGCGTTCTTGCCAGCGCGCGTATCCAGTGCGCCGGTGTGGGGGCTGTCGGTGTTGTCTTTGCCGCTACTCGCATCGTTGCAGTTTTACGCAGGCTTTCCGCTGCGCGTGGTCACGGCAGAGGTGAGCCGCTGGTTGCTATCGCTTGGATTCATTGCAGAGCGCACCGGCAGCAGCCTGGTGGTGGATGGCCAACTCATCATCGTGGATGCACCTTGTTCGGGCGTGCAGATGGTGTGGCTGGGCTACTTCACGGCGTGTGCGGTGGCGCTGGCCACACAGCGAAGCAACCGCGCTTTCTTGCTGCGCCTGCCCGTCGTAGGTGTGCTCGTGCTGCTGGGCAACGTGCTGCGCAACACGGTCTTGGCGGCGGCGCAGGCGTCGGGCCATCACTTGCCCGGTTGGGGCCATGACGCGGTGGGATTAGTCGTGCTCGCCTTAGTGTGCAGCGGCATCGCCTGGGCCATGGCCCGCGAGGAGCGGGCGATATGAAAACACTTTTCAGCAATCGCTTTGTGAACCGCGTCGTCCACAAAGCCCTGTGGGCCACGCTGCTGCCCATGTGCGCCTTGTGGGGCATCGGCCAAGCCATGGCACAGCGCGCCTCGCCCCCAGCCACTAACGCTACGGCGCTGTCCACAGAACTGCCCACCGAGTGGCAGGGCGCACTGCTGCGCCCGCTGGCACTGAGCGAAGTGGAGCTGCGCTTTGCCCAACATTTCCCCGGCAGCGTGGCACGCATGACCGATGGCAAACAAGTGCTGGTGCTGCGCACCGTGGCGCGGCCCACCCGCATGCTGCACCCCGCAACCGACTGCTACCGCGGCCTGGGCTACCGCATCCGCAACGAGCAACTGGAGGTGCAAGCCGACCAAGCGCGGTGGCGCTGCTTTGTCGCAGACCGTGGCGGTCGCGCCGTGCGCGTTTGCGAACGCATTGAGGACGCTCAAGGCCAGGGCTACACCGACACTTCTGCCTGGTACTGGGCCTCGGTGGCAGGCCAGTCCACCGGCCCGTGGAAGGCTATGACGGTAGCCACCCCGCTGTAATTCTCAAGCCCAAGCACCATGTTCAACACCAGCGCACTCGATCCAGCAGCAAGCGACGACACCACCAGCGACCCAAGAGCTAGAAGCCTGGGTGGCAGAGTGTTCTGCGCAGGTAAAGGAGGAGCCCGCAAAGCGGGCGGAGGACACGGAGCAGAGCACTCTGGCACCCAGGCTTCTAGCGCCCTACGCCTGTTCAAGCGGCTCCACCGCATCGCCCACTGGGTCGGCATCACCACGGCAGTTCTCATGATTGCACTCTTTGCCCTTCTCTACGCCGCCCGCGCCGTCCTGCGCCCCGCCCCCGGTGACTGGGCCACCACCCTGCGCGCAGGCCCGCTGCACATGGAGGTGGGCGTAGCCGCACTCATTCAATGGAGCACCACACCATGGATCGCGCGCCAGCTGCATGGCCGCAGCCTGCCCACGCGCCTGGGTGAAGTGCAGCTAACGTGGGACGACGTAGCGCAAGCGCTGAGCTTGCACTGCGAACCGTGCACCCTGCGCAGCAGCAGCTGGGGCGGCGAGCCCGTACGCTTGCAAGGCGCACACATGACCGTACACCGCAACGCCACCGAACTGCGCGGCACACTGCAAAGCGGTGCCATCAGCGCCACCTGGCAGGGCACGCTGCGCGCCAACGGCCTCACGCTGCATATTGATGTGCCCACCACACCGGTACGCGATGGCTATGCACTGTTTGCCAACGCCATCCCTGAACTAGCCCACGTGCAAATGGAAGGCACGTTTGCATTTAAAGCTACGCTGGACCTGCCCAGCAAAACCCTCAGCGTGCAGCCCCGCCTGGATGGCATGCGCGTGCAAGGCCTGGGCACCGAGGCCTGGGCACAGGCCCAAAGCCAGTGCAGCAACAACCTGCCCGCGTCTGCAAAGAAAGCCCCACTGCGTGCCGATAGCCTGTTGGCCCGCGCCGTGCTAGCTGCCGAAGACCAGCGCTTTTTTGAGCACCCCGGCTACGACCTGGTAGAAATAAATAAAGCCCTGCGCAGCAACCAGGCTGAGGACGTCCCCTTGCGCGGCGCCAGCACCCTATCGCAGCAGGTCGCCAAACTGCTGGTCACCGGTGGTGAACGCGCCCCGGTTCGAAAACTGCGCGAACTGCTCTACGCGGTAGAGATGGAGCAAACCCTGGGCAAAGCCCGCATCTTGCACCTCTACCTGAGCCACGCGCCCTGGGGCGCCAATGTGTGCGGCGCACAAGCGGCTGCCCAAACCTACTTTGGCAAGCGGACCGACCAACTCAGCGCCGCCCAAGCTGTGTGGCTGGCCGCCATGCTGCACAACCCAGCCCTAGAGGCCCAGCGTTGGAAGGCCAGTGGCCAGATCAACCTGCCGCGCGCCATGTGGGTCGTCCAGGGCCTGCGCAGCCTGCCTCAACGCGAGCGCGCCAGCCTTATTCATGCATTACCTGGCGTGGAGCTGAGCGGGCGTCCGTTTGCTATGCTTTTAGTAGCGACTGAAGCATGTTTCACTAAGGCCTCAAGCACATTCGGCTTAAAAAAGTGCCCCAAACCGCCCTCAGAAGGCTTGTAAAGATTTGTTTGCACGTCATCCGGCCCCAACGGGTAGCGTTAAGGCATTACAAACCGCTACGTTTAGCGGTACCGGCCTCACGGCCAATGACGCACATGCAAGCATCATTTGTTTCAGTTGGTCAGCTCCGTAACTCCCAGCCCACCCGCCGCGTTAGCGCGCTTGCGGTGCTGTTACTCGCTGGCGCAGCGCTAGTCAGCGTCGCGCCGCAAGCCCGCGCTGATGACGGCCGGGTAATTTTGTCCACCGGCTTGGGCGCTGTGGCAGGGGCTTTGATCGGTCAATCGGTGGGTGGTCGCAATGCCACCATCGTGGGCGG
>JANYEE010000142.1 GCA_025363275.1 Burkholderiales bacterium | reverse complement strand
CATGTTGCAAACTGCGGAGCAAGTGGCCAAGCGCTACAACGTCAGCCGCGAAGCCATGGACGAATACGGCGCAAGCAGCCAGCAAAAGGCATCGGCCGCGCTAGAAAAAGGCCTGTTCAAAGACGAAATCGCCCCCATCACTGTGACCATGGGCGTGGCCGATAAGGTCATGGGCCTGATGACCAAGAAGGTTACCGTGAGTGACGATGAAGGCATCCGTGCAGGAACTACTTACGACGGTATCAAAGGTCTACGCTCAGCCGTGCCCGGTGGATTGATAACTGCGGGTAATGCCAGCCAGCTCTCAGACGGCGCCGGCGCTGTGGTGGTGATGCACGAAAAAGTGGCCGAGCAAAAAGGCCTGAAGCCGCTGGGCCGTTTCCTGGGCTTTGCGGTCGCTGGTTGCGAACCAGACGAAATGGGTATCGGCCCCGTGTTCGCCATCCCCAAGGTGCTGAAGCGCCTGGGCTTGACCATGAACGACATCGACCTGTGGGAACTGAACGAAGCCTTCGCCGTGCAAGTGATCTACTGCCGCGACAAGCTGGGCATTCCTGCCGACAAGCTCAATGTCAACGGCGGCGCCATCGCTGTTGGTCACCCCTTCGGCATGAGCGGCCAACGCCTGACCGGTGCAGCCCTGCTGGAAGGTAAACGCCGCGGCGCCAAGAAGGTCATGGTCACCATGTGTATCGGTGGCGGTATGGGTGCGGCTGGGGTGTTTGAGGTGCTGTAAGCCTCAATCAAACGCTACCAATCCAGTAGCTAGCCGCGCAGATTCCGAGAGGACTGCGCGGTTTTTTTATGACTAAAGTTTGATCAACTGACATGCCAAGTAGACTGGAGCGTGCTGCACGCCACCTAACCCCATGACACTGCACCAAGACATACGCTTCTGCACCAGTGCCGATGGCGTGAAGATCGCAACCACTTCCACAGGCAATGGCATGCCTCTGGTGCGGGCGGGAACCTGGCTGAGCCATCTGGATTGCGATGCGCGCCATGCGGAGCCTCAGGCCTACATTCGTGCACTCAGCCGTGGATATACCTATGTGCGTTACGACTCACGGGGCTGCGGCCTGTCGGACCGCAAGCCGCCCACGCTGACGTTTGAAGACGGCGTCAAAGACCTGGAGGCCGTGGTGGCCGCGCACGGTCTCAAGCGCTTTGCATTGTTCGGAATGTCCATGGGCGCGGCAACCTCAATTGCCTATGCGGTGCGCCACCCGGAGCAGGTGTCACACCTGATTCTGTTGAGCGGATTTGCTACCTCTGTTTTCAGCACCCCGAATGTCAGCCAGCAGGCCATTGACGAGGCGGAATTGGTCATCAAGAGCGCAGAGCTGGGCTGGAACAGCACCAAGTCGGTCTTCCGCAAACTGTTTGTGGCGCAGTTGCTTGGCAACCCCACGCCCGAACAACAGCAAGAGCTGGAAGAGCGCATGCAGTTATCCATGGCGCCCGAAATGGCCGTGGCCTACCTTCGCAACAATTTCTCTGTCAATGTGCGCGATCTGTGCCCCCAAATCAGTGTGCCTACGCTGGTGTTTCATTGCCGCAAGGACGAAATGATTGGTTTTGAGCAGGGCCGCAGGATGGCATCCCGTATTCCCGGCGCCCGCTTTGTGGCGCTGGAGGCGCAGGGCCATGTTCTGCTTTCGACAGAGCCGGCGATGCAGGTGTTTGAAGCCGAGCTGGGCGCGTTTATGGGTCACACCGGGCCCGCGCCACAGCTGACTCCGCGACAAATCGAAGTTCTGCAGGCCGTGGCGCGCGGGCATACCGACAAGGAAGTGGCCAAAACCCTTGCCTTGAGCCCGCGCACGGTGGAAATGCATGTGTCGGGTGCTATCAAGGCTCTGGGCTGCGCCACCCGGGCGGAGGCTGTGCACCGGGCGGGCACGCTGGGTCTGCTGAACGCCTGACGGGGCGATTCCATGGCCGTCTACGGTAAGCCATACCGTAGTCACCGCGGGCCGACACCGTAGTACGCACACTGGTACAACTGGCGTCTGCAAACCATACTTTCTCCATCAGCAACACACCGGAGAACGCCATGCACCTTGCCATCCCCACAGCCCACCACAACCACTTCTCGTTCAACGCCTGGTTGCACAACCTGACCGCCAAGGACGTCACCCCAACCAGCCTGCGCACCCCACAGCCATGCGCCATCCAAGAGATCGCCAGGAACAAAATACTGGAAGTCAAGCAAGCATTCGGGGTCACTATTGAATGCCTGGAGGGCTCGGTCTGGGTCACGCTGGATGGCGATTCGCGCGACGTAGTTCTGGAAGCAGGACAGTCGTTTGTGGTAGACCGGGACCAGCGAACCCTGCTGCAAGCGTTGGATGCTGCGCGTATCCGCTTGATAGAACCTAAGCTTGCGTAAGCGAACGCCTGACCCCATACTGCTTGTCATCAGATTCAATTGTGAATGCCGAGCATCCGGCAAATCTCAAACATGGGGAAAACATGACCTTAGAGACCGATTACCTGATCATCGGCAGTGGCGCAATGGGCATGGCCTTTGCCGACACGCTGCTCGACGAGAGTGATGCACACATCACTTTCGTTGATCGCCACGCCAAACCCGGCGGACACTGGAACGACGCCTATTCCTTTGTTGCGCTGCACCAGCCTTCGGCCTACTACGGCGTCAACTCCAGCGAACTGGGCAGCCCTCGCATTGACACCCATGGTCCCAACGCCGGCTTTTACGAGCAAGCCAGTGGCCCGGAGATCAATGCCTACTTTGACAAGCTGATGCAACAGAAATTCCTGCCCAGCGGCCGGGTCAGCTACCACCCGATGAGCGACTACCTGGGCGAAGGGCAGGTGCAGTCCATCCTGTCCGGTACGCCAACGCACATCGAGGTGCGCAAAAAGACGGTGGACACCACCTTTGGCGGCATCACCGTGCCTGCAACCCATACGCGGGGGTTCACGGTGGCCGAGGGTGTGCGCTGCGTCATACCCAACGCCTTGCCGCAACTTTGGATGCCGGGCGCTGGCCGACAGGCGCCGCAGAATTTCTGTGTGCTGGGTGCCGGCAAGACAGCCATGGACGCGGTGGTCTGGCTGCTGCGCAATGGTGCTCAAGCCGACAGTATCCAGTGGGTCGTTCCACGGGACTCCTGGCTGCAGAACCGGCTGCACACCCAGCCCGGCATGGCGTTCTTCAACGACAGCATTGGCGGCGAGGCCGAGAAGATGGCCGCCTTTGCCGAATCCAAAACTATGGACGAGGTGTTTCTGAAGCTCGAAGTGCTGGGACAGATGCTGCGCATTGACCCGACCCACACACCCACCATGTTCCACTACGCCACTATGTCTACCGGTGAGCTTGAGCTGCTGCGCAGCGTCACCCGGGTGATCCGTATGGGCCGGGTGCAGTCCATTGCACAGGATGCGCTGGTGCTGGAGAAGGGCCGTGTGGAGATGGCTCCCGATACCCTCTACGTGGACTGCACTGCCTGCGCAGTGCCGCCCCGCAAGCCCCAACCGGTGTTTCAGAAAGATCGCATCGTGGTGCAAGTGCTACGCATGCCTCTGGTGACACTCAGCGCCGCCATCACGGCCTACGTGGAGGTGCACGGCAGTGACGATGCCTCCAAGAACCAGTTGTGCACACCCGTGCCATTCCCGGAAAATCTGGCCGGTTACGCCCGCGCCACGCTGCTGAGCACCATGAACCAGTTCCAGTGGTCGCAGGACAAGCCGTTGCGCCAGTGGATGCGCCAATCCCGCCTGGACGCGTTTGGAAGATTAGTGTCGGAAATTGACAAGGAAGATGCGCAGAAACAGGCCACACTCGTCCGCCTGCGAAACAATACGATGACGGCCATGGCCCACATGGGCGCGCTGATGGCTTGAAGTACGCAATTGCCGGGACCGCTGTCCGGGACTTTGCCGTACACAGTACCTTCAAAGTGATGGTCAGCGCTGGGTATGTGCCCAGCGTGGAGCGCCTGCCAAAATCTTCCCTTAACTATCCTGGATTCCGAGCCACCCTGTCCCTGAGACCATGAAGGTGTGCACCGTAGCGTTCTGGCGGCGGCGGGGGTACGGCCGAGGTGCTGTAAGCCTTGACAGGACGCTGACAATTCAACAGCCCATCCCGCCCTTCAGCGCGCACTATGCAAAGGTTTTTCCAAAGGGGCGAGGCATTAGTCAATTTTTTAGTAGGTCGCCAAGCGGACACACTTGGTTTCCTGCAAGTGAGCGATGGATCAAAATAGCTTGTATGACTCTTCGCACCACCCTCGACTTCCTGCTCAACGACTGGCTGGACACCACAGCATTGACCGAGCGCGAACGCTTCTCCGACCACAACCGCGAAACCTTTGATGCGGTGTTGGACACCTGCGAGCGCATTGCGCGTGAGAAGTACGCGCCATTCAACCGGCTGGTGGATGTGCAAGAGCCCCACGCGGTGACAGACTCCGACGGTGGCCTGCGGGTGGTGTTGCCGCAGGCCACGCACGATGCACAAAAGGCCTATGCCGAGTCCGGCATGTTGAGTGCGGCGCAAGACTACGAGATGGGCGGCATGCAGTTGCCCTACAGCGTGGAGGCCGCGGCCAACGCTTTTTTTGCCTGCGCGTCGGTCAGCATTGGCTCGGGTATGTTGACCACGGGCAATGCCAATTTGCTGATGGTGCACGGTACGGCTTTGCAAAAAGAAGTGTTTGCGCAGCACGAGTTTTCCGGCCGCTTCTCGGGCACCATGTGCCTGAGCGAGCCACAAGCCGGCTCCAGCCTGTCAGATGTAGCCACCAAAGCCGTGCCAGATGGCGCAGACTTTGCCAACGATCCACTGGGGGCCCGCTACCGTCTCAAGGGCAACAAGATGTGGATCTCTAGCGGCGAGCATGAGCTGACAGAGAACATCATCCACCTGGTGCTGGCCAAGATTCCCGATGCCGACGGCAAGCTGGTGCCTGGCACACGCGGCATCTCGCTGTTCATCGTGCCCAAGAAGATAGTGGATACACAAGGGCAGTTAACTGGTGTGCGCAACGACGTGGCGCTGGCCGGCCTGAACCACAAGCTGGGCTGGCGTGGCACCACCAATACGCTGCTGAATTTTGGCGAGGGCAAATACCCTGTCGGTGGCCAAGCTGGCGCCATAGGCTATCTGGTCGGTCAGCCCGGCAAGGGTTTGCAGTGCATGTTCCACATGATGAACGAGGCGCGCATTGGCGTGGGCATTGCGGCCACCATGTTGGGCATGGCCGGTTACTACGCATCTCTGGATTACGCTAAGAACCGTCCGCAAGGACGACCTATCACGGGTGGCGGCAAAGACGCCGCCGCACCGCAAAGCCGCATCATTGAACACGCTGATGTGAAACGCATGCTGCTGGCGCAAAAATCGTATTGCGAAGGCGCTCTGGCGCTGGAGCTGTATTGCGCCCGTCTGGTGGATGAACACCACACCGCCGGTGGCCAAGTAGCCGACGACGCGCGCTTGCTACTCGAAGTACTGACCCCGATTGCCAAGAGCTGGCCCAGCGAGTGGTGTCTGGAAGCCAACTCGCTGGCCATTCAGATCCATGGCGGCTATGGTTACACGCGCGATTTTCCGGTGGAGCAATACTGGCGCGATAACCGCCTGAACATGATCCACGAAGGCACGCACGGTATCCAAGCCATGGACCTGCTGGGCCGCAAGGTGCTGATGGAAGAGGGCAAGGGCATGCAATTGCTGGCCGCGCGCATGCAGGCCACCATGGCCCAAGCGGCCGCTGTGCCTGCACTGGCACCATTTGCCAAATCGCTGGGTAAAGCATTGCAAGACGTGGGCACTGCCACCAAGGAAGCCTGGTCCACCGGCAACCCGACCGACGCGCTGGCCAACGCGGTGCCGTATCTGCAGGCCTTTGGCCACACCGTGCTGGCCTGGATCTGGTTGGATGTAGCCACGGCGGCTTTGAAAGACGACCCTACCAAGGCCAAAGAAACGACGCAAGGCCGCGTGGGCGCGGCGCAATTCTTTTTCCATTACGAACTACCAAAGATAGGCGCTTGGCTGGGTGTGGTGCAATCACGGGATCAAACCTGTGCAGCATTACCCGAGGGAGCTTTCTAATGGCGTTTTTCAAAAAATACAACGGCACCACCAATACCAAACTGGTTCGCATTGAACGCCTGGTTTGGGTTCTGATTTATGGCGGCTTCTTGTCTGTCGTAGTTAGTTATTTTTTGGGGGAAGGCGATGCCGGGTTGGCGCAAGGCATGGTCATTGGGGGCCTTCTTGCAGTCTTGACAGGTATCGTTTTGATCTACTTGCGCTCGCGTTTGCGCGAGGGTGACGAATAAGCAACTTAAGTCTCCGTACCTGCCAGAGCATGCCGCGTTGCGTATCACTGCGGGGACATCCAAAAGCCGCACCCCACCGCAAAATTAACCCAATACAAACCATTAGGAGTCCTCTATGTCCGCACGCACTATCCAAAAACTGTTCGATTTGACCGGCAAGACCGCGCTCATCACAGGCGGCTCGCGCGGCCTAGGCCTGCAAATGGCCCACGCTTTGGGCGAAGCCGGTGCCAAAGTCATGCTCAGCTCGCGCAAAGCGGCTGACCTGGAAGAAGCTGCGGCCGAGTTGCAAGCGGCCGGCATCGACGCCCGCTGGATTGCCGCCGATTGCGCCAAGGAAACCGAAATCCACCGCCTAGCCGACGAGACCTTGCAGCGCATGGGCGACGTCGACATCCTGATCAACAACGCTGGCGCTTCCTGGGGCGCTGCTGCCGAGGACCACCCCGTAGAAGCCTGGGACAAGGTCATGAACCTGAACGTGCGTGGCTACTTTTTGCTGAGCCAGATCATTGCCAAGAAGAGCATGATTCCGCGCAAATCGGGTCGCATTATCAATATCGCCTCCATCGCCGGCTTGGGTGGTAACCCCACGGCCATGAAGACGATTGCCTACAACACCTCCAAAGGCGCAGTGATCAATTTCACGCGCGCGCTGGCGGCGGAGTGGGGTGTGTATGGCATCAACGTGAACGCGATTTGCCCTGGATTCTTCAAAACCAAGATGGCCGCCGTGCTGATTGAGACCCTGGGCGAAGACAAGATGGCCGCCCACGCCCCGCTCAAGCGCATTGGCGATGACGAAGATTTGAAAGGCTTGGCGCTGCTGTACGCGTCCGACGCGGGCAAGCACATCACCGGCCAGTGGCTGGCGGTGGATGGCGGTGTGTCCGTCGTGACCGGGGGCTAGAACGATGGCCCCCACGCTCTACCGCTTCGCGGGTCGCTGCCCCCCGAGGGGGCCCTCGCGCCTTGGGGCGGCCCGGCGGCGCTCGTGTGTGGCCCGCGTAGAGGCGTGGCCATGACCACGTCGTGGGAACGTGCGGTGGGTTTTGGCGTTGACATTCCCTTCGTTGAGCTGCTGGGCTTTGAACTCATGGGGTTTGCACAAGGGCGTTCGGAGATTCACTTCCCGCCCCAGCCCGCGCATCTCAATTCATTCAACGTCACCCACGGCGGCGCCTTGATGACGCTGCTCGATGTCAGCATGGCCACGGCGGCGCGCAGTGTCACACCCGAGATGGGCGTGGTCACCATCGAGATGAAAACCAGTTTCATGCAGCCCGCCGTGCCCAGCGCCGATGGACCCTTGGTGGCTAAGGGTGAGCTGATCCACCGCACCGCCACCATGGCCTTCACCCAATCGACCGTGTTTGATGCGCAGGGCAAGGCTTGCGCCCATGCCACCGGTACCTTCAAATACGTGAAACGTCTGGCAACGGGCAGCAAGAGTGTGAATGCACTCAATGCAGCGCCTGGAACACTTTCAACCGACTGATTTTTTGCCAAATCGGCCTGAGGCCCGCGTATTTCCTGCCTGGGTAGCTCCTTAATTCATAGCAAAACGAGACTCCACACCATGCCATCCAACCGCCAAATTCACCTCGATAACCGCCCCTCAGGGGAAGCCCTGGCCAGCAACTTCAAGCTGGTGACCAGCGACACGCCGGCCCTGCAGATGAGCCAGGTGCTGGTGCGCCACCACTACCTGAGCCTGGACCCGTATATGCGCGGCCGCATGAACGATGGCAAGAATTACGCCCAACCCCAGCCGCTGGGCCAGACCATGATCGGCGGCACCGTGGGTGAAGTGGTGGATTCCAAGCACCCAAAATTTACCGTGGGCGACCAGGTGGTGGGCATGGGCGGCTGGCAGGAGTACAGCGTTGTGGACGCGACCCAGCTTGGCGCGCTGCGCAAGGTCGACACCACCCACGTGCCGCTGAGCGCCTACTTGGGCGCCGTGGGTATGCCCGGCGTCACCGCCTACTATGGGTTGGTCAAAATCATCGCCCCCAAAATCGGCGACACCGTGGTGGTGAGCGCCGCCACGGGGGCTGTGGGCAGCGCCCTTGCGGCATTGGCCAAAGCGCGCGGCTGTCGCACCGTAGGCATTGCCGGTGGACCCGAAAAGTGCCAATACGCCGTGGCCGAACTCGGCTTTGATGCCTGCATCGACTACAAGCTGCACAGCACCGCGGCATCGCTGTCCCAGGCGGTGGCCGAGGCTTGCCCCAATGGCATCGACGGCTATTTCGAAAACGTAGGCGGCATGGTGCTCGACGCGGTGTTGCCGCGCATGAATGCCTTTGGCCGCATTGCGGTCTGCGGCATGATTGCTGGCTACGATGGCCAGCCCTTGCCATTGAGCTACCCAGCCTTGATCCTGACCCAGCGTCTGAAGGTGCAGGGCTTTATCGTCAGCGAGCACATGGAAGTTTGGCCCGAAGCGCTGACCGAGCTGGGCACACTGGTGGCTACCGGCAAGCTGCGCGCCCGCGAGAGCATTGCCCAAGGCATCGCCGCTGCGCCCGAGGCTTTCTTGGGCCTGCTCAAGGGCAAGAACTTTGGCAAGCAGTTGGTCAAACTAGTCTGAGGCATTTGCTGGGGAAAACACCATGAGCACCGCTGAACTTCTGTACCCACCCACCCACGCCGTCACCAACCAGGTACAGCCGCTGGAGGACTACAACGTCTTCACGGGCAACCAGGCGCTGCGTGATGCGCTGAAGTTCAACGCGCCGGAGCTGGATACTGCGGAGTTCGTAGCCTTGGGTGCGAAGCTGGGCATGGCCGAGTACCAAACCCATGCCCGCCTGGCCAATGTCTACCCCCCGGTGCTGCACGCCCATGACCGCTTCGGCCGCCGCATTGACCAGGTGGAGTTTCACCCCAGCTACCATGCGCTGATGTCGCTCGCGGCCGAATCCGGTCTGCACGGCACGCCGTGGAAAGACGAAAAATTCGGACACATGAGCGACGCCGGGCCGCCCCAAGGCGCGAAGGCCCCCTCGGGGGGCAGCGCAGTACACGCAGTGACAAGCGTGGGGGCGCATCTCAGGCGTGCTGCCGGCTTCACGATGTACACGGAGATGGAGCCCTCTATCCTGTGCCCCATATCGATGACCTACGCGGTGATGCCCGCACTGCACGGCAACCCGGCCATCTTCAAAGACTGGGCACCGGGCTTGACCGCACGCGCCTACGACCCCGCGCTGAAGCTGTTCTCTAAAAAGCGCGGCCTGACCATGGGCATGGGCATGACGGAGAAGCAGGGCGGCTCGGACCTGCGCGCCAATACCACGCAGGCCACGCCGGATGGCACCGATGCTTGGGGCCAGCGCTTTAAGCTAGTGGGCCACAAATGGTTTTTCTCCGCGCCGATGTGCGATGCATTTTTGGTTCTGGCACAAAGCCCGGCTGGCCTATCGTGCTTCTTTGTGCCCCGCGTGCTGCCGGACTTTGAAGATCCAAGTAGTGACGGCACGCTCAACACCCTGCGCGTACAGCGTCTCAAAGACAAGCTGGGCAATAAGGCCAACGCTAGCTCCGAAGTCGAGTTCCAGGGCGCCACCGCGTGGCTGGTCGGCGCAGAAGGCCGTGGCGTGCCGCAGATTTTGGAGATGGGTACGATGACGCGGCTGGACTGCGCCTTAGGCACCAGTGGCCTGATGCGCCAGGCGCTCAGCATCGCGATGAACCACGCTGCGCAGCGCGAAGCCTTTGGTAACCGCCTGATTGAGCAGCCACTGATGCGCAATGTGCTGGCCGACTTGGCGCTGGAGAGTGAAGCCGCTACTGCGCTGTCCATGCGGCTTGCGCGCTCCTTTGACAAGAAGGCAGACCCGCATGAGCAACTGATGGGCCGATTGCTCACGCCGATTGCCAAGTACTGGATCTGCAAGCGCGGCAGCGTGTTTGCACAAGAGGCTATGGAGTGCCTGGGCGGTAACGGCTATGTAGAAGCGGGCGGGGAGGGCATCATGGCCCGCATTTACCGCGAGATGCCGCTCAACTCCATTTGGGAAGGCGCGGGCAACATCATGGCGCTGGACCTGCTGCGCGCGCTGCGCAAAGGCGATGCCGCTGCCGCGCTGGCCCACGAGCTGGCACCGGCGAAGGGTGCCCACCCGGCGCTGGACCGCCTGGCCGCCGCATTGCCCACCCGCGTAGAGCACATGGCCACCGAGATAGAAGCCCGCCGTCTGGCGCAAGATGTGGCGCTGGCGGTGCAAGCTGCCATCCTGTACCAGAGCGCTCCGACCGAAGTATTCACCGCCTTCTGCGATTCGCGCCTGGGTGGCGACTGGGGCTACAGCTTTGGCACGCTGGGCGCTGCGGTGGACTTTGACACCATCATCCGCCGCGCGATGCCCAGGTGAAACCCTGCAGGACAGACCCATGCGAAGCGTTGCTCTGTCCTCAACTAATTAACGGAGATTCCTATGCCTGACCTGATCCTTCACCACTACCCCACGTCCCCCTTTTCGGAAAAAATCCGCTTGGTGTTGGGCTACAAACAACTGGCCTGGAAGTCGGTCATCATCCCGGCCATACTGCCCAAACCCGACGTGCTGGCGCTGACCGGTGGCTACCGCAAAACACCGTTTTTGCAGATCGGCAATGACATTTATTGCGATAGCGCATTAATCTGCGATGTGCTGGAGCACGTGCAGCCCGCGCCTACGCTCTACCCCGAAGCACACAAGGGTGTGGCCCGCGTGCTGGCCCAGTGGGCCGATACGACGCTGTTTTGGGCCGCAATGGCCTACAACCTGCAGCCAAAAGGAGCAGCGTTCATGTTTGCCAATGCGCCCCCCGAGGCAGCCAAGGCCTTTGGTGCCGACCGTGCCGCCATGTCAGCGGGCATGAACCGCCTGCGCCCGGGCGATGCCACAGCAGCCTACAAATCGTATTTACGCCGCCTGGCCCATATGCTGGAAGGCCAGGACTTTTTGCTGGGCAGTGCGCCCTGTGTGGCCGACTTTGCGGCCCACCACCCGCTGTGGTTTACCGTGAAGTGCGTGCCCGTGATGGCCGACATCTTGAACGCCACGCCCGCCGTACAAGCCTGGATGGGCCGCATGGCAGCGCTAGGCTATGGGCAGATGGAGAAGTTCTCTGCTACAGAATCCATAGCTGTCGCAGCAGCATCTACTAGGGCCACAGCCCCATTTACCTCAGATTCTGAGGAAATTTTTCAGGATGAGCACGCGATCCCTCTGGGCAGCCAGGTGACGGTGTCTGCCGAAGTGTTTGGCCAGGAGCCGACCGCTGGCGAGTTGGTGGCAGCCACCCGCACCCGCTTCACACTCAAGCGCGTGGACGAGCGCGCCGGCACGGTGCGGGTGCACTTTCCACGCATCGGCTATGTTCTGAAGGCCGTGCAGCCCGCATGAGCGCGCCGATAGAGTGGCAATGGTTGCCGTTTAACGCGCTGAGCCGTGAGCAACTCTACGCGTTGTTGCGCTTGCGCAGTGAGGTCTTTGTAGTCGAGCAGAACTGCGTGTTCCTGGATATGGATGGCTTGGACGACCAGGCCATGCACTTGCTGGGAGTGCGGGTGTCTGCGGACTTTGCTCCGTGTCCCCCGCCCGCTTTGCGGGCTCCTCCTTTACCTGCGCAAAGCCCACAGCCACCCGCACTCCCTG
>JANYEE010000127.1 GCA_025363275.1 Burkholderiales bacterium | reverse complement strand
GAGTCCAGCAACTCGGCCCCGTCCGAACCAGCCTTGACATGGCGCACAAAGGATCGGTCAATTTTCAGTTCGGCCACCGGCATGCGCTGCAAATACGACAGTGATGAATAGCCGGTGCCAAAGTCGTCAATCGACAAAGTGAAGCCTGCGTCTCGCAAAGCGTTGAGCACGGTCAACGATGTTTCTGGGTCGTCCATCATGCCGCTCTCGGTGACCTCGAGCCGCAGGTCTGCAGGCTTGGCACCCTGGTCTTTCACGAGTTGGGTCACGCGCTCCACGAATTGCGGCTCACGTAAATCGTGGGTCGATATATTGAGCGACACCACGATCGGACGCCCTTCGGCCCGCCACAGTGCGACCAAGCGCGCGCCCTCGCGGATGACCCAAATAGTGAGCGCACTGATCTTGCCGGTTTGCTCGGCAAACGGAATAAACTCGTTGGGCGGTACCATGCCCCGTGTGGGGTGCTGCCAGCGCACCAGCGCCTCGGCCCCAGTCACCTTGCCGTCGATGAGCCTGACCTTGGGTTGCAAAAAGAGGCGCAGTTCGCTCTCCACGATAGCCCGGTTCAATTCTGAGAGCAAACTCAAACTCTCCGGCCGGGTGGTGTCCATGGCGGGTTCGTAAGCCAGCCAGTTGACCTTAGTGGCCTTGGCCACAGCCAGCGCAATTTCAGCATCGCGCAGCAGGCGGGGCATGGCATCTCCGGTATGCCGCGCCAAGCCAATACTCAGCGCTACATCCAAAGTTTGCTCCAACACTTGAACAGGCGTGGAGAACGCAGCCTCCATGCGCCGACGTACCTCTGGCAGGCGCTCCGGGTTGGGCAGCAACAGGCAAAACTGTGTGGTCTGTACACGGGCGACCACGCCCTCGCCAATACCCGCAAGCCGCTGGCCCGCTTCCACAATCACCGCATCGCCCACCTGAAACCCCAGCACGTCATTGATGGCTTTCAAGCGGTCAATATTGATAGCCAGCAGAACCGCGTCTTTGTGGCTGTTCAACAGTTCCTGCCCCATCCGCAAAAAGTGGTCGCGGTTGGGCAGATTGGTCAGGTGGTCTTGCTGGGCCAGGCGGATCGCGTCACGTTGGGCTTTGTGCGAGCGGTACGCAATGGCAATAAAGAACATCGCCGGCAACACCAGGTAAGACGTGATGCGCAGCGACGACCCCAGCCACAGGGTCACCAAACGGGCCAGACCGGGCGCCAAGCCAGCGAACCAGTCCGAAATTTGAATCTCAAATAAAATCAGCGGCGCAATACCGATGGCCAGCAGGATGCCCGCCTTATCCCCCCGCCGCCACGCCTGAAAGCCGCCCCAGAACACAAACAACTGCAGCAGGGCTGCCGTGTTGTAGACGTAGTCGGAAAACAACTCGACCCAGGTTGTTGGCAGTGGAATACCCACAATGATGGTCAGCTGCGCTACGGCCAACGCGCCATACAGCACGATGACCAATTGAATGGCCCGTGCCGCCCAAGGCGTGTGCACTACAAACCGCCCCACCACTAGTGCAAGCCAAGCCAGCACCAAGCCCGACAACGGATACGTCAAGGACAAGAAATCGGAAGACGCGGTGAGCCCCAAAGGGACCAGTTCGCCCCGGTCAGAAAACAGAGTCAGCGCAAACACCAAAGCAAAGCCACTGAAAAGGGCATAGTGCCAGTTACGCTGTACTGCAAAAAACAAAAAGGAAAAAACTGCGGCACCGAACAATAGCCAGCCTGCAGCGCCATGCTCCAACTGACGTTGCTGCATCTTCAAAATCGTGCGCCCATCGCGCTGGTGTACGGTGTGCCGGACGGTTGAGGTTTTGTGCAAGGACTCGACCTTGGCATACAGCACGCTAGGCGTATCTGCGGACAAGGCGAAATAAATCCAAATCCTGTCGACCACAACCCGAAAACGCTCTCCGTCCACAGAAGACCGGGCCAGCAAAATCCCGCTAGGAGAGTACAGCGAAAAATCGGAGCCCCAAGAGTTTTCAAACACCAAGAATTGGTCATTGGCGTCGCCCTTGACCTGCGCTGCCGCAGGGCGCGTCAGCCGCAACCAGCAGGTCTTTTGAATCGGAATTCTGGCGACGTTGGCTGCGGTGGGTGACCAAGAGAGGCCTTCGGCCACCCGATCATTGACAAAAATTGACTCTTGATCGCACAGCCACTCAGAGCCTACTTTGACGGATTGCGCCTGCGCCGCAGCGGGCAGCAAAAGTGCGAACCCTAGCGCAAGCCGAAATAAACTCCGCAACAAGTCGTGCAAAAACGCCAAACCGCTACTCCCTTAAAGACCCAGCCTCCGCAGAACGAGTGTCCTATATTGGTCCGGGCTGAACAAGCCCCCAACCCGCTAATGCCCGTGCGCCATCCCACTAACCAGCTTGACCAGCAGAATCCCTGCGAGCAGCCAGGTGATCTGCACCGCAGTCTCGCGGGCATTTAGACGCTTTTGTAATTGGGGGATCAAATCG
>JANYEE010000111.1 GCA_025363275.1 Burkholderiales bacterium | reverse complement strand
GCGGCTCGGTATGTGGCCTTTGAAGGGCAGATATTTGATAAAGGATGGCTGCTCGACTGCGACTTTGGAGCGGCTGGGTTTCTTCTTCACCGACTGCTCGATCAGCGCTTCTTTCGGCACGCCCAGCCTCGGCACCAGCGTGATGCCCATGCCTGCGGCCACCATGTGTTTGATGGTCTCCAGTGACGAGCCTTCAAAGCTTTTGCTGATGCCATCTGCCTGAGAAGAAAACCGGGCGAACTCCGGACACACTTCGAGTACGTGGTCACGAAAGCAGTGACCGTTGCCCAGCAGCAGCATGGTCTCTTTGCGCAGCGCTTCGGTGGTCACTGATTCCTGCTTTGCCAGCGCGTGACCCATGGGCACCGCTGCAAAAAAAGGCTCGTCATACAGCTGCGCCACCGCCAGGCCTGTGTCTGGGAAAGGCTCGGCCAAAATCGCACAATCGATTTCGCCGGTGCGCAGCATTTCCATCAGCTTGACGGTGAAATTCTCTTGCAACACCAGCGGCATCTGCGGTGTACGCTTGATGACTTGGTGCACCAGGTCGGGCAGCAGATACGGGGCGATGGTGTAGATCACGCCCAGGCGCAGTGCGCCAGCCAGCGGGTCTTGGCCGCGCTTGGCAATGTCCTTGATATTGGCGGCCTGCTCCAGCACGCTTTGTGCTTGGCGCACGATCTCCTCGCCGAGCCGGGTGACCGACACCTCATTGGCGCTGCGCTCAAACAACTTCACATCCAGTTCTTCTTCGAGCTTCTTCACCGCCACCGACAACGTAGGCTGGGACACAAAGCAAGCTTCAGCGGCTTTACCAAAATGGCGCTCTCGCGCCACGGCCACGATGTATTTGAGTTCAGTCAGCGTCATAGCTGGCATTGTGCCGCGAACGGCACCTTTATTGCTAAGCACACCGTTATACTGACAATCTATACACGCCAGCCATGCGCTTTTTTGAGCTTAACGACGTAGTTGCCGAGCTAGCGGCAGGCACGGCGTTCCCGCGCCCCGCGTTGGAGGGCCTCACACTGCAAGTGACACTGGCCTGGTACGTACGCCAATGCGACCAAGCCAGGTCGGCACAACTGGCCCAAGACGCCCGCGCACAGCTGGCAAGCCTATCCACATTGCCTGCCTCGATGGTGGCACTATCGGCACGCTTGTTTTTGATTGAGGCCGAGCACCACTGGCTAGACTCGCAATTTGCAGGAGCTACTATTTCAGCGCAGCGCGCACTGGCGGGATTCAGTGTGGCAAAAGACGCCACCGGGCTGTCGGATGCGCATGCAATTTTGGCAGCCATCCACTCCAGCACTGGTGCATTACAGCAGCGCGATGTTGCTCTGGCTGATGCCGTGGTGCAGGCGCGCTTTGCGCAAGACGCCGAACGGATTGACCGGCTGGAAGCCAACCAAGCCCGCTACGCTGCGCTGCGGGACGTGCGCTTGTGTGATGCATTGTGGGGGCAGCGTTTCCCGCACGAGCCGCGCGATTACCACCCCACGGTTCTGACGGCCGCATACACCTACCTTGCCACCCGTGACTACAACTCTGGACAGTTTGGACGCGCTCTGGATCGTTTTGATAAAGCGTTTGAGCATGCCTGCGCGACCGGGCAAAATTTGACCGCCGTGATCATTGCGGTGAATGCAGGCAACACCTATATGACACTTAATGACCACGACGCGACATTGGCGTGGTTGCAGCGCGGGCTGGAAATTGCACGCCCCACTGCCTGGGCTTCGGCCCTAGGACCTTGTCTGCGTCAGATGGGCGAGACACTGCGCATGATGGGTCGCCTGGACGAAGCCCAATCCGTTCTAGACGAGGCCATAGAGGTCTATGCACCACTGCGCCATTCGCGCAACTACCTGCTCGCGCTGACGGCTTTGGGTGATTTGGCGTATGACCGAGGCAACTTTCATCGCTCCCTCGATTTTTTCAAGCAACTGGGCGAGCGCGCCACCGCGCTTGCCCAGAGCGATTTGTGCATCAGTAGCCAAGTGGGAGTGGCCAATGCCCAGCTCAAGCTAGGTAACACCGGGCAAGCCGAGCTGGAGGGCCTGATCGCCCTGCAGCAGGCGCAAGCCCAGGGCGCCTCCGCGTCCCAACTCCAGGCACTGCGTGTACTGGCAAGCATCCATGCGACCCGAGGTAATACCGCACTGGCTTTGGAGCGTCTGGAACAAGCTATGGCAGTGGCCGAAAAAATTGCGGGCTACACCATTCCGGGCGAGTTGCTGTTTGAGCTGGCCGCGCAGTACGCACAGTGCGGCCGTATGACCGAGGCCTATGAAACCTCCATGCGCGCCAACGCCGCCCGTGAAAGTGTGCTGAATCTGGAGGCTTCCAACCGGGCCACGGCGATTCAGACCCGCATGGAAACCGAGCGGGTACGGGCTGAGACTGAACACCACCGGCGTCAGGCTGAATCTGAAACTAAACGTGCCGCCCTCTTGCAACAAACCAGCGATACGCTGGAACTTCTGGGCACCATCGGCCAGGAAATTACGTCGCAACTCGACCAAGAGCATGTGTTTGAAGTGATCGAGCGACATGTACATGGCCTGCTGGATGCCGCGACCTTTGCGATCTACCTGATGGATGCCAACGCCCAGGGGCTCACCTCGGTTTACGACATTGAAAACGGCGTGCGTTTGTCTGGCGACCACGTGGATTTGAATAGCGGAACTTCCTTTTCTGCCCGCTGCGTACGGGAGCGCAGTGAACTACTGATCAACGAGTCAGATGCAGAACTGCGCGCCAGCCAGATACCGGGCACCATACTGACCCGCAGTGCCCTCTTTGCGCCGCTCGCCATCGGTGAACGGGTATTGGGAGTCATGACTATCCAGTCGCCGCGGCCGCATGCTTATGCGGAAAAAGAGCGACTGATTTTTCGTACGCTGTGCGCCTACACCGCCATTGCCCTCGACAACTCGGTGGCCTACACGCACCTGCGCGATGCCAAAGACCAGCTTGTTGCCCAAGAAAAACTGGCCGCATTGGGCGCACTGGTCGCTGGTGTAGCGCATGAGCTGAATACGCCCATCGGTAACAGCCTGCTCACCGTAAGTGCTTTGCAACAAAAGACCGTGGCATTAGAAGAAGCCGTTGCCACTGGCAGCTTGCGGCGCAGCACCCTGAGCGACTACATTGCGAGCGCGCATGAAGGCGTGGATATCATCACGCGCGGGCTTGAAACCGCAGCCGAGTTAGTGCAAAGTTTCAAGCAAGTGGCAGTAGACCGTGCCACCGAGCAACGCCGCCCTTACGAACTGCTGCGCACCACCCAAGACATTGTGGCCACCCTGCACCGCAGCATCAGCCAAGCAGGCCACCGGCTGGAGATCGACATTGCCGAGTCCATCACGCTGGACGGCTACCCTGGTCCCTACGGCCAGATACTGACCAATTTCATCAATAACGCATTGCTTCACGCCTTTGAAAGTCGCCGCGGTGGAACCATGCGCCTGAGTGCGTGGCTGGTGCGCCCCGGTAGTGTCGATATCGAATTTGCAGACGACGGCAGGGGTATTGCGCCCGAAAACTTGAAGCGAATCTTCGAACCCTTTTTCACCACCAAAATGGGGCAAGGTGGCAGCGGTTTGGGCATGTCCATCAGCTACAACATCGTCACTTCTTTGTTGGGTGGCGAGATCAGTGTCGACAGCACGCTAGAACAAGGTACCCGCTTCAAGATGCGTATACCGCTGGTGGCACCCCAGCCCCAAGCGGACCACCCGCTGTACCACCAGTTCGTGCCCAGCCAGCACGCGCGGTTGTAGAGGCCTCGTGCAGGCCAGCAGGCTCAGCGCAGGCTACGAATCAAAATTTCCAGCCGCTCTTTCCAGGCCAGACGAATCTCTGACTTGGCACCCGACAGGATCAGAAAGTTAGACAACGCGGAGTCCTCTTCGGTCCAAAGCGCATCGCGCACGCCAAGCTCCAGCTCTCCAGCCAGGGTCGTCAATTTAGCGCCCTTGAGACTGCCGTAGAAGCTGCGACCGCTCGATTGCAGGATCACCTTGCCACTGGGTTCCAATTCGATGTACCACTGAATTTTTCCACCCGGATCGGCACCGATCTCTGCGCTAGTGCCCTTGAACCCTGCCGCCTTGCGCAAAATATCGACCTGCTTGTCGATGCGGGCCCTGCGTTCTTCATCGCTGACCGGGGTGCTGTAATCGTCTTTCGTTTTGCTGGCCTTGCCCAACGCGCGCTGGGCCGCTGCGTCAGCGGCAGTCTGGGCTGCAGCCTCATCGTCTTTTCTGCGCTGTAGGGCTTCGCGCTCCAAGTGCACGCGTTGTTCCACACGTTCAATCCACAAACCCATCTGCCCCGCAAAACTCTGAAACGCACGCGCCACAGGCAGGGGCACGTCGTCAATCACCACCACTGCTGCGGGGGCGGCGGGCAAGCCCAACGCCAAGAGCTTGGCGGCATCCGAGGCGGTGAACGTAATCGTGCAGCGGTCCGCGGTTTTTCCAGCCCGATGGGCGCTGTCCACCTTGACATCACACACCAGGCCTATGGCGGGCAGGACCACCGCCAGCTCCTTTTTGGTCAGGTGGGCCAGGTCGGCTGCAGCTGCCTCCACGGCGTGCCGCCCCATCCGGGCATTCACCACCACCTCTTGCGTGGCATTGCGGGTGCCCACCGTCAAGAACTTGGACGTGAACAGCAACCCGCCAGCCAGCTTGGTGGCGGTCGTGCGCAGCATACGCACCTGGTATTCCATGTAGCCGTAGATCAGGGCAGCCGCCACGACGGCCAACACCAAGACTGTGCCGATAAACGTGCTGGATCCTTCCATACCCATACTTTTCAAGCCTTTAAAAATTCAGATTTTCCGCCCAGCCAGCGCTGTACATGCTTGGCCGCCAACAGCGGGTGGGCATCCAGCAAGCGCTGCGATTCGGTGCGGGCCCAGTCGAGCAACTCACCGTCGGTCGCCAAGTCCGCAAAGCGCAGCATAGCTGCCCCGCTCTGGCGGGCACCCAAAAACTCGCCGGGACCGCGAATTTCCAGATCGCGCCGCGCGATCTCAAAGCCGTCATTGGTCTCTGCCATCGCACGCAGGCGCTCGCGCGCTGTTTCTCCCAAACGGGGCGCGTCGCCGGTGGAGTACAGCAGCACGCAGGCCGAGGCCGCCGCCCCTCGCCCCACGCGCCCGCGTAACTGATGCAACTGGGAGAGGCCAAAGCGCTCAGCATGCTCAATCACCATCAACGAGGCATTGGGCACATCCACGCCGACCTCTATCACCGTGGTGCTGACCAGCACCGACATCAAGCCGGCCGTGAATGCCGCCATTACCGCCTTTTTGTCGTCGGCTTGCATGCGCGAGTGCAACAGGCCAATCAGCACCTGCAGACCATCGAGGCGCCGCGTGCCTTGCAGGGCTTCAGCCAGGTCTGTATGCGTTTGCGTGGCATTGGTCAGGTCCAGGGCTTCGCTTTCTTCAATCAGCGGGCAGACCCAATAAATTTGCCGCCCCTGCTCAATTTGCGCGCGGATACGTTCAATCACTTCACCGCGCCGGTGGTCGCTCACCAGCTTGGTGATGATGGGCGTGCGTCCGGGTGGCAGCTCGTCTAGCGTAGACACATCCAGATCCGCGTAGTAACTCATGGCCAAAGTTCGCGGAATCGGTGTGGCCGTCATCATCAGCAAATGAGGTTCCACCCCCATTGCTGGCTCACTGCGTGGTGCCTCCTCCCCCCTCAAGGAGGCGACATCCTGTGGCCCCGCAAAGCCGGCTCCAGCGTGTCCCTGGTCTGCAGGCACGTGCTCCACCACAGACACTTTTTTGCGTAGCGCCAAGCGCTGAGCGACGCCGAAGCGGTGTTGCTCGTCAATGATGGCCAGAGCCAGGTTTTTGAAGTGCACTTTGTCTTGAATCACGGCGTGGGTACCCACTACCAGCTTGGCCTCGCCACTGGCGATCAGCTCCAGCATGGCGCGGCGCTCTTTGGTTTTCTGTGTGCCGGTGAGCCACGCGGTGGTGATGCCCAGCGGCTCCAACCAGCTTAGTAATTTGCGAAAGTGCTGCTCGGCCAAAATTTCGGTGGGCGCCATGAGCGCGCATTGCCACCCAGCATCCATGCAAATGGCAGCAGCCAGCGCCGCCACCACGGTCTTGCCAGCGCCCACATCCCCCTGCAGCAGGCGGTGCATCGGGATGCGTCGCGCCATGTCAAGGGCAATTTCTTCGCCCACCCGTTGCTGAGCGCCTGTCAGTCCAAACGGCAATGCCGCCAGCAAGCGCGCATGCAACGTGCCGCCCTCCGTGGTGCACAGCGCCGGTGCACGCAGCGCTGCGCGCTCCCGGCGACTTTGCAGTTGGCTCAGTTGCTGGGCCAGCAGCTCTTCGGCCTTCAGGCGTTGCCAGGCCGGATGCGTGTGATCCGAGAGCGTGTCCAGCGACACATCAGGCGTGGGATGGTGCAAAAACTGCAGTGCCTGGCGCAAGGTCCACAGCGTGTGGTGGCCCATGCCCTTGTGCAAACCCTCCAAGTCACCAGGCGCAAAGGTGTCCGACAAATCGGCCCGCGCCAGCCCGGCCAGCACCGCCTTGCGCAAATACGGCTGGGGCAAGCCCGCCACGGTGGGGTAGATGGGCGTGAGTGCCGTGGGCAGCTCGCCACCGGCTACTTTAAAAGCCGGGTGCAGCATGGTGCGCCCCAGAAACCCGCCTTTGACCTCGCCACGCGCCCGGATGCGATTGCCCTCGGCCAGTGCCTTTTGCTGGGAGGGGTAGAAGCTGAAAAAACGCAGTGTGCAGGTGTCTGTGGCGTCGTCCACCGTCACGATCAGTTGGCGGCGCGGGCGGTAGGTTATTTCGCAGTTCGTCACCACCGCCTCTATCTGCACGGTGTCGCCATCACGGGCGTCGCGCAGCTTGGTGATGCGGGTCTCGTCCTCGTAGCGCAGTGGCAGGTGCAGGGCCAGGTCGATATCACGTTTGAGGCCCAGCTTTTCCAGCGCCTTTTGGGCTGCAGATTTGGTGTCCGCTGCCTTGCTACCCGCCGCTGGGGCGCAAGCATATGTGGCGATGGGGACTGGCATTTTGGGCATGGGACAATTCTGCCCTGTCTCTCCCCTGTTTTTTACCACCTTGGAACGGGCCTGTCCGGCCCTCAAGCACTATGCAAGCCTTCTTTCCTGGCACCGAGCGTGCCTTCTCCCTCAGCGACTTTGATTTCGAACTCCCCGAGGCCCTGATCGCCCAGCACCCCGCGCCGGAACGCTCGGGCTCCCGCCTGCTGGATGGCACCCCGTCCACACCAGTGGACCGCATCTTTCGCGATCTGCCCAGCCTGTTGAAGTCCGGAGACCTGCTGGTGTTCAACGATACCAAGGTCATCAACGCCCGCCTGTTTGGCGAAAAGGCCACGGGCGGCAAGGTAGAGCTACTGATTGAACGCGTACTGGGGGGCAACCAAGTGGCCGCCCACATGCGCGTCAGCAAAAAGCCCGACGTAGGCGCCACGCTCAAAATGACTTGCGCCGCAGACCATGAGGACGGCCTGAGTGCCACGATGCTGGGCCGTTGGCCGAATGCGCAAGGTCCGTTGTACCGCTTTGTGCTGAGCAACGAACAAGGCGACGACCCCTACACCTTGATGGAGCGCCACGGCCATGTACCGCTGCCACCCTACATCACGCATTCGGATTCGCCCGAAGACGCACAGCGCTACCAAACCGTGTTTGCCAAGCACCCCGGTGCGGTGGCTGCGCCCACGGCGGCCTTGCACTTTGATGCGGCGTTGTTTGCCCAATTGGATGCCATGGGCGTACAACGTGCGCATGTAACCTTGCATGTGGGTGCGGGGACTTTCCAGCCGGTAAAGACCGAGAACCTGGCCGAGCACCAGATGCACAGCGAGTGGTACAACGTGCCACCTGAAACCCAAGCCGCCATTGCAGCGGCCCAGGCGCGCGGTAGCCGCATCGTCGCCGTGGGCACCACGACGGTGCGAACACTGGAGAGCTGGGCCCTGACGGGGCAGGTCAGTGGCGACACCAATATCTTCATCACGCCGGGCTTTCAGTTCAAGCTGGTCGACCTGCTAGTCACCAACTTCCACCTACCCAAGAGCAGCCTGATGATGCTGGTCAGCGCGTTTGCGGGCTACGAGCCCATCCTGCTTATGTACCGTGAGGCTATTGCCCGCGGCTACCGGTTTTTCAGTTATGGTGATGCCATGTTGCTGCAACGGACACGCACGGCTCCATGATCGGTATCTACGCACCGATGCAATGCGCACGCTCCGGCAGGGCGCATCTAAGGCTTCAAGGACAATAGAGCCATGCTGAAATTTGAACTCCTAAAAGACGATCCCGCCCCCCCTGCAAGCCCGGACGTACCCGCTGGCGCTTACCTGGGCAGCCACGCCCGCCGGGGCCGCCTGACGCTGAACCACGGCGTGGTCGAAACCCCCATCTTCATGCCCGTGGGCACCTATGGCACCGTCAAAGGTGTTACGCCCCAGAGCCTGAAAGATATGAACGCCCAGATCATTTTGGGTAACACCTTTCACCTATGGATGCGCCCGGGCCTGGACGTGGTCGAAAAGTTCGGCGGCCTGCACCAGTTCGAGAAGTGGGACAAGCCCATCCTCACCGACTCTGGCGGCTTTCAGGTCTGGAGCCTGGGCGAGATGCGCAAGATCAGCGAGGAGGGCGTGAAGTTCGCCAGCCCCGTTAACGGCGACAAGCTGTTTTTGACGCCTGAGATCAGCATGCAAATCCAGACCACGCTGAACTCCGACATCGTGATGCAGTTTGACGAATGCACGCCGTATCTATCGGTAGAGACAAAAACCAAGGGCCAAATCACGACCGAGCGCGAAGCGCGCAGCTCCATGGAGCTTTCCCTGCGCTGGGCCAAGCGCTGCAAAGATGAATTTGCGAGTTTGCAGAATCCCAACGCCCTGTTCGGCATCGTGCAGGGCGGCATGTTCGAACACCTGCGCGACGAATCACTGGCCGGTCTGGAGGCACTGGATTTCCCTGGCATCGCCGTGGGCGGCCTGAGCGTGGGCGAGCCCAAAGAAGACATGATGCGGGTGCTCAAGCACATCGGCCCCAAGCTGCCCCAACACAAGCCGCACTACCTGATGGGTGTAGGCACCCCTGAGGATTTGATAGCCGGCGTGCAAAACGGCATCGACATGTTCGACTGCGTGATGCCCACCCGCAATGCCCGCAACGGGACCTTGTTCAGCCGCTATGGCGATTTGAAAATCCGCAATGCGCGCCACAAGCGCGACGAGCAGCCGCTGGATGTGACCTGCCGTTGCTATGCCTGCGCGGGCACCGGTGGTGTTGCTTGGGCGAACGGCGGACGAGAAGGCTTTAGCCGCGCCTACCTGCACCACCTGGACCGCTGCGGCGAGATGCTGGGCCCAATGCTGGCCAGCGTGCACAACCTGCATTACTACCTGAACCTGATGCAAGAAGTGCGTGATGCGCTGGATGCCGGGACCTTTGGCGCCTTCGTGCTGCAGTTCAAAACCGACCGCGCACGCGGGGTCTAAGGTCCCGCCCCTACCACCCCCACCCCGCCGCATGCCACCCCTATCCACGCTCTTGCGTTGGCCCCTGCGGGCACTGAAAGGTATTTTGGGCTGGCTGCTAGCGCTCGTCATCCTGTTTGAGGAATGGGGCTGGGAGCCGCTGCAGCGCGCACTGGCGCGCATGGGCCAGCTACCGGGCCTGCGCTGGATGGAGCGCAAGATTGCCAGTCTGCCGCCCTACGCTGCACTCGCCGTCTTTTTAATACCCTCCGCACTGCTATTGCCCATCAAGCTGCTGGCGCTGTGGTTTATCAGTCGCTCCTGGGTGGTGATGGGTACGCTGGTCATTGTTGCGGCCAAAATAGTGGGCACAGCGGTGGTGGCGCGCCTATTCACACTCACCCAGCCCGCGCTGATGACACTGCCCTGGTTTGCCCGTCTGTATGCGCGCTGGAGTGTCTGGAAGGCCGCGCTACTGGAGCGCGTGCGCGCCTCACGGCCCTGGCGGCTGGCGCGGCAGATGCGCCAGCAGTGGAGAAGCCGCTGGCTGGCCTGGAAAGACCAGTGGCCACGCTGAGACTCCATTTTGCTTGCTATTAAATTAGTAGCTACTTAGCCAGCATTTACCTGGGCCCCAGACTCATTTGGCTTATAAACTGCCAGGGAACCGCCTAGAAACTTTCCCAGTCCTCATCCCCACCGGCTGGCGTATTTTTAGTGCTGGTTTTGGGTGTTAGCAATGCTGTTTTCATAGGGGCTGCGGGCTTGGCACCGGGTACCGGGCGGGCTGCGGGTTTGGGGCTGGGCTTGTGGGCTGCACTGGATTTGGTCGGGGCATCGCGGCGATCCGGGCCGTCAAAGGGCTGGGCCTTGCCTGAGCGTACATTGGCTTTAGCCGGCACATGGCCCTGCTGCTCCGCGCTAATCTTGAACACTGACACGACCTGCACCAAATCGCTGGCCTGGCTCTTGAGGCTGCTAGCCGCAGCGGCCATTTCTTCGACCAACGCTGCATTTTGCTGGGTGCTTTGGTCCATGCTGCCAATCGCATCGCCCACCCGGGACACGCCCAGGGCCTGCTCGTTGCTGGCCGCGCTGATCTCGCCCATGATGTCGGTGACGCGGCGAATGCTGCTGACCACTTCGGTCATGGTCTCGCCGGCTTTGTCCACCAGCGCCGTGCCCTGCTCGACGCGCTCGACACTGGCGGTGATCAAGCTCTTGATTTCTTTGGCCGCCTCGGCACTGCGCCCGGCCAACGACCGCACCTCAGACGCCACCACCGCAAAGCCACGGCCCTGCTCGCCCGCGCGCGCCGCCTCTACCGCCGCATTCAGCGCGAGGATATTGGTCTGGAAGGCAATGCCATCAATCACCGAAATGATGTCAGCAATCTTGCGGCTGGACGCGTTGATGCCCTTCATGGTTTCGACCACCTGGCCTACCACCTCGCCGCCCTGAATCGCCACGGTCGATGCATTGGTCGCCAACTGATTCGCCTGGCGCGCCGAGTCGGCGTTTTGTTTGACGGTGGTGTTCAGCCCCGCCATGCTGGAGGCGGTTTGCTCGAGCGCGCTGGCCTGCTGCTCAGTACGGTTGGACAAATCGTTATTACCCTGCGCAATCTCGGCGCTAGCGTTGGCCACACTTTGCGAGCCCACACGCACATTGGCCACCAACTTGGCCAAGTTGTCTTGCATGGTGGAGAGCGAATTCATCATCGCCCCGACCTCGCCGCTGCCACCCCTCTCAATGGGGCTACTCAGGTCACCATGCGCCACCCGGTCCGCCACCTGGGCGGCGCGGCTGATGGGGCCAACAATACCACCCGCAATCTTCAACGCCAGCAGCACGCCTACCACTAAGCCCACTGCCAACGTACCCCACAGCACGCCCACTGCAGTACCCAGGGTGGATTGCAAAGAAGCGCTATCGCGGATTTGTAGTTCCACCAACTTGCCCGCCAGTTTGCCCACGGCCTCGCTGTGGGCCTCGGGCGCTCCTGTTTGCGAGCCCGTGGCGGCGGCCAGCGCACTCTTCTCCCCAGCATCCTGGGTGATGGCGTTGAGCTTTTTCACCGGCTCGATGTCCAACCCCGGCAAAGCCGCCTTGGTAGCCACTGCAATCTGCACCTGGGTGGCCCAGTTGGAGGCTAACGACAAGCGAAAGGCCCGCGAATCCAGCTCTTCATTCAGGTGCTTGACCCCCGCCAACTGCCACTGCCCGATCAGCGTGACTGCCGCCAACAACACCAGCATGACGCCAAATCCTACCAACAACTGCTTTTTAATAGTCCACTGCATGGTTGACGCCCTTTTGAACATATCCAACGAAAATTGGATCACTTAAACCGTAAAAACCGTCAGTACTCCGGTATAGCCATACAAGTGACCACGTGCAATCTCACCATCGGCAAAGAAGCCCACCAGGGGCACATCGCCCAAAGCCCGCCGCACGATCTGAAGCTCTGCGCTGTCGCCGCCAAAATGCGGCCCCCCCCGACCAGAGCAGCTCACGTAAACCGCACCGGCTATACGCCGGGCCAGGTGGGGAGCGGCTTCCAGCTCCGAGTCCTGCAACGCGTGGGCCACTTCCAGACTGATTTCTTGGGGCTCGAGTTCTTCGCGGATCTCGGCGCAGATGCGCATCAAGTCGGCACGGGCGGCCTGCACATTGCGTCGGCAAAAGGCCAGCTCGGCGCCCACCTCTAAATGATCGGCAATGGCTATGCCGCGGCGCGTGGGGTCCAACCCAATGATGTGACGCACGGTCACGTCGTCGCCAAAATTACCCGTGCTGCGCACCGCACCTTGCCCGTTGTGGCGCTGCTTCACCACCTCTGCACTTACCAGCCCCACCAGCGTGCTGCGTACCGCGTCGATGGCTTCCTCGGGCCGCTCCAGCGATACGGCCAGGTCATCCAACAATACGTCCAGCGCAGGCTTGCCGTCTAACTCCAACACCAGATTGCGATCGGCCGCCGTAACCACCCGGGATTTGCTGACCGGCGCACAGCCTTGGGTGACGCGCGATACGAGTGCCACCTCGGGGCCAAAGGCCACACCGCTCAAACCGCCTTCAAACACACCACTGGCACCGCCGTGGCCGCTGATATTGCCGTCGCCGCCGATGGCGAACTGCAGGCTGCGTCGTCGGCTGCTGGCCAGACCGCCAAACACATAGGCAGCCTCGGTACGCTCGGCCATTTCGGCAATCAGTTCGCCCAGATCAGCGGTTTGGCCATCCGCATGCACCAGCGCGGTTTGCGCTGCAAAGCCAAGTCCTAAAGGCGCCACGCCGGAGAACACGCGGTACTGGTCAGCGGGCAATTCCAGCAGCATGACGGCCATCGCTGGCTCGTCCCAGTACTCCACGTTGTTGGAGACGATGCCCACGCCCACGGTGCCCGACCAGTCGGTTACCAGCGGCAGCTCGGCGCCCAGGTGCTCCAGGATGGCTTCGGCATCGTTGGCGTAGTGGTCGGTGATGTAGAGCAGGGCCAGGCTGGGGCTGCCAGCATAGCCGTGCAAGGCCATTTGCGCGCGCAGCTGCGCCAACACCAAGGCCGCCGCCATGGGCCACTGCGGGTGCGTGGCATGGGCGTAGGGAAAAAGCTTCATGGGGCAGCCCCTTTGGGCCTGAGGGGGTGGGAACAGGCAGCCGCTAGCGGCTGCGGGGGGCGGCCTTCTTGGCCGCCGGGCGGGCACGCTTGGCAGCCCCAGCAGCGGCGCGCTGACCAGCTGACTTAGCCGCTGCCTTGGCAGATTTAACCGCTTCTTTGGCCATGCCGGTGGCCATGTTCTTGGTCACGTCCACAGCCGTCTTGGCGGTAGCTTCTTTCAAGGCACCCGCCGCAATTTGCTGAAACTGTTGGGTCAATGAGCCCCACAGCTGCATCGGGTCGACCATGCCACCGATACCCGATGCCGCCTTGGCCGATTTGGCTGCGGATTTGGTACCGCTGGCCACGTCGGAAATGGTTTTGGCGGTAGAGGTGGCGCGCTCGGTAACCCGCTGCACACCGGTATAAACCGAATCGGCGGCTTTGAGCTTGAGGGCATTGGCCACGTCGCCAATGTTGAAGTTCATACCCTTGAGCGTGGCCAGGGTCATCTTTTGTACCTCCAGCGCCTGGATGGTGGCACCCAGCGCGCGGGAGTTTTGCTCCAGCCAAAAGTGCACGTTTTTCAGCTCTTCAATGCGTTTTTCCAACTCTTCCACATTCAGCGTGGGGGCCACCCAGTTGCCCAAGTTCGGCATTTGCGGGATGTTGCTGGTCGCGCCTTTGGCCAGGTTCTGCAAGAAATCAAAGCCGGGCACAAATTTGCCGAAGCCGGGGGTGTCTGAGTCACTCATAGGTCCTCCAGTGGGGTTTTACCGCAGTCTTTCAACCATGAACTGCCAGTAGCTTACCCCAATGTGGTGTCACTGGCGACCCAGAGATTCCCTCGGGGTCAGCGCCCTGCTTTCAATGGCCCATGTGCCCACCCGCAGGTGCCGCCAGGCTCACTGGCACTTTCAGCTCCTTCTTGAACTGCACGCCCTTGCCGTCCTTGAACACCAGGGTCAATGGCAGGGTGGTGTCTTTGACCAGTGGGGTTTTCAAGTCCATCAGCATCACATGAACGCCACCGGGTTTCAAATCCACCGCCTTGCCCGCTGGCAAATCGAGGCCACCCTGCAATGGGCGCATTGTCATCACGTCGCCGTCCATCTTCATCTCGTGGACCTCGGCCACGCCCGCTACGGGGGACGACACCGATACCAGCTGGGCCTTGTCTTTGGCGGTGAGCTGCATGAAGGCGCCGCTGGCTTTTTGGCCCTGCACCGTGGCGCGGACCCATGCGCCTTTCACATCGACCGTTTGGGCGAGGGCGGCGGTGCTGAACAAGGTGGCGGCCACTACCGCCCAGAGAGAGTTTGTTTTCATGGGGTTTCCTAAATAAAGCCTACAAGCTTGGGTGGCAGAGCGCCTAGTGTGCGTGGCCGGTGGCCTGGATGTCCAGCACTTCCAGCAGCGCGGCGGGGGCTTTCAGGCCCTGGGTTGACATGCCCGAAGCTGGCAACTCCACCCAGGCGTTTTCTCCCTTTTCACAGGTCTGGACCACCTTGAACCACAGCGGGCCCGGCTGGGTGGGTGTGGTGCCGCGCAGCACAAATTCGTCGTAAAAATCCGCGGGCAAAGCGCTCTCGGGGCCGTTGGCAGACCAACTGATCTCGACGACGCCCTCGGTGAACGTCTTGCCATGCGATTGGTAGGGCGCAGTCAGTGCGCCGCGCTTGCTTGTTACCGTCCAGCCCGGTTTGGGCATAGGCTGCGCGCCGTTAAAGCCCGCCGGAATTCTGATCCGAATGCCGGTGGTGGGCGAGCCATCGCAGCCGTGGCCCACCTTGAATGTGGCGCGGTAGCTGGCTCCGGCAGCTGCAGC
>JANYEE010000070.1 GCA_025363275.1 Burkholderiales bacterium | reverse complement strand
CAATGACAGCGACGCCACCGCTACATACAGCGCAAAGTAAGCGCCTCGCGTGCGCCAAGGGTGCTCGGCATACACCGCGGCCAGTTGGCTTTGACTGTTCTTGAGGTAATCCAGATGGAAGAAACGCCCCAGATCCAGAATAAAAAAAGCCGCTACCGCAGCCAACACGGCGGCCAGCACCAGAATTTTGGAGAGCTTCATGGAGTCCTTGTAGATGTAACGCTGCAGAGCGCGTCGGCAATGCGCAGCACGCCATTGTCGTGGTCCAGCGGCACGGTGATCAAGGCCTCGCCGTCGCATTCACCCGCCTCGCAGGCGCCGGTGGCCCAGGCGTAGCGCGCGTAGTGCACATTGCACGTGAGGCTTTTGAGGGGTGTGCTGATGAGCTGCTCGACCTTGGCCGCCAGCGGCACACCAAAGTGCGCGCAGCGATTGGCAAAGGCATGCACGTGATGGCCCTTGCGCAAGACCAGCAGTTTGAATTCGGGCGCACCCGCGACACCCGCGGGCAGGCTGACCATTGTTGCTTGGCCATCCGCAAAGCTGGGGAGTGCGCCCACTACCGTGCCCACTGCCGGGGCGCCCGGCAGATCGGCCCAGTGCAGGCGTGGCGGTGAGGGTGACGTTGGCGCCGCGGGGTTGGTCATGCGCTTTATATTACCAAGCGGATGGCCGCGCCGTCCGGGTGCTGTACCCTTCTACCCATGAAACTCGGGATCGTGATGCCAGTGCTGCAAGAGGGCGCAACACTTGTAAACCGCCTGCATGCGCTGCGGCCCTTGTGCGCACGCGGCGCGCGCTTAGTGGTGGTCGACGGTGGCAGTCTTGACGCCACCTGGGCCTTGGCCCGTGCGCATGCCGATTTGGTGCTGTGTGCACCGCGCGGCCGAGCATTGCAAATGAACGCGGGCGCACAAGCGCTGCTGGCCGACCCGACTATCGACACGCTGCTGTTCCTGCACGCGGACACCAAGCTGCCCGCCGATGCAGATCACCTGATCGCCCAGGCTTTGGCGCAGCAAGCCGGGGGGGCTCGCAAAGTGTGGGGTCGCTTCGATGTGCGCATTGACGGCACTCACCCGCTGCTGCGCGTGGTGGAGCGCATGATGAATTGGCGCTCCCGCATCAGCGGCATTGCGACAGGCGACCAGGCTATGTTTGTGCAGCGTGCAGCGTTTGACGCCGTGGGTGGCTTTGCTGACATGGCATTGATGGAGGATATTGCCCTGTCCGCCCAACTCAAGCGCCAGAGCCCGCCTGCGTGCGTGGGCGTGCCGGTACACACCTCGGCGCGGCGCTGGGAAAGGCACGGTGTGCTACGCACTATCGTGCTGATGTGGTGGCTGCGCGCAGCGTATTTTTGGGGCGCAACACCGCAGTCCCTGGCGCTGCGCTACGGCTATACGCCCGCACCTGTGGTGTGTGCCGCCGCTGTCGCCGTGCTGGCCAAAGCCCCTGTGGCGGGCCTGGCTAAAACGCGGCTGGCTCCCGCTTTGGGGCTGGCGGGTGCCGCGCGGGCCCAGCGTCGTTTTACGTTGCAGACGTTGCAGTGCGCGCGCGCTGCAGCGCTGGGTCCTATTGGCTTGTGGTGCGCGCCCGATGCCCAGCACCGCTTTTTTAGAGCCGTGCGCCGCCAGGTGGACACCTGCCAGGGGCAAACTGCGGGCGACTTGGGTGCGCGCATGGGCCAAGCCTTTCAAATCCATTTTGCCCAGTACCCGCATCTGCCACTGCTGGTGGTCGGCACGGATTGCCCGGCCCTCGCCCCGGGCCACTTACAGCTGGCCGGACACGCGCTGCAAGACCGGGATGTGGTCTTAATCCCGGCCGACGACGGCGGCTATGTACTCATCGGCATGCGCCGGTGGGTGCCGCAGGCGCTTGAGGGAATCTCCTGGAGCACCGACCAGGTGCTGCTGCAAACCCGCCAGCAGCTGCAGATCAGTGGTGCAAGCTGGACCGAATTAGACGCGCTGTGGGATGTGGATGAGCCCAGCGATTGGGCGAAGCTGCAGCGCTGGCTGGGGTAAGGCAAGAGTCAGGCTTCTTGCCATTGAAGCCGACCTGCCTGTACAGTACAGATGGCCAGTAGCAATCGGGCCCGATGGGCGAAGGACATATCTTTTGAAATTGCAATTCTCTCTGGTGGGCTCGCTGAAAACGCGAGTGATACTTTCAGCCTTGGTCATCTTCGTGGCCAGTATCTGGGTGCTCGCCATCAGCACCATTCGCCTATTGCAAAGTGATATGGAGCGCTTATTGGGGCAACAGCAATACTCCACCGCTGCAGTAGCCGCCAGCGCCGTGAATGATGATTTCAATGACCGGATGCAGGCCCTGGAAACCGAAGCACGCAAGTTGGACGCGAAGCTCATGGACCATACCGCTGCACTGCAGACCAAGTTGGTGGATTTGTCGGTACTGCATCAGCAATTCAATGGCGGGGTGTGGGTAGCCGACGCCACAGGCACTGCAATCGCGGAATTTCCTGCCACCACCAGGAGAATTGGTGTCAACTACATGGACCGGGACTTCATGTCCGCCGTGCTGAAGCGGGGTACATCGACCGTTGGCAGCCCGGTCATTGGTAAAAAAATCAATGCGCCTATTTTTGTAATGGCCGCCCCCATACGGGACGCTACTAACCAAGTCATTGGCGCTTTGGTGGGGGTTACAAACCTGAGTGACCCCAATTTCCTGGACAAAATCACGCTGGGCCAATACGGCAAAACCGGTGGCTATATTGTGGTGGATCCCAAGTCCCGCGTGATACTGACCGCGACAGACAAAAGCCGCATTTTGGAGTTGCTTCCAGCGCCCGGCCTACATAAATATGTGGATAGAAATATTGCGGGTTACGAGGGCTTCTCCGTACTCGTCAATGCGCTGGGCGAAGAGCAACTGGCCTCGGTCAAGCAAATTCCTGCAGCGGGTTGGTACATCTTGCTGGGTACGCCTACCGCGGAGGCCTTTGCCCCGATCCGCCATCTGCAGCAGCGCTTGGTTTTCGTCGCTGTGCTGCTGACACTTTTCGCAGGCTGGATTACCTGGTGGATATTGAGGCGGCAACTCTCGCCCCTTGTGGCTGCCGCCAAAGCCATGGATCAGCTCAGCCATACCCAGCAAATACCAGCGCCTTTACCCATCAACAGCCAAGACGAAATAGGAAAGCTCTTGGGTGGGTTTAATCATGTCATCGAAACGTGGACAGTACGGGAAAACGCCCTCACCCAGGGCAAAGAAAAACTAGAGTTAGCAGCCAGTGTGTTCACCCATGCACTCGAAGGAATATTCATTGCCGATCGCCACCACGTTATTGTGGAAGTGAACGCTGCGTTCACGCGTATTACAGGCTATACGGGCGACGATTGTTTAGGTCAAAGCGTCACTGTTTTAAATTCGGGGCGCCATAGCGCTGATTTTTTTATTGATCAGCAGCGTAGTGTCGATGAGCAGGGATTTTGGTTGGGGGAGTTGTGGATTCGGCAGCGCAATGGTGAAGTTTTCCCTGCGCTACAAACAACCAATGTGGTGCGCGACGCGTCG
>JANYEE010000009.1 GCA_025363275.1 Burkholderiales bacterium | reverse complement strand
CACCACCGCAAAGCCGCGGCCCTGCTCTCCCGCGCGCGCGGCTTCCACCGCCGCATTCAACGCGAGGATATTGGTCTGAAACGCAATGCCGTCAATGACGCTAATGATGTCGCCGATCTTGCGCGAGGCAGCGTTGATACCCTTCATAGTCTCGACCACCTGGCCCACTACTTCGCCCCCTTGCACCGCCACCGCGCTGGCATTTAGCGCCAACTGGTTGGCCTGGCGGGCGTTGTCGGCGTTTTGCTGCACGGTGGCGTTCAGCTCTTCCATACTGGCCGCAGTTTGCTGCAGCGCGCTGGCCTGGTGTTCGGTGCGCGCGCTCAGGTCTTGGTTACCTTGGGCAATCTCCGCGCTGGCTAGGGCCACGCTGTCGGCGCTGTTGCGCACCTGGTCCAGCACGCCATGGATCTTGGCTACAAAGGTATTGAAGCCCGAGCCAATGGCCGCTAGTTCGTCGTTGCCCTCCACCCGCAGCTTGGTGCTCAGATCAGCATCGCCACTGGCCAAGCCAGTCATCGCATCGCTCAGCGCGCGCAAGGGCTTCATGAAGCGCACCACCACGGTCACCAAGATAAAAGCCGTAGCCAGCGCACAGATCACCGCCACGATCAGCGTGTAGACCGTCAACTCGCGAGCAGACGCAGTCGCCACGCTGCGCGGAAAGCTCAGCCGCACGGCCCACGGTGCAGTGTCAGGGTGCACCACTACCGGCTGGATCAGGTGCACCAAATCGGCTTTGTCGCGGTATTCAAAGGCCAGTCCCTTTTTGATGGCGTCCAGGCCCGCCTCCGGGATGTCTTCGGCCTTCTTGTTGACCAGCTCCGCATTCGGGTTGCTGGCATACAGGCCGCCATTCGACACCAGGGCCATTTGTGCACCCTGAATCACTTTCAGGTCGGCCAAAATTTTGCCCAGTTGGGTCAGTGTGAAATCTGCACTGGCTGTACCCTGAAACTTGCCACCCACCAACACTGGCGCCACCAGGGAGGCCATCAGCACCGGCTTGCCGTCAATCGGGTAAATATAGGGTTCGGTAAAGAATACTTTGCCCGTCTTCTTGGGCACGTCATACCAGTCGTTGGCACCGGGTGCGGGGTCAAACACAATCGCTTCCACGTTGTAGCCCCCGCCCGGCTTACGCGTCCAGTAGGGCATGTGGCGGCCGGTGTCGTCGTACAGCGGCTTCTTGCCAGCGAATTCACTGTCCTTGCCGTCCAGTGCATTGGGCTCACAGGTCACTGCAGCACCAATGAAATCCTCCGAGCTCATCAGCGTGGCCTTGGTCAGCTCATCGATCTGGGGGCGCTGCAACGCTAGGTCCGCTGTCTTGGTAGACGCCATGGCCGCCGCCAGCGCAGACACCGATGACAGATTGGCCCGAATGCGGGTTTGCAGGGCACTGGCCGCCTCGCGGGTCGAGGTGCGGGCCAGCTCCATGGTGGCGTCTTCCGCGGCGCCGCTGCTCTTGATACCAATGACGGTGGAAGTGATAGCCAAGCTGACCACCACGAGGGCCGTAGCAGCCACGCAAATCTTGGCGTTGAGAGACAAGCCGCTGCGCCTGGACGGCGAGATCAAAGGCTGGGCCGCTGAACCGTAGGACAATAGAAGGGACATCGACTCGACTCCTGAGAATGGGGCGCCTCCTTACCGCCGGGTTGGGGTCTGCGCCCCATCACTGCGGATGAACCATAGTATCTGAAGCATCCCGTTTGCAGTGCCCTACAAAACCGGATTTTTAGTCAAATATGCCTGTAGCCCAGGCGTTTCCTGTTCTAGTAGCTCCTATTTTTATAGCAAATTTGATGTTGATTGCCCACACTCTTGCCGCCGTGCAGGCCCACGGACTGTCCCGACTGGAGGCCCAGCGCCTACTGCTGCACGCGCTGGGCCGCGCCGACCACGACCGTGCCTGGTTACTCAGCCACGATGGTGATACCGTACCCGCCGATGCCCAGTACCGCCTGGGCGCGCTAGTGCAGCGCTACCAGAAGGGTGAGCCCATGGGCTACTTGCTGGGCTACCAGGCCTTTTATGGTCTTGATCTGATGGTGGATGCCCGCGTGCTGGTGCCCCGGCCCGATACCGAGCCGCTGGTGGACTGGGCGCTGGAATTGCTGGAACCCCTTGCCAATGCGCAGGTAGTAGACCTGGGCACCGGCAGCGGTGCTATAGCCCTAGCACTTAAGTCCACCCAACCTAAGCTACAAGTGTTGGCGGTGGACGCTAGCGCCGACGCACTGGCAGTAGCGCGCGCCAATGCCGAGCGCCTGGGTTTGCATATGGACTTTGTGCAGACCTCCTGGCTGGAGGGCATCACGGGCCCATGGGATGTGATCGTGAGTAACCCGCCCTACATCGCCGACCAGGACCACCACCTGGCCACGCTGACGCACGAGCCACTGACGGCACTGGCCAGCGGCGCAGATGGGCTGGACGACGTTCGCAGCATCATTGCGCAGTCCACCAGCCGTTTGAAAGCGGGTGGCTGGCTGCTGCTGGAGCATGGCTATGACCAAGCCCCTGCGGTACGCACATTGATGCAGGATGCAGGGTTCTCGCACGTGCAAAGCCGCCAGGACTTGGCGGGCATTGCGCGCTGCACCGGCGGTCAGTGGCCGACCGCTCTGTCTCCCCGTTAGTGCAGCATAGGATTTACTAAACACACTATGCAATATCCCATCCATGGAAACTCACTGTGTCTACCCGCACCGTTATTCACCGATAACCGCAGCCAAGCCATCCGTTTGCCCGCGGACATACGCTTGCCAACGTTTGTGAAGCGGAACAAACTCAACGCGAAAGCCAGTGATGTTGGCGTTCCTGCTGGATACCAACACCGCCACTAACGTTATCAAACGCAAGCCACTCGCCGCTATGACTTTGTTCAACACGCATATCGGCCACCTGGCGATTTCATCCATTACTCTGGCAGAGTTGCCGCACGGTAGCGAGAAAAGCAATGCGCCCGCGCAGGCTTTGGCCGTGGTGGAAGACTTTTGCCGTCGCCCCGAAGTGCTCACGTGTGGAACCAAAGCCGCCAAGCACTATGGCAGTATCCGCGCGAGCCAAGGAAAAATCGGACAACCCATAGGCGTGAACGACATATTGAATTCACCCAAGCCTTTGATGGTCACAACCGCGAGAAGTGGCCGGGCATGATCGCCTGGTTGGCCCAACATATCCAACGTTGGGGGCGGTGTTTTACGCGCAGATACCCAACCCGCCCGCGGCACTGCGCTAAGCCGCCTCCGCCTCCGTCTTTGTCTTCGTCTCCCGCTTTTCGACCACCACCAGCCCCAGGCGGTTCACACCGCTGATGAGCGCCATGATGGACGCGGTAACGATATTGGTGTCCATACCTACGCCAAAGCGCTCACCACCTTTCACGGCTTCGCCGTGGGCGGACACCAACTCCAGGAACGCGCAGGCCTGGGCCGCAGCGCCATCCGCGCTGCCCCCAGATCGCGCGGCATCGGTGCGGCTGGTCGATCGTTCTTCAAAGCTGCGCACCTGCACCTTCACACCCATGCCTTGCAGCGCATGTACGGCGGCGTCGATGGGGCCATTGCCTTCGCCGCTGAGCAGCATGGCTTGGCCGTTTACTTCCAAGCCCATACGGATGCCCTGAATATGTTTGCCGGTCTGGCCCGGGTGCTCAAAGAGGTGATGCTCTACATAACGCACACTAGCGTCGGAGTTGTTGAGGTAGGTCGCATCAAACAGATTCCAGATGTCCTGAGCTGTCATCTCGCCCCCGTGGGTGTCGGTGTAGTTTTGTACTTCTGCTGAAAACTCCACCTGCAAGCGGCGCGGCATCACCACGCCAAACTCGGCTTCCATCAAATACGCCACGCCGCCCTTGCCGCTTTGGCTGTTGACGCGGATCACCGAGTCGTAGCTGCGTCCCAAATCAGCCGGGTCGATGGGCATATAGGGCACTTGCCAGGGCGCATCTAGCCCAGCTGCGGTTTGTGCGGCAAAGCCTTTCTTGATCGCGTCCTGGTGCGAGCCACTAAAGGCCGTGAACACCAGATCGCCCACATAGGGGTGGCGCGGGTGGATGGGCAATTGGTTGCAATGCTCCACGGTGCGGGCCACGGCGTTGATGTCCGAAAAATCCAGCCCCGGCGCTACACCCTGGGTGTACATGTTCAGCGCCAGCGTAACGATGTCCACATTGCCAGTGCGCTCGCCATTGCCAAACAAGCAGCCTTCCACCCGGTCTGCGCCGGCCATGATGCCGAGCTCCGCTGCAGCCACTCCGCTACCACGGTCGTTGTGCGGGTGCAAGCTCAAGATGACGCTATCGCGGCGCGCCAGGTGGCGGTGCATCCACTCGATCTGGTCGGCATAGATATTGGGGGTAGACACTTCCACGGTGGCGGGCAAGTTCAAAATGACTTTGTTGGTAGGCGTGGCGCCCCACTCGGCCGTCACCGCATCGCAAACCTCGCAGGCAAATTCCAACTCGGTGCTGGTGAACACCTCGGGGCTGTATTGCAAGATCCACTCGGTCTCAGGCTGCTGCGCGGTGAGCCGCTTGATGGTGCGCACGGCCGATACGGCCAACTCTTTCACCTCGTCTTTGCGCATGCCAAACACGACGTCGCGGAACACCGGCGCGGTGGCGTTGTACACGTGCACGATGGCGCGGCGCGCACCACGCAGCGACTCGATCGTGCGTTCGATCAACGGATCGCGCGATTGGGTAAGTGCCTCGATGGTCACGTCCGCGGGCACGTGTCCACCATCGATCAGCACGCGCACAAAATCGAAGTCGGTTTGCGAGGCGCTGGGAAAGCCCACCTCAATTTCTTTAAACCCCACTTGGCACAGCGTACGAAACATACGCATCTTGCGCTCAGCATTCATGGGCTCAAACAGCGACTGGTTGCCATCGCGCAAGTCGGTGCTCATCCAGATCGGCGCGGTCGTGATAGTGCGGTTAGGCCACTGGCGATCCGGCAGCTTGATGGGTGGGAAGGCGCGGTATTTGGTGGCGGGGTGGGTCAGCATGGCAAAAATCTCCTCGGAGCTGGTCTTAGACTCGTAGCCTAATGGTAGGCCGACAAGGCTGGCAGGGGATTGCGAATACATGCTCATAAACCTAAAATTAGGGCGGTATATTTCATAATTTCAATACGATTTGCTATTTTCTGCTTCCAATAAAGGCGACAAGGCAATACCCACAACGCCGAAACTGCAAAAATCCTTAGTGGGATAATCAACCATTCGTTTTTTTGGAATCAATCATGAGTGACGCACAACAACGCATCGACGAGCTGGTCAAGGGCAACGAAGTTTTGCTCTTCATGAAGGGCAACGCCAGCTTCCCGCAGTGTGGCTTCTCCGGCCGTGCTATTCAGATCCTGAAGGCCTGCGGCGTCGACCCCAAAGCGGTGAAAACTGTCAACGTGCTGGAAGACGACGGCATTCGCCAGGGTATCAAGGAATACAGCCAGTGGCCTACGATTCCCCAGCTCTACATCAAGGGCGAATTCATCGGCGGATCGGACATCATGATGGAAATGTATGAGTCCGGTGAGTTGCAAAAAGTGATCACGGGCTGAGGTCTGATGGGCGCAGTGCGCTGCGCTGCGCCTCTGACGTCTTTGATAAGCCACCTGCGGGTGGCTTTTTATTTGCTACTGAATTGATAGCAGCTGAGGCAGACTTTACCTGGTCCCTAGCCTGGTTTGACTTCAAACCCAGTCAAAAACAGTACGTTGGACGCTGTAGCTGTGCCTCAAGCCAGTCCGTTCAGGTACGACCCCAGTGTCTGCGCTCTCATCACCTCCAGGTCAGAGGCTTCGGGGTCCAGCAGGCGGCCAAACGATTGCGCACCGCAAGCGACGGTACCGTGGCCGTGCGCGTGGTGCTGGAGGCACACCGCTCGATAGTTGCGGCCCAGCTGGCCTCGGTGCAAGTGCAATAACAGGCCCCAAGGGCACTTTCAATTTCAAGCTTAGGTTTAGCACGCAATGTGCTAAATTTTAGACAGGTTCGTTGATAAGGAGTGCCCCATGGATTCCCGCAGTCTCGTCCCCCACAGCCCAGCCTTCCGGCTGCCCATCGCGCACATGCGCAATGTGTTCGACCCGGATTCCGTAGAGCGCAAACTGGCCAAACTGCCCGAGCGCGATTGCGAGAGCTTGCGCAGCACCTACCAGCGGATGCTGGAGCGTGGCCCAGAGCGGTTTCAGGTCAAACCCTCAGGCGTGCCCGAGATGAGCGACCTCTACGCCCAACTTCCCAATTTCACCGAGGTACTCGACGACGTCAAGCGCCATGTGGCGCTCAGCCACGATTGCCGCGATGGTCTGGAGGTCACGCCCCTGCTGCTGCTGGGTAACCCGGGTATCGGTAAAACCTATTTCGCCAGAAAGCTGGCCGAACTCTTAGGCACCGGCATGAACCTCGTGCCCATGAGCTCCATGACTGCAGGATGGTTGCTGTCGGGCTCCTCGTCCCAATGGAAAGGCGCTAAACCCGGCAAAGTGTTTGAAGCGCTGGTGGACGGCCAGTACGCCAACCCGGTGATCGTGTTGGATGAGATCGACAAGGCAGCTTGCGACGCGCAGTACGACCCTCTAGGGGCTTTGTACGGCTTGCTGGAGCACGACACGGCGGGTAGCTTCACGGATGAGTTTGCCGAAGTGGCGATTGATGCCAGCCAGGTGATCTGGATCACCACAGCCAACGATGCGCGCAGCATCCCTGACCCGATCCTGAACCGCATGAATGTGTTCGAGATCGCAGCCCCAACACCCGAACAAGCCCGCACCATTGCCCGCAATCTCTACCAAAGCATCCGCGCCGACCACGACTGGGGCCGTCACTTTGGTGCCGAGCCGCACAGCAATGTTCTGGACGCCCTGGCCGAGCTGGCACCGCGCGAAATGCGACGTGCATTGATGACGGGCTTTGGCAACGCGCGCTTGGCCCGGCACGAGGAGATACTGGTAGAGGATTTGCCCAAGGCCTCACAAGGCAAAGGGAAGTTGGGGTTCTTGCAGTAGCACTCCGAGAACACGAAAACCAGTACGGCATAGCGTTCTGCGCAGGTAAAGGAGGAGCCCGCGCAGCGGGCGGGGGACACGGAGCAGAACGCTATGACGTGCTGGCGCCTACCGCAGATCCACAAACTCCCAGTTTCGCTTGGCTCCGAGCACCGCGTCGGGGTAAGGCGCTTTTCCGCGGGAGCCGTTGTAGCGCCCCAGCCCCATAAATAAGTCGCCATTTTCACGTTCCAGGTAGTGCCGCAAGATGACGCAACCAAAGCGCAAATTGGTTTGCATGTGAAACAGCTTGCCCGCATCACCATCGCCTAGTACACGCGTCCAAAACGGCATTACCTGCATGTAGCCGCGCGCGCCCACGCTGCTCACAGCGAATTTACGGAAGTTGCTCTCCACCTGAATCAGACCCAGCACCAGAGCAACGTCCAATCCTGCACGCTTGCTTTCGTACCAGACGGTTTGCAAGAACTCCTTGCGGGTTTCCCACTCCGGCTTTTTCTTCTTCAACCGCTCGCCCATCGCACCCAACCAGCGCAAGTATTTTAGGCGCGCCTCGGTGTCGGCAAATTCAGGAATCGGGGGCGCTGCGTTTTGAATCGCCGAGCTCAATGCGGTCCGTACCGAGTCGATGAGCGGCTCTTCGCGTTGCGCCCCTGCAACGGCTTGCTTTGCCGATGACAGCGAGCCACCCCACACCAGAAGGCGTTGGAGACTGGCGCGCCTGGATACAGTTGTGCTGCGTTGGCTAGCCGTCATGCCTTCAGGCGTGACAACAAAAGGCCCACAATCTCTGCCACCGGTACCTTGGTGGCGTCGGTATCACGGCGGTGCTGGTACTCCACCATGCCCTCTTTGAGCGCGCGGTCGCCAATGGTCACACGGTGCGGCACGCCAATCAGTTCCCAGTCGGCAAACATGGCGCCAGGGCGTTCGTTGCGATCGTCCAAAATTACATCGACACCCGCTGCTATCAGCTCGGTATACAGCGTGTCCGCCGCAGCCTTCACGTCGGCAAACCGATCGGGGCTGATTGGGCACAACACCACGGTGAAAGGTGCCAGCGCGTCGGGCCAGATGATGCCCTTGTCGTCGTGGTTCTGTTCGATTGCAGCGGCGGGCAGACGCGTGATACCAATGCCGTAGCAGCCCATTTCCATGAATTGCGGCTTACCGTTCACGTCCAGGAAAGTAGCATTCATGGCCCTGCTGTACTTGGTACCAAGGTAGAACACGTGACCAACCTCAATACCCCGCTCAATCGCCAGCACGCCTTTGCCATCGGGTGAGGCATCGCCCGCAACCACGTTGCGCAAATCGGCCACCAAGTCGGGCTCTGGCAAGTCACGGCCCCAATTCACGCCGCGGATGTGAAAGTCTTCAACGTTCGCGCCGCAGATCCAGTCCGCCATGACCGCCACGTCGCGGTCCGCCACAATTTTCAAGGCTTGCTTCAAATTGACCGGGCCCAGGTAGCCAGGCTTGCAGCCGAAGTGCGCTTCGATTTCCGGCACGGTCGCAAAGCGGAAGTCGGCCAGACCCTCCAACCTACCCACCTTCACTTCGTTCATGTCGTGATCGCCACGCAGCAGCAAGAGCCAAACCTGGGTCTTAGTCACATGGCCTTTTTCATCTTTGGCATCGGTGGCCAACACCAAGGATTTGACGGTGGTTGCCAGAGAGACGTTCAACAATTCAGCAACCTCTCCGCAGGTACTCTTACCGGGTGTTGCTATCTTTTCCATAGCGCTCAAGGCAGGTTTTATAAGGGCTACAGGCGCTAAAGCTTCTGCTTTCTCCATATTTGCCGCGTAATCCGAGTCAGGACAGTACACGATGGCGTCCTCACCCGTGGCAGCAATCACTTGGAATTCTTCGCTCAGATCTCCACCGATAGCACCACTGTCCGCCGCCACAGCACGGTAGGTCAGCCCAAAACGGTCAAAAATTTTGCGGTAGGCACCGGCCATCACCTGGTAGCTGGCTTTTGCCGCGTCCTGGTCGCGGTCAAAGCTGTAAGCGTCCTTCATGATGAACTCGCGTCCGCGCATTAAGCCAAAGCGGGGGCGGCGCTCATCCCGGAACTTGGTCTGGATTTGGTAGAAGTTCTTGGGGAGTTGTTTGTAACTCTTAATTTCCTGCCGGGCGATGTCAGTCACTACCTCTTCGCTCGTGGGCTGAACAACGAAATCACGGTCGTGGCGATCTTTGATTCGCAACAACTCCGGGCCCATCTTGTCGAAGCGACCTGTTTCTTGCCACAGCTCTGCGGGTTGAATTACCGGCATCGTCATTTCAATCGCACCCGCACGGTTCATTTCTTCACGGACGATGGCCTCCACCTTACGAATCACGCGCAGTCCCATCGGCATGTAGGTGTAGATACCGGCGCCAAGCTTCTTGATCATGCCGGCGCGCGTCATCAGCTTGTGACTAGCAACTTCTGCGTCGGCAGGTGCCTCCTTCAGGGTCGAAATAAGGAATTGGGATGCTTTCATGTCTTGTCTCACTGAACTTCACTGAACTTGGCTGGCTTTAGCAGCACTACTGACCGATTCGTCGCTTGATACACCGCACTTGCTGTGCATAATGAACGAAGTTTAAAAATTGGGGTTTGATTATGCTTGACCGGGACGGCTTTCGGCCCAATGTCGGCATCGTCCTGCTCAACCAGAAAAATCAGGTATTTTGGGGCAAGCGCATTCGCACCCATTCGTGGCAGTTTCCGCAAGGCGGCATCGATCGGGGGGAAACTCCCGAACAAGCCATGTTCCGGGAATTGCACGAGGAAGTGGGGCTCCAGCCGGAGCATGTTTGCATAGTTGCCCGTACCAGAGACTGGTTGCGCTACGAAGTGCCGGATCGCTACATCCGCAGGGATGCACGCGGCCATTACAAGGGACAAAAGCAGATTTGGTTCCTGTTGCAACTGGTCGGTCACGACTGGGATTTGAACCTGCGCGCCACTGATCACCCAGAGTTCGACGCCTGGCGCTGGAACGATTATTGGGTACCGCTGGATGCTGTGGTCGAGTTCAAACGCGGTGTGTACGAGATGGCGCTAACAGAATTAGCTCGCTATTTGCCGCGCCAAGAACCGCGCAACCGCTACCTACGCCACGGGCACCGGACGCGCGATACGGGTTCCGACGCAGGCGGGGCCCATGAGTCGACGGCTGTTGGCATGGAGCTGCCTCCTGGGGCGACCTTTGAAGCCGATCCGGGTACCAATTTCCCGGTGAGTCATGGCATTAACCACGCCAGTTAGACCTCACCGGGTCAATCGGACAAACTCTTCAGCGGGTTAAAACTAGATTGTCCCGGTGGAGCATTTCGGGCTCGGCGGCGTAGCCGAGAAGCTTTTCGAATTCGCTGGATGGTTTGCGGCACAGTAAGCGCGCTTCAGCGCTGGCGTAATTAGCCAAACCACGCGCAATTTCAGTGCCGTCGGGCCCTTTCACTGCAATGACGTCACCTCGGGAGAAATCGCCTTCCACCTGCACCATACCGATAGGCAGCAGGCTCTTTCCTTCGTCACGTACTTTAGCGGCAGCACCAGCATCGACTACCACGGTACCCCGCAGTTGCAAATGGTCTGCCATCCACTGTTTGCGAGCTTGGGTCTTTTGGGTTTGGGCCACCAACAAGGTGCCGATAGCATCTCCTCGAATTAGGCGCACCAAGGCATCGGGCTCACGCCCCCAGGCAATCACTGTGGAGGCGCCGGAACCCGCAGCGCGCTTAGCTGCCAGGATTTTGGTGATCATGCCGCCGCGCCCAATGATGGACCCGGCCCCACCGGCCATCGCTTCCAGGGCCGCATCGCCCGCTTTGGCTTCGTGAACAAACCGGGCAGTTGGCACTTTGCGCGGGTCAGCAGTGAACAAACCCTTTTGATCGGTCAATATCACCAGCGCATCGGCTTCTACTAAATTGGCCACCAGAGCGCCTAGCGTGTCGTTGTCGCCGAACTTGATCTCGTCATTGACCACCGTATCATTTTCGTTGATGACGGGAACTACGCCCAGTTTCAACAAGGTTAGTAAAGTCGAACGGGCATTGAGATAACGTTCACGATCGGCCAAATCGGCATGCGTGAGGAGCACTTGGGCGCTACCCAGTTGGTGGGCTCGCAGCTTGGTCTCATACATCTGGGCCAAGCCCATTTGTCCGACAGCGGCAGCAGCCTGCAATTCCTGGATAGCGGTGGGACGGCTGGTCCAACCCAGGCGCTTCATACCTTCGGCGATTGCACCGCTGGAGACCATGATGACCTCACGACCATCTCCTATCAGCACCGCCAGTTGTCGACACCATTCACCAATGGCCGCTTCGTCCAGGCCCCGACCGTCATTGGTCACCAAGCTGGAGCCTACCTTGACGACAATCCGCTTGGCGTCCCGCAATACCGTTGAGTTCAATCTATTCACCCTATTAGCTTGTAGCGCCTTCCGGCATTACGCCAGTAGCTATTATTTTAATAGCAATCCATGCGGGTGATCGACTTACTCTTTGGGCGTTTCAATAAAGCGCGGATCAATGTCGACGTGGGGCGTTTCCGCAGACTGCTCCGCCTTGATGTGTTTGTAGATCTCTTTGATCAAGGGCTCACAACCTTCGCGGGTCAGTGCAGAAATCTCAAACACCCGTCCTTTGTATTTGAAACGTTTCAAAAAGTCTTTAATCAGCGCAGCACGGTCGTCATTAGCGACCATATCCAGCTTATTAAGTACCAGCCAACGTGGTTTTTTATGAAGACTTTCGTCGTATTTCTTCAGCTCATTGACTATAGCCTTGGCCTGCGCGGCGGTATCTATGCCCTCATCAAACGGCGCCATATCGACGACGTGCAACAAAAGCCGCGTGCGTTGCAAATGGCGCAAAAAAAGATGCCCCAAACCTGCACCTTCTGCCGCACCCTCAATCAAACCGGGCAGGTCCGCAACCACGAAACTCTGCTCCGGACCCACACGGACCACGCCTAGGTTTGGATGCAACGTAGTGAATGGATAATCCGCAATACGTGGACGCGCATTGGATATCGCTGTGATGAACGTTGATTTGCCGGCATTGGGCATACCCAACAAACCGACATCGGCTAAGACTTTCAGTTCCAGCTTCAAATTTTTCTTTTCACCGGGCCAACCCGGCGTCTTTTGGCGCGGTGCACGGTTGATCGCACTTTTGAAACGCATATTGCCAAAGCCGCCGTCGCCACCTTTGGCAATGGTGATCACTTCACCCGGCACTAAAAGTTCAAAAAGCACCTCGCCGGTCTCGGCGTCGCTGATGATGGTTCCTACAGGCATCTTGAGGGTGATGTCGTCACCCGCAGCGCCAAACATATCGGAGCCCATGCCGTGCTCGCCCCGCCTAGCATCGTGGCGGCGAGAGAAACGAAAATCAACCAGCGTATTCAGGTTCGCATCTGCAACTGCAAACACGTGGCCGCCGCGGCCACCATCACCGCCGTTGGGGCCACCGAATTCCTTGTACTTTTCGTGCCGAAACGAGACGCAGCCCGCCCCGCCGTCTCCTGCGGAGATGTCAATATAGGCTTCGTCAACGAATTTCATGATGCGCGGTGGTTATAAATGAAAAACCCCGCGCTGGTTGAGCGCAGGGTCCGGGGGGAGAAGCGTGCTGCCGATTAGGCTGCAGTAACGCTTACCGTGTGCTTGTTCAAAGCGCCCTTGATGGCAAATGACACGTGGCCGTTTACCAAAGCGAACAAAGTGTGATCCTTGCCAATACCGACTCCGGAGCCTGGATGAAACTTAGTGCCGCGCTGGCGCACGATGATAGCGCCTGCTGAGATCAGCTCACCACCAAAAGTCTTCACACCGAGCATTTTGGGCTTGGAATCGCGCCCGTTTCGCGTAGAGCCGCCGCCTTTTTTCTGTGCCATGACCTGGTGTCCTTAAGCAGTAATAGCGCCGATTTGCAGTTCTGTGAACTGCTGACGGTGGCCTTGACGTTTCTGATAGTGCTTACGACGACGCATTTTGAAAATGCGCACTTTGTCGTGCTTGCCGTGAGAAATTACTGTGACCGTAACGGTCGCACCGGACACCAAGGGTGTGCCAACTTTCAGTTCAGCGCCATTTCCGACCGCCAAAACCTCGTTAAACACAATCTCTTGGCCTACGTCCGCAGCAATCTGTTCTACTTTAATTTTTTCGCCGGCAGCAACCCGATATTGCTTGCCGCCGGTTTTTATGACCGCGTACATGTTGACCTCTTCGACTAGGAGTTCTGCAAAAGGATTTCTACAGAGCCTTTTAGTATATCATTTCGCTCGATTTATGCAAAGTCGCTCGACGGGGCCAAGGCACGCTTGGTAGTGGCTCCCTATAATAAGGAGATAACAAACGGGTACTCAGCCTTGCAAGTCTCTACTCCCGGCTCCTCGACAGGGCTTTCGATCGTCGAAAACGACATGCTTCAAGTTGATAGGGTCATTTCCCAGAGGTTGGACTCTGGCGTGCCCCTAGTTGGTAGCGTTTCGCAACACATTATTTTGGCGGGCGGTAAGCGATTGCGTCCTGCCCTCTTGTTATTGTGTTGCGGCGCTCTGGGCTACCAAGGTGAGCAGCGACACACCCTGGCCGCGGTGGTGGAATTCATTCACACCGCGACGCTACTCCATGACGATGTGGTCGACGATTCTGCGCTGCGCAGAGGGGCGGCCACTGCTAATGCTATGTTCGGTAACCCCGCCAGCGTGTTGGTTGGCGATTTTTTGTACTCCCGCGCCTTTCAGATGATGGTGGAAACCCAGAACATGCGCATCATGCAGGTACTGGCCGATGCCACCAACGTGATCGCTGAGGGCGAGGTGTTGCAACTGATGAATATGCATAACGCCTCGTTGGACGAAGCCGGGTATCTGCAGGTGATTCGCTCAAAAACCGCTAAATTGTTTGAAGCTAGCGCCCGAGTCGGCGCTATTTTGGCCAAAGCGAACGTCACTTTGGAATCTGCGTGTGCAGATTATGGTCAAGCCATTGGCACAGCGTTTCAAGTGATTGACGATGTGCTGGACTACACTGGTGACGCAGTAGTGATGGGTAAAAACTTGGGAGACGACCTGCGTGAAGGTAAAGCCACGCTACCCCTCATCGCCGCAATGCAGCGCGGAACCGAAGCCCAGCGTAAGACGATTCAAACCGCTATCGAAACCGGCGATATAGATATGCTGGACGAAGTTATACACATTGTTAGAAGCACAGGCGCTCTCGAGGTAACCAAGGCGGCAGCCCACCAGGAAGCTGCGCGAGCTATTGCAGCAGCCAGCAAACTGCCAAGCGGTCGTCATACCGACTGTTTGGTGGATTTGGCGTCACAGTTGCTGGAACGAAAGCTCTGAATCTCCTCCAGCGTAGCTTGTTGGTTAGTAGGTGTAACCAAGCTGGGCCTCTGCTCAATCCAGAGATGCAGGCGGTGGGGCTCGCTTTTGGCAGCCGTGCACTCAGAAGTGTTGTCATTCGACCGCCTTAATCAACCCCAAAGATCCCATCAGATTTACTTTGACGTATTTATGGGTAATGATGCGAAGCAAATAACTTCATCGTTTATGCTTAACGGGTTATGGCATCGCTCGACACAATCCAACGTGACTCACCCGCTATCGCCTTGCCTGGACTGGGCAGAGCACTTATTGCCGCTGGTAAGCTTGGCCAAAAGTCGGCTGAGGAGATTTATCGCAAAGCGGTAACAGGGAAAAATAGCTTCATTGGTGAACTGGTCGGCTCGGGCGCGGTATCTGCGTCTGATTTGGCCCATACCCTTTCGGCTGCATACGCAGCACCATTGTTAGACTTGGATGCGATCGATCCCCAAAGACTTCCGAAAGGGCTCCTGGACGGAAAGATCTGCTTTGATTATCGCGTTGTCGTACTCAGTAAGCGCAGTAATCGCCTGATGGTTGCTACCGCCGACCCGTCTGATCAGGCCGCGGCAGAAAAAATTAAGTTCTCCACCCAGATGGGTGTCGACTGGGTAATTGCAGAATACGACAAGCTGTCCAAAATAGTAGAGGCTAGCTCTACTTCTGCAAGCGAAGCGATGGAAGACATCATCGGCAGTGACTTCGAATTTGACGAAGCATCCGCCGAAGCGGTGTCTGACAACGCGCAGGCCAATACCGCCGAGGTAGAAGACGCACCTGTAGTACGGTTCCTGCACAAGATGCTATTAGATGCTTTCAGTATGCGCGCATCGGACTTGCATTTCGAACCATATGAGCACACGTACCGGGTACGCTTTCGTATCGATGGCGAGCTGCGCGAGATAGCGTCACCTCCCATAGCCATAAAAGACAAACTTGCATCGCGGATCAAAGTCATCTCCCGGATGGACATTTCCGAGAAACGCGTTCCACAAGATGGTCGAATGAAGTTGAAAGTCGGGCCGGACCGCGTGATTGACTTTCGGGTGAGCACACTGCCGACTTTGTTCGGTGAAAAGATCGTGATCCGTATTTTGGATCCTAGCAGTGCCAAGTTAGGTATTGACGCACTGGGGTACGAACCTGAGGAAAAAGAGCGGTTGATCAAGGCCATAAGCCGCCCCTACGGAATGATCTTGGTGACAGGCCCCACGGGTTCCGGCAAGACAGTTTCGCTCTATACCTGCTTGAACATGCTCAATCAGCCAGGTGTCAATATCGCCACTGCGGAAGATCCGTCTGAAATTAACCTGCCTGGTGTGAATCAGGTCAATGTGAACGAAAAGGCCGGTCTGACATTTGCGGCGGCACTAAAGTCCTTCTTGCGCCAGGATCCGGACATCATCATGGTGGGTGAAATTCGGGACTTAGAGACAGCCGATATTTCTATTAAGGCCGCACAGACCGGTCACTTGGTTCTATCAACCTTGCACACTAATGACGCACCCGCAACTTTGACGCGGATGCGAAATATGGGTATCGCCCCGTTCAATATCGCGTCTAGCGTCATTTTGATTACAGCCCAAAGATTGGCTAGACGTCTGTGTCCGCATTGCAAATCCGTCGTGGATCTGCCAGAAGAAACATTACTCAATGCGGGTTACAAGCAGAGCGAACTTGATCGTACTTGGAAGACTTACAAACCAGTAGGGTGCTCTCAATGTAACAACGGCTACAAAGGCCGGGTCGGCATCTACCAAGTTATGCCGATCTCTGAGGAAATTCAAAAAATTATTTTGCGGGATGGCAGCGCATTGGAGATCGCTAAACAGGCAGATTTAGAAGGTGTCAGGTCTTTGCGTCGATCGGGTTTGCACAAAGTGAAATTAGGGCTCACTTCACTTGAAGAAGTACTGGCCTGCACCAACGAATAACTGGGAATCAAGGGGACTCCATGGCTACAGCCAAGATTGAGAATAAAGACGCCGTTTACGAGTGGGAGGGAAAAGATCGCAATGGCAAGCAGGTGCGTGGTGAAATTCGCGCCGCTGGCGAAAACCAGGTTAAGTCTTCCCTGCGTCGGCAAGGCGTTACGCCCACGAAGATCAAAAAAAGAAGGATGCGTTCAGGTAGGTCTATCAAGCCGAAAGACTTAGCCATCTTCACCCGTCAATTGGCCACCATGATGAAGGCTGGCGTTCCGCTGTTGCAAGCCTTTGATATTGTGGGGCGCGGTAACCCGAACCCTAGTGTCACGAAATTGCTAAATGATATTCGTACGGACGTTGAGACCGGCACCTCTTTGAGCGTCGCGTTTCGGAAGTTTCCCATCTATTTTGACAATCTGTATTGCAACTTAGTGGAGGCCGGAGAGTCCGCGGGTATTTTGGATCAACTGCTGGACCGCCTCGCCGTTTACATGGAAAAGACCGAGGCCATTAAGTCCAAAATCAAATCGGCTTTGATGTACCCAATCACGGTACTTATTGTGGCCTTTGTAGTTGTGTCGGTGATCATGATTTTTGTGATCCCATCGTTTAAGGAAGTATTTACTTCTTTCGGTGGTGAATTGCCAATGCCTACACTCGTTGTCATTGCCATGAGTGAGTTCTTCATCAAATATTGGTATCTAATATTCGGCGGCATCGGGGGTGGCGTTTACTTTTTCCTAGAGTCGTGGAAACGTAACGAAAAAATGCAAAAGGTTATGGACCGCATCATGCTGAAGTTGCCGATCTTCGGTATCTTGGTTGAGAAGTCTTGTATTGCTCGTTGGACCAGGACGCTATCCACCATGTTTGCTGCCGGCGTGCCGTTGGTAGAGGCTCTAGACTCCGTTGGTGGAGCTTCGGGTAACGCGGTATTCGCAGATGCGACCGTCAAGATTCAACAGGAAGTTTCCACTGGCACTGCGCTTACAGCAGCAATGACTAACGCCAATTTGTTTCCATCTATGGTTCTGCAGATGTGTGCTATCGGAGAAGAATCCGGCTCCATTGATCACATGCTTGGCAAAGCGGCTGACTTTTACGAAGCTGAGGTTGACGATATGGTCGCGGGTATCTCCAGCTTGATGGAGCCTATCATTATTGTCATCTTGGGCACTGTCATCGGTGGCATCGTCGTTGCGATGTACCTTCCCATCTTCAAGCTCGGACAAGTCGTCTGATGGTATTTGGTGACCAATTGCTGGATAGCAGTTTTTTCGGTATTTTGGGGCTCTTGATTGGCAGTTTCCTTAATGTAGTTATTTACCGCTTGCCGAAGATGATGGAGCGGCAATGGGCTGTAGAGTGTGCGGAGATCAACGGCAATACTGCTGATCCCGCTGAGCCATTCAACTTGATGATCCCCAGATCGAAGTGCCCACATTGTGGGCATCAGATTCAGTGGTACGAGAATATTCCGGTGCTAAGTCACTTGGCCCTGCGTGGAAAGTGCTCGGCATGCAAAGCCCCCATCAGCCTCCGATACTCATTGGTGGAAATCGCGACTGGAGTGTTATTTTTTGTATCGATTTGGCATTGGGGCGTAAGCAGCACTGGTTTTGCTTGGTGCGTTTTCTCTGCATTCCTTCTAGCGCTCGCGCTCATAGACTGGGACACCACACTTCTGCCTGACGACTTGACTTTGCCCCTGCTGTGGCTGGGCCTGATTGCTGCCACGATGCAATGGATACCCACCTCGCTACAGTCCTCACTTTGGGGTGCTGTTGCCGGGTATTTATCTCTCTGGTCCGTTTATTGGCTTTTTAAGATAGTGACCGGCAAGGAAGGGATGGGATACGGTGATTTCAAGTTGCTCGCCGCATTAGGTGCATGGTTTGGATGGCAAGCACTCATACCTATCATTCTGATTTCTTCTGTGTTGGGTGCGATCATCGGCGTTACTATGAAGTTCACCTCGGGATTGCGAGACGGAGGTTACATTCCCTTCGGCCCATTTTTGGCCGGCGCTGGACTGGCTGCTCTACTTTGGGGCCCACGCGCACTGATGCAGGTTATCGGGTTGTAATCAACGTGAAGGTAAGCCCAGTCCATATAGGACTCACCGGGGGCATCGGCAGCGGTAAAAGCGCCGTTGCATCTGTGTTTCAAGAACTGGGAGCAGTAGTCGTGGATGCCGATGCTATTTCCCGTGCTGCCGCTGCTAGCAATGGAGCTGCTATACCCGAAATAGCGACGGAATTTGGTCCGGAATTTATAGGTCAGGATGGAGCTCTGAATCGTCAAAAGATGCGAGAGGTTGCATTCAAGGATTTTGCGGCGAAAAAGAAACTTGAGGGAATTTTGCATCCGCTCGTTCGTCGCGAGATGTTGACTCAAGCAAAGTTGGCGGCCTCGCGCGGCGCACTCTGCGTGGTATTCGACATTCCTCTTCTGGTCGAGTCGGGCACTTGGCGTAACGCTCTAAATTCTGTCTTAGTAGTCGACTGCACAGTGGAGACTCAAATTCTGCGCGTAAAAGCGCGCAGCGGTTTAGCCCACGAGACAATACAAAGCATCATCTCCGCACAAGCAAGTCGTAGCGAGCGCCTCCACGCAGCGGACATGGTGCTCTTCAACGACGGCTGCTCGTTGGAGCAATTAGCCATCCTAGTACAGGCGTTTGCATCTGAGATCGGGCTATCATTCAGCGACTGGAAATTACCGCGTGATCCTCTACGAATACCCCTTTAACGAACGCATTCGCACTTACTTGCGTCTTGAGCATTTGTTTCTTAACCTGTCTGATTTGATGGCGAGAGAGCCTGCGCTCGATCACCATTTCGCTTTAACCACGATCTTCGAAGTTATGGACGTTGCAGCGCGCGCTGACCTGAAATCCGATGTGATGAAAGACTTGGAAAAGCAAAAACAAATTCTGAACAGCTATCGAGGTAACCCGGCGATAGCAGAGTCCGTGCTGGATAAGGTAATAAGCCAAATTGAGCATTGTTTTTCCGCACTGAATGCTCAGCCTGGTAAGGCTGGGCAACCTTTACAGGAAAATGATTGGCTGATGAGCATTCGTAGTCGGGTGGGTATCCCTGGCGGCACCTGTGAGTTTGATTTACCTGCCTATTTCGAATGGCAGCATCGCTCAGTTCCAAGTCGACAAACTGATTTGGCTCGCTGGTCTGACACGCTTTCACCCCTTGCAGAGTCTATTCACTTACTTTTAAAGCTTTTGAGAGACTCGGGTGCTCCCCAAAAAGTTATCGCAGTGGGAGGCCAGTTTCAGCAAAACTTGCCGCAGGGTCGAACTTTTCAGTTACTCCGCCTTTCGCTCGATCCTGAACTTCGACTAATTCCTGAGATAAGTGGTAATAGACTTATGATTTCTATACGTCTTATGCGCCACGAAAGTGACGACAGGCTTCATACAACGAACGAGGATGGTGCGTTCGAGATCACGCTTTGCTCTTGAAATAGTCTATCTATGGACGGCGAGATTAACCGGTATGAAAAAGCTTCTGAGGAAGCACCTTCGCGTTTGGTCGCGTGCCCGCATTGCAAAGGCGACAGTGTGTACCACCCCTCGAACACGTCGCGGCCATTTTGTAGTCCCAGATGCAGAGCCATGGATTTGGGTGCTTGGGCCAACGAAGATTTTCGAGTTGCTGACAATAGTCCTCGGGAAGTCTCAGACTCTAACAATGCGTGACATGCATTTAAACTCTTGTCGTACTTCAGTTTGACTTGGTGGTGGCGAACACGGTTTCGCCCATGAATCCGCGCTCTTGAGCCAGCCACTCCAAGACGGGGAATGTTCCCGGCAGCACCGGAGTCATGACTACGGGCAATTGAGACCAACTAAATTCTTGTTTTTCTCGCATCTCAATGTCACCCAGCCAATGCATGACCTTGCAGAAGTTCAGACTCACTACTGCATGTGGATAATCAAAAAGCTCTTGCCTCCAGAGTGATGCTCCTTCAACTTGGATACCAATCTCTTCCTGTAATTCTCGCTTAAGTGCTCCGAGCACGGATTCCCCTGCCTCAAGTTTGCCACCTGGGAACTCCCAATAGCCGGCGTACGGCTTGCCTGCAGGCCGAGAAGTCAACAAAAAAGCTCCGTCGGTGGGTCGAATCAAAATACCAACTGCTACTTCCGTCACGGGACGAACTCCCTGCCTATCCCGCTGCTTTTCAGGATCCACCACAGTTGGCCGCGTCATACTGTCGAAACCCCATTACGTCCTGCAAAGTCGCGTGCAAATTGCCAGGCAACGCGACCGCTGCGGGATCCCCGTTCAAGTGACCAAATGAGCGCCTCAGCACGGTAGACCGACGCGCCAATTGAACTCATTCCAAAAGCTGAAAGCCATTGGCCAACAATAGTTAAATATTCGGTCTGATTGAAAGGGTAAAAGCTGATCCACAAGCCAAACCGCTCGGACAAGGAAATTTTCTCCTCCACCACTTCACCCGGGTGAATCTCTCCATCTTCTGCATGCTGGTAGGTATTATTTTCCGAATGATATTCAGGAAGCAGATGGCGGCGATTACTGGTGGCATAGATCAGCACGTTGGCCGCCGTTGCTGCAATGGAGCCATCCAATGCGGATTTAAGTGCTTTGTAACCCGACTCTCCCTCATCAAAACTGAGATCGTCACAAAAAATGATGAACTTTTCTGGACGCACGGCGAGCAGCTCCAAAATATCTGGCAAGTCAACCATATCGGTTTTTTCGACCTCTATGAGACGTAATCCCGACTCGTGAAAAGCCTGCAGACAGGCTTTCACCAAAGAGGATTTGCCCGTACCACGTGCTCCAGTCAACAGCACATTATTAGCAGGAAGCCCATGAACAAACTGCTCGGTATTTTTCTTAATTTTGGACTTTTGAACATCGACCTCTTTCAGATCATCAAATGCGACGAGGTTCATATGGTGCACAGGCAACAGTACACCTGAGCCTACGGCTCTACGCCGATACCGGTAAGCAAACGAAGCATTCCAGTCAGGCGCATCCATTTGTCCCGGCAGCGCAGCCTCTAGGCGTTGCATCAAATGCTCAGCGCGCAGCAACAATCGTTCGAAAGACTCGGTCATGGCACTATCGGTAATAGTTGCTGTTCAGCTATGGTTTCAGGACCGGTAATCTGCATTAATTGTGACGTAGTCATGGCTGAAATCACATGTCCAAACCGTATCGGTGGCTTGCCCGCGCCCCAGATCAATGCGCACCAAAATTTCAGGTTTCTTCATTACGCGCTGCCCATCCTCTTCGCGATAAAGCGGATTACGTCCTCCCTGCCTCACTACATGAACTTCATCAAGGTAAAGCTCAATAGTTTCTGGATTCATACCATCGATACCTGAATACCCCACTGCTGCCAAGATGCGCCCCAAGTTTGGGTCACTTGCAAAGAACGCTGTCTTGACCAGCGGTGAATGTGCAACGGTGTACGCAACTTTGCGGCACTCCGCTGCATCAAGCCCACCATCAACCCGCACAGTAATGAATTTAGTCGCGCCCTCCCCATCACGCACGATCGCCTGCGCTAGTAGTCGGGCAACATCCAACATGGCTTGCTTTAGCGCCACGCCCTCAGTAGATTCCAAAGACTCAATTGGGGCGTGTTTGGCTTTGTTCGATGCAATCACAATCAGCGAGTCGTTGGTAGACGTATCGCCATCGACAGTCACGCGATTAAATGAGCCCTCTGCCAGGTCAAAAGCGAGCTGCTTCATCACCGACTGGTTGACACAAGCATCCGTGGCAATGAAACCCAGCATGGTCGCCATGTTTGGGCGAATCATTCCGGCACCCTTACTGATACCGGTAATGCATACCGGTTGCCCTTCAATCTCTAGTTGAACACTGAAGGCTTTGGGCAGTGTATCTGTCGTCATGATGGCTTCGGCTGCGCGCAACCAATGGTCGGGTCTAACGTCTGCCAGTGCAGCATCAATACCCGCATCAATACGGTCAACAGGCAACGGCTCCATGATCACGCCTGTAGAAAATGGCAGAACTTGGTTTGGCAAAATTCCCAGCCGACGAGCCAAAGAAGCACACGTAGACTTCGCGTGGACTAGACCGTCCTCTCCAGTTCCCGCGTTGGCGTTGCCGGTATTAATAAGGATTGCACGGATCTCTGAGCCGGTGGCAAGGTGATCACGACAAATTTGGACGGGCGCAGCACAAAAACGATTAGTTGTGAAAACGCCAGACACCGAGGCACCGGGCTCAATCAACAGCACAGAAAGGTCTTTGCGCCCCTGCTTGCGTATACCTGCCTCAGTAACACCAAGCTTCACGCCGTCAATCGAAAAGAGTTGCCCGCCTACTGGTGCCACTAAGTTCACTGCCATATAAGCCCTATCAAACCAACTTGCCGTGACAGTGTTTGAACTTCTTCCCGCTACCGCATGGGCAAGCATCGTTACGCCCAGTACGCGAAAATTCCAAAGCTATAGCACTTCCTCCCCTCGCTGTAAGGGGGTCGACGGTCGTTTCCACATCACCCGTTTCTGTAGGAGCACTATAGGTAACATTAGAAATGTTGTCCGCACGATTTTCGATGTCATCCGTAGCCTGCTCTAATTGCTCAGAAGACTGAATCCTTACGGTCATCAGAATCTTGGTGACGTCGTTCTTAACAGAATCCAGCAACTGTCCGAACAACTCGAAAGCCTCGCGCTTGTACTCCTGCTTGGGTTGCTTTTGGGCATATCCCCGCAAGTGAATACCTTGGCGCAGATAGTCCAATGCGCTTAGGTGATCGCGCCAATGGCTATCGATGCTTTGCAGAAGCACCATGCGCTCAAACTGCATGAAGTTTTCTACACCCACCAACTCAAGCTTGGCCGCAAACTGGGCATGCGCTGCTACCACAACAATTTCCAGCAACTCATGATCACTCATCGCCGAAGAATCTTGTACCCGCTTGACCAAGTCAATATCCAGCTGCCACTCATCTAAAAGTACTTTTTGCAGACCGGGAATATCCCACAGCTCTTCTACTGACTCTGCGGGGACAAACTGACGAACCAAATCCTGGAAACAACCTTCACGCAGTGATTCGATCTGCGCATTCAAATCTCTAGCATCGAGAATGGCATTGCGCTGCTGGTAGATCACTTTGCGTTGATCGTTGGAGACATCGTCGTACTCCAGCAGCTGTTTACGCATATCAAAGTTACGGGCTTCCACCTTGCGCTGTGCGCTCTCGATACTGCGTGTAACGATACCTGCTTCAATAGCCTCGCCGTCTGGCATCTTCAGACGATCCATGATCGACTTAACGCGATCACCAGCAAATATCCGCATCAATGCATCATCAAGACTGAGGTAAAAACGCGAGGAGCCAGGATCACCCTGGCGCCCCGAGCGACCGCGCAGTTGGTTGTCGATGCGACGCGATTCATGACGTTCAGTAGCAATGATGCGCAAGCCTCCCAGCGCTTTAACCTGCTCATGCTCTACAGACCATTGCGTGCGTGCGTTTTTAATCATGGCAGCCCGTGCCACATCGTCCAGAGCCTCGTTCGCTTCAATCGCTTCAATCGCTTTTTCGGTACTTCCGCCCAAGACAATGTCGGTACCACGCCCTGCCATATTTGTGGCAATGGTTATCAACTTCAGACGACCAGCTTGCGCCACGATGTCGGCTTCCCGCGCATGTTGCTTGGCGTTCAAAACTTGATGTGGCAACTTGGCTTTGTCGAGCAAACCTGAAATAAGTTCGGAATTTTCAATGGACGTTGTGCCCACAAGTACCGGCTGCCCGCGTTCGTAGCACTCCTGTATGTCGCTGATGGCCGCTTCGTATTTTTCGCGCGTGGTCTTGTAGACGCGATCCAATTGGTCTTCACGGCGGCTGATACGATTCGGCGGAATGACCACTGTCTCCAACCCATAAATTTCCTGGAACTCGTACGCTTCAGTATCAGCGGTACCAGTCATGCCCGCTAGCTTTCCGTAGAGTCGGAAATAGTTCTGGAAAGTGATTGAGGCTAAGGTTTGATTCTCAGCCTGGATGGTTACGCTCTCTTTGGCTTCAACGGCTTGGTGCAAACCGTCACTCCACCTGCGCCCCGTCATTAAGCGGCCTGTGAATTCGTCAACGATCACGATCTCACCCTGCTGCACCACATAGTGCTGGTCGCGATGGTAAAGATGGTTAGCACGCAAAGCTGCATAGAGATGGTGCATCAACGTAATATTCGCAGGGTCGTACAGCGACGATCCTTCCGGTATCAACCCCATCTCTGCAAAAATTCGCTCGGCACTTTCATGCCCCTGCTCTGTCAAGAAAACCTGGTGACTTTTTTCATCCAGCGTGAAATCACCAGGCTTGGTGACGCCTTCTCCCGTACGGGCATCTGCCTCCCCCTCTTGCCGCTGCAAAGCGGGAACCGCTTTGTTAATCGCCAAATACATGGCAGTGTGATCTTCAGCCTGGCCACTAATGATCAAGGGTGTACGTGCCTCGTCGATCAGAATTGAGTCCACCTCGTCAACAATCGCGTAATTTAATCCGCGCTGGACTCGGTCCCCCACCTCATGCACCATGTTGTCGCGCAAATAGTCAAAACCATACTCATTATTCGTCCCGTAGGTAATATCAGCAGCATAGGCAGCTTGCTTTTCCTCACGTGACATCTGCGGCAAATTGATGCCAACTGTCAAACCCAAGAAGTTATACAGGCGGCCCATCCACTGCGCGTCACGAGTAGCCAGGTAATCGTTCACCGTCACTACATGCACACCCTTGCCCGATAGCGCGTTCAAATACACCGGCAACGTAGCAGTCAATGTCTTGCCCTCACCCGTGCGCATCTCGGAGATTTTGCCGTTATGCAACGACATGCCGCCCAAAATCTGAACATCGAAGTGCCGCATTTTCATAATGCGTTTAGATCCCTCACGGACTATTGCAAACGCTTCGGGCAACACCGAATCTAAAGTTTCGCCCTTCGCAATCCGTTCTTTAAATTCCTGCGTCTTTTCACGCAATCCATCATCCGACAGTTTTTCGAATTGGGCCTCCAGTGCATTGACCTTGACGAGCACGTTGCGGTACTGTTTGAGTAAGCGGTCATTGCGACTGCCGAAGATTTTTGTCAGTATGTTAATAGCCATGAATGCAAGACCGGCCTGGAGCCAAATAGCTCACAGATCAGCGCAGTCCTTTAATGTGATCGGTGGAAAGTGGGGGCAACCCAGAGAATACCAACCCACGGAGCGGGTTGAAATTGTTCAGATAACCAAAACACGCATTTTACCGTTGGGCGGAGGCTCCAACTGCGGATGGTGAAGATTGTGAAGGAACAGCGCTGCCAGGCGCTGACGTTATGTGAGCGAGCTGGCGCGGTTGAAGATCGCGACCGGCGCTTAAGAACTTCTGGGGGTCTTGAGGAATACCCTGCACCAGCACCTCGAAATGTAAATGCGGTCCTGTAGAGCGACCGGTATTTCCTACCTCGGCAATTTTTTGCCCTCTTCGAATCAAATCCCCCTTTTTAACAACCACTTTTGACGTGTGAGCGTAGCGGGTAATGAGGTTGTTGCCGTGATCTACCTCAATGACATTGCCATACTGAGGGTGAAACTCTTGGACAACAACTACACCCCCTGCCGCCGACATGATGGGCGTTCCCGGCTCAGCTGGAAAATCCAAACCCGTATGCAGCGCAGAGACGCCGGTAATGGGATCAATTCGCCAACCAAATAAGGAGCCCAGATTGCCACCAATCACAGGCTCCTGCGTCGGAACCATCATTTTTTTGATTTTTTGCTCGAACAGACGTGACTCAATGACAGTTAACAAATCCGTGCGGCTGTTAGCAATCTGATCAAGATCTGCCAACTTAATCCGTAGCTCGTCCATTGTTAGGCTGCGACCGGTAACCAGCGGCCCGCCTTGCCCCGGTTTTGCTTTCAGCTCGGCTGTATTCACACCGGCAAGGCCTGCTACACGCTCACCCAAAGATTCTATTTGCATCATCTTGGCCTGCATTTCACCGAGCTTTTTCGCCATGACGTCGATGTTCTCGCGCATGAAGCGATCGCGTTGATCAAACTCATCCTTGACTACCAACCGCACCAGCGACCCAATAATCGGCCAGCCTTCGCGGGCACCTTTGAGAAACACCCAGTGGTACATTCCCGCTGAACAAGCCATAAATACAAAACTGGCGAACAATATTGCCAACACCAGTTTTGTGCCACTGAGGTGGATGGCGCGACTTTTCGCCAGCCAGGCATCGGTCACTATCAACTGCATAAAGCGTCTCCAACTTTTTACCGGACCCTCATGTCGCCCAAAAAATCTGTATCGCTGTATCAAGCCACCCAGAACTCGCCGACTTTGGCTCGCTTAAGCGATTTAGCGTTGGATTCCAGCGCGCGCCTGAAAGCCGTCGAAACATTGCTGCCGGTGGCTATACGACCATCCATCAAGCCAGGTCCTATCGAGGGGACTGAATGGTGCTTGATCTTGGGCAACAGTGCTGTAGCAGCCAAAGTTCGGCAGTTGCTACCCGCATTGCAATCCCACCTCAATAGCAAGGGGTGGGAGGTTAACTCAATTCGGCTGAAGGTTCAAACGTCGAAGGACATCATCTAATCATTTATACACACTTTTACGAAGCGCGCAGTTACGAAAAGTAAAGTTAGAAAAGACAAAAGGCCCGACGAATCGGGCCTTTTGAAATTTGGCGGAGCGGACGTCGGTACCAGGCAAGACCGCCAACGTCCGCTCATGTATTCAATTCCAAATGAATTCAATGACTTACGTTGAATTCTACATCGCCATCATCCGCGTACGTTTGGTAGAAACCAACTGTTTTTGATAGTGCGTTTGATATGTGGGAGATCTCATATCAAAATCCACTCATGGGAAAAACAGCATGGCATTGCACAAACTCACAGACCTGAAGATTAAAGCAAAAATTCGGGAGATCCAAGATCTTTCGTTTAGCAAGGAAGCAAAAAACGCCTTGGTCGGCGATGGTCAAGGCCTCTACCTGAGCATAGCCAAGAATGGTAAAGCTAGCTGGCTGTTCAGATATATGGATCAAGG
>JANYEE010000007.1 GCA_025363275.1 Burkholderiales bacterium | reverse complement strand
CTGAAATCTGCAGCTAAGTTTCTCGGAACCCCTCTCCTTTGAACTGACGTGTCGGGTTGCCCCGCTCCACGCCGTGGTGCTGTAGCCAGCGTTCTGCACGTGCAGTTTGGGCGTCTTCAGCAGCCGCACTAGTCAGCTTGTGGGCCAGCAGTGCACGGGCTAGGCGTTTGTTGGCATGCTGGCTGCGCTCGGTTTGCACCTTCACGCTCAGGCCGGTGGGCAAATGGGTGGCGCGCACAGCAGAGTCGGTCTTGTTGACGTGCTGGCCCCCAGGGCCGCTGGCGCGCAGTGTTTCAAAGCGCAGGTCCTTGTCCCGTAGCGCTTCACCAGCGTTTGGCACATCAGGCTCAAACACCTCTGCACCGATGAACCAGTTTTTGCGCTTGTGACCTGGTCGGTAGGGGCTGGAGCAGCTCCATTGCACGCTGCCGCGCCAGCGTAGTGCCGCCGCAGGGGCGGCATCGCCTTCCAGCGCTAGCAGTACAGAACGCAAGTTGCCAGGCTTTTCCCCAGGCACATCCTCCAGTACTTCGGCACTTACCCCTGTGTCGGCACACTCGCGCAGCAAAACCTGTAAAGCCTTGCGCACGGCCAGGCAGCACTCCTCGGGTCCCGTGTTGGCGGTGAGTTGTAGCAAGATCATTCGCAGCACTCCCCACGGGTTTTGTAGGTCAGAACCGGCTTGGTCCGCGCCAGCAGCTGCACCAACCCGGCACCTACCATCGCCTGCACCACGCTGTCGATGGCCTTGTAGGCCTGGGGCGCTTCTTCGTAGATGAGCTGCTTGTCGTTGCAGATCACACGGCTACCCAGGGCTGTGCGGCCCATCTGCGTAGGCGTCATCAGTTTGAAAAGGCGGTCCTTGCAGGCCGAACGAATCCACTTGCGCCCTGCACCATGTGCCAGTGACAGCAATGTGTCATGGCACTGGCGCGCAGGAAGCACCAGGTAGCTGTAGTCTCCACGCGAGCCGGGTATCAGCACAGCGCCTTGGTCAGACGGGGTGGCGCCCTTGCGGTGCAGCCAGCCGCCTTGGCCGTGGATGCTGGCGCTGGCCACAAAGTTGTGGTGCACATCCAGCACACAGCGGCCGTCAGCTCGCACATTGGCTAGTAGCCGCTGCGTCACCAGTTGGCGGTTGCAGCGCGCGTAGCGCAGAGCCGCGTCGTGCTGCACCAGATAGTCATTCGCCTCATTTGAGTCCGCCTGCAAGCCGTGGTGGCCAAAGGCATCCACGTGCTGACGCAAGATGCGTTCGCCCAAGCCGCGCGAGCCGCTGTGCACCAACAGCAAAAGGTTCTGCTTGTCGATGCCCAGAGCGGCTAGCGCCTCGGGATCATGCACCGTGTCTACTTGCTGAAACTCCGCAAAATGGTTGCCGCCACCAATGGTGCCCAGCGAGGCCTCGTGGCCACTGGGCTGTACGTCACAGCTCGCCATGGCTTGCGCCACCTCTGCTGCATCTTGCATGGGACCATCGATGTTGCCCACACGCTTTTCCAGCTTGTCGAGTTTGACTGCGCTGGCGCGCAGGTCGGTCTGCCACAGCGCCATGCCGCAGCCAATGTCATTGCCCACCAAGGCGGGGTAGAACTTCTGTGTTGAGAAAAATGCGGCCCCTACCGGATAGCCGCGCCCAGGATGCAAGTCGGGCATGCCCGCGACGCGCTGCATGCCCTCCAGTTGCGATGTGGTGATGAGCTGCGCAATGGCAGCATCTTCCATCCACGTAGCGTCAGACGCGACCACGCAGGCGCGGTCCGACACGTGTTTGACAAAATTGCCCATAAAAAATCCAGATTCAAAAATCGTTGAAACCGGACCGGGACAGATGCGCGCCGACGGCGCGCTAGAAAAGGAGGTAGAGGCTTATTGCACAAGCCCCATCACCGCTGACCCAGCCCACAGGGAGGTCGTGTTCTTTTGCATGTTGTTCTCCTGGTAGGTGGATGAAAGGGTGGGGAGCGCAGTGTTTGCGCGTGGCTGAGAGCCGTGGCGAAAACTGCAGGGCACGACTTTAACGGGGGATGCGGGGTGTGGCAAATCGGGAATGCATGGGTGATGCGTTTATGCGACAGACCTTCGCCAAAGCATGTGTGCTGAGCCCAACGCCAATGCAGAGCCTGCCAGCACTTCAAACCAGATCGTAAGGTTTGTGGCCAAGGTGTGTTCAGAGCACAAGGCCAGCGTGTAATGCAACAATCCGTCTAGCCCGCATGCACCGTAGGCCATGATCAACAATGCGCCCAATGCGTGCAGCCCTAGGCGGCTCACGATCAAACCCGCAACCCCCAGACTGCTGACGGCTAGCCAAGCCCAATACACCGTCTCACGCGTGATGAACCCGGGCAGGTTGGGGTAGACGGCGATGAACTCAGCGTTGTGCGCAAAGTGCGTTAGGCTCGCAATGAAGTACACAGCCATTAGATACCAAACCGGCTTGGCGATATGTGGTGCAGTGATCGGAACATGCATGCTCTAGCTCCAGGTTTCTTTAAGTACGGATCGAAAGAGATCAGACAGAAGGGACTCCACATCGGCCCGGTCATTGCGCATCGGTGTGATCTGTTCAAGTCGCGCTAGCTCGTTCTCGATGAATTTTTGAATGGGCGCTATCTGTGGGGAAAGTCCTAACTCTGGAGAAACCCGTTTCAATTCCAGTAGATCATTGATCGCGGAGCGCAGCCCTTCTTCTTTCTCAACGAATTCCAGCAGGCGATGGAATTCAATGGGCGCAGGTGTTTGGTAATGCTCCAGCCACCGCACCGAAAGCAACGGTCGTAGCACGTAAAAATACTTCTTGAGAGGCACGTGATCTGTTTGCAGGTAGCCCCTGTAGTTAGTCTTTGCCATGCTGCGGTAATGGTAGATGCCATTCTCAACTGAGTAAACCTGCGGCAGAAGCGCCAATGCTTTCTCGTGGAACAAGCCGGCGCGCTCATACAGGATCGGAGATTGAACCCACTCCACAAATCCAGGATTCGATTTGGCGAACAGGCGCAACGCCTTGCGCAGATCCCATCCGTTGATATCCATGTCATCCACGATGGGGTATTCGATCACATCACGCTTCTCTTCCAAGCCCACCGACAGATACCACTCTGGTGGATGCACGTAAATGAAGCGGGCGTCGTAATCACTATTGGGCGAGGCGAAGCCCCACGCGCGGCTGCCCGATTCAATGGCGAGCAGGACTTTGACGTGATGCTCCGACTCCGCCGCACGCAAGCGGCTGAAAACTTCTTGACGAACCTCTGCTGAAATCATCGAACTTTCCGTCCTTTTCTATTGGCTTTGAGTATGTCGTATCTGCTTGGTGTAGCGCTGAAACGCTTAGCGTCGGACCGCATCCCAATCCAGACCAAATTTCAGCAAGTACTTGCGCAAGCGATCTGCGTCATTGATCACGCTACGCTGTTGGCGTGACACGTTAAACAGCTCTCGCCCTGCATCGCTGATGCTCCCGTGTTGCCGGCACACGGCAATGACGGCTTGCAGCTGCATGCTGTCAAAGGTATCCAGGGCGCTGGCCTTGGCGCCCAGCAAATCTTCGAGCGACGGCGTACGGGCGGCTTGGACGTTCAATCCCGTGCCCGCTTCTGCTGTGCCGGGCTTGGCCTGCGGCTGCCATTGCCAGCGCAGGCGCTGTATCTCGGCCTGAACCAGTGCAATGCCAATGCGCCCGTGGTCGGCCAGCGTGGCCAGCCGTGTGATGGAGGCGCTGAGGTCGCGGAAATTGCCACGCCAGCTTGCGTCGATATCAGTGGCAAAGCGCAGATAGGCGGCTCGCGCCTCTGCTGTGAAGCGCACTTGGCGGCCCAACTCTTGAGCGGCCAGTGCAAGCTGGTGGTCCATGTTGGGCTCAATGTCCTCACGCCGCTGCGCCAGCCCGGGCAGGGTATAGGTCCACAAATTGATGCGGGCAAACAGGTCTTCGCGGAAACGCCCGGCGTCGATTTCAACGCGCAGGTCTTTGTTCGTCCCTGCAATGAGTTG
>JANYEE010000263.1 GCA_025363275.1 Burkholderiales bacterium | reverse complement strand
GATTGCATTGATGCGTTCCTTGATCAGTTGGCGACAGAGCTAAAGATCTGTGCCACCAGACATCACTTAAGGTGCTTGCCGATCAGGCCAGCCATCTCAAACATCGAGACTTGCATCTTGCCGAAAATTTCTTTCAGCTTGGCGTCTGCGTTGATCATGCGCTTGTTGACTGCATCCTGAAGTTTGTTCTTCTTGATGTAAGCCCACAATTTGCTGACCACTTCGGTGCGTGGCAGAGGAGCTGCGCCCACCACAGCTGCAAGAGCGGCGCTAGGTGTCAGGGCTTTCATGAACGCAGCGTTCACCGTACGCTTTTTGGCTGGAGCCTTTTTGGCAGCGACCTTTTTAGCCGGTGCTACTTTTTTGGCTGGTGCAGCTTTCTTTGCGGGAGCAGCTTTCTTAGCCGGAGCCTTCACAGCGACTTTCTTCGCTGGTACAGCTTTCTTAGCAGGAGCCGCTTTTTTTGCGGGAGCGGCTTTTTTAGCCGGTGCTTTCTTTGCAGTTGCCATGATTGATTGTCCTTCTAGAAGTTGATTAATCACTAGCGAAAAACTGCTTCTTCGCTAGTAGTGCGGATGCTACTGGTAAAAATGGACGTTTCCTAGCGTCAAAATGCATTTTTCATTGGGGAATGTTGTTTTTTCCGTTGGAAAATAGCCGTTTGCAGCAAAAAGGAGTGCCCGCTTATGACAAACAGCTTTGCGACGTGCGATCTCGGTGACGCACACAAGAACGATTTTTCAGGCGCCTTTCGGGTGCTGCCGCCCGTATTCAGAGACTTCGGTGGTGTCAAGAAATTCTGCGGTCCTGTCGTAACGGTGAAATGTTTCGAGGACAACACGCTTGTAAAGGCCGCGGTGGACCGTGTGGGTTGGATTGACACACCGCAAGGGCGTATAGGCCAGGTGTTGGTGGTAGATGGCGGGGCTTCGCTTCGCCGGGCTTTGCTTGGCGGCAATCTTGGCGCCGCAGCGGCTCGCAATGGGTGGGCTGGTGTGGTTATTGATGGTTGTGTACGCGATACCGCGGAGCTAGCGCTGCAAGCGGTAGGGATTCGCGCACTTGCTTCCATGCCACTACCGACAGAGAAACGCAACATGGGCCAGAGCCAAGTGGCCGTGGTGATTCAGGGAGTCGCAGTGCGTCCAGGCGATTGGCTCTACGCCGATGAAGATGGCATCGTCATCACTGACGCGCCTAAAACTTAAATTCTAGGAATTGTGGGCGGTGCGTCCTGGTAGTGTGGCAAGCACAACCCCCACCAACGCCAGCCCAAACGCCAACAGCTGCATACCGCCCAGCGTTTCACCTAATGCGATGACGCCGACCACGGCAGCAGAGACGGGCAACATCACAGTGAATACGCCCGCCTTGGCTGCTGGTACCGATTGCAAGCCCGTCATCCACAACCACACAGTCCATACGCTGGCGGCCATGGCGTAAAACACCAGCAGCAACCAGATGGGGGTCTGCACACCCAGGAAGTCAAACCGCCACGCAGCGTATAGCCCCATCGGGGTCATCAACAAGAATCCCCAGAGGTTGATCAGCGCGGTGATGCGCTTGGGTGACAGGGCGCCGGTGAGTTTTTTACCAATCACGGCGTAAGCCGCTTCACACAGCACCGCGGCAAACACCATCAAGTTACCGACCAATGTTTTGTCTATTTTCCAGTCCCCAAGTGACAAATAGGCCTGGGGCCCATATAAAACCTGCCCTGGAAGCTCACTTTTTGATAGCGAGAGCAGGCCGATACCCAGAGCGCCAAAGCCTACTGCCAGCCAGACCCGCAAGCCAATGCGCTCTTTCAGAAAGATCCAGCTCAAAATGGCGACCACTGCTGGTATGGATGCCATGATCACACCCGCGGACACCGCACTGGTCATGCTGACGCCAAACAACATGCAGATCGAAAACATGAAGTTGCCCAAGAAGGACTCCAGAAAAATCAGCTTGCGGGTGGCGGACGTCATCGGCGCCTCATCCACAGGCTTACTCAGCCAGTGCAACATCCCCAGCCCGCCTATTCCGAATCGTAGCCAGGCCAGCAGGAAAACTGGAAGGGCTGCTACCAGCGGTTTGGAAAGCGCAACGTAGCTGCCAACCAAGGACATGCTCATGGCTAAAAATCCGTAGGCAATCCAGCGTTGGCGCGGGGTGTGATGGAGGTCGGTGGCTGGCATGAGAAGGAAGATGCGTGGGGACAGGCGGATAACTGGCGGGTGCCCATCATGCCGCAGCGTTGCGGTGTCCACGGGTTCGGCCGTGATGGTTTGCTCAGTTGGAGATGAATTGGCACCACCGATGCCCCTGGTTTGCTGTAACTTTGGAGCCAGAAAATACTTTAGGAATTTGTGATGGCAATAGGACAGTTTGCGTATGCCAACAACAGCAACCGCTTTTTGGCGGCCCCAGCACTCAGCGATCAACGTTTTGCTGTCATCGGTGTACCCTTTGATGGCGCGGTCACCAACCGGCCCGGCGCGCGCTTTGGTCCGCAAGAGATTCGTCGTGCATCCCTGATGTTGTGCGATGGCCTGCATCCCGTATTTGAAGTAACACCGGTAGAAGTGATGGGTGACGCAGGTGACATGCGTTTGCCCAATGCCTCCGGTTTGCCCGCAGTGCGCGAAGCGATTGAAGCACAGGCTGCAGCATTGATGGCCAAACATCACTGCGTTTTCATTGGTGGTGACCATTCCATCACTTTGCCCTTACTGCGTGCCGCCAAGGCGCAGTACGGTGATTTAGCTTTGATTCACTTTGACGCGCACTGTGACACCTGGGTTGACCACTTTGGAGAGCCTTCTGGGCATGGCACCTGGACCTACGAAGCCTTGCAAGAGGGCTTGGTGAACCCAGCGCAAACCGTACAGATCGGCTTGCGCTCAAGTGGCGAGCGCTCTGCCCGTGAGTATGTGCAAGACCAGGGTGGCCTGATCTATACCGCCCGAGCGCTGCGGGGCAAAGATGGTGAGGCGCTAATGCCCATAGCAGAGGAAATTAAGGCGCGCATTGGCACTACGCCGGTGTACCTGACGCTGGACATCGATTGCCTAGATCCGGCCTTTGCGCCCGGAACTGGTACGCCCGAGCCTGGCGGCATGACCAGTTCCCAAGTGCTGACTTTTTTGGAAAATTTAGCGGGGCTTAACTTTGTGGGTATGGATTGCGTGGAGGTTGCGCCGTCGTATGACCATGCCGAACTGACCAGCAATGCGGCAGCCACCTTTATGTGGACTTACCTGTGTGGGCAGGTGGCCAAAGGTGCTACGAGAGCGAAGTAACGAACGAACCCTGCTGGACTGATCATGCTTTTAACCTCTGATACCCAACTGAATCACCGCAGCTATTACGAGGCTAGCGTTAATCGTCCGCCCGCGACCGAACCCCTGGCGGGTGACATACAGGCCGATGTGGTGGTGGTAGGAGCGGGCTACGCAGGCCTGTCGTCGGCCATTGAGTTGGCACAGCGCGGCCACAAGGTGGTGGTACTGGAGGCGGACCGTATTTGCAGCGGCGCATCTGGCCGCAATGGCGGTCAAACCATTGTGGGCTTTGCCAGCGGGCAAGATCCGTTTGAATCGCAACTGGGCCCAGCGCAAGCCAAACTGGCTTGGGACATGTCGATTGAAGCCATTCATTTGGTGGACGAGCGTATCAAGCAGTTCAACATCGACTGCGACCGGGTGAAGGGTTACCTGTATGTGGCCGACTCGGCGCGTAAGGCGCGTGCGCTGGAAGCCGAAGTTGCCAACTTGGCACAGAGATATGGCTTCAGTTCAGAGCTCGCCCGCGGCAGTGACGTGCAGGCGCATATCCAAAGCCCGCTGTACTGCGCATCGGCGTATGAGACTACGTCCGGCCATCTGCATCCGCTCAAATACGGCTTGGGTTTGGCACGAGCCGCACAGGGCCTGGGCGTACAAATTTTTGAGTACAGCGCAGTGACCTCATTGCAGCGCGGTGATCCGCTCATTGCCCGCACTACACGTGGCTCGGTGCGTGCCCGCTTTGGTGTTTTGGCGGGCAACTGCACGCTGCCCGAATACGGCGCGCAGGTGGCACCAGACATAGCTGCGCGGGTGATGCCGGTGGGCACCTACATCATTGGCACTGCACCGCTGGATCCCGAGATTTGCCAATCATTAGTCCCCAGCGCTGCTGCCGTATGCGACAACAACTTTATTCTGGATTATTTTCGTTTTAGCGCGGACCACCGTCTGCTGTTTGGCGGTCGTGTGAGCTACTCCACGCGCACGCCTGCCAAGTTGCAGGCCGTGATGGCGCAGCGCATGGGCAAGGTTTTTCCGCAACTTAAAAACGTGTCGATTGAATTTCTCTGGGGCGGATTCGTAGACATCAGCATGAACCGCGCGCCGGACTTTGGTCGCTTGGGTGGCAACCTGTACTACCTGCAAGGCTTCAGCGGCCACGGCGTAGCCTTGACTGGGTTGGCCGGTCGCTTGGTCGCGCAGAGCGTAGCGGGGCAGGCTGAGCGCTTTGATGTGTTTGCCAAGCTCAAACACCGGAACTTTCCGGGTGGGCCAATGCTGCGCATGCCCAGCCTGGTGCTGGGTACCGCTTACCACCGCTTGATGGACGCGTTCTAAAAGGCTGTAGGCCGTAGCGCTAAGTGGCGCTACTGGCCTTGTTCAGTCGCTTGAGTTCATTGCCAATTACCTGCGCTAAGACCGGCCCGTAGCGTTGAATATCGACTAGCGTGGCGTAGCCGTAGCCAATGACCAGGCCCCGCGCATCCGTGCGCCGCAGGCAGTAGGCGGACAGGGGACGCACTGTGAGTCCGTGGTCGGCAATGCGCTGCGTGAGCGCACGGTCATCAATGTGAGAGTGCAGGTGCATGCACAAATGCAAACCTTGTTCGGCGCCGGTGATCTGCGCCTGTTCGCCCAAGCATGGCTGCAGTGCTTCCAGCAAAGATTGGCGCCGCTGCGCGTAGCTAGCCCGTGCCTTGCGTAGAGCGCTGGCAAAGTAGCCCAACTCGATGAACTCAGCCAGCGCTGCCTGCATCGGCATTTGCCCGGGGCGGTTTAGGTCGTAGTGGGCTTGTTTGAAGGCTGCCGCAAGGCGTTTGGGCACTACCAGATAGCCCAGTTTCAAGCCAGGGTAAAGCACTTTTGAAAACGACCCCAGATAGAGCACGCGTTCCTCTTTGTCCAGCCCGGCCAGGCTAGAGAGTGGTGGTCCGCTGAATCGAAATTCACTGTCATAGTCATCCTCCAGAATCCAGGCCTTGTGCGTGCGTGCTATCGACAAAATTTGTTGCCGACGCACCAGCGACATTACTGCGCCTGTAGGGTATTGGTGCGATGGCGTGGTGTAAATCAGGCGCGGTGGCGCGACCTCATCATGGTGGCACGGCGCCATCCCTTCCTGGTCTACCGCTACGGGGTGCGCTTGCAAGCCGGTGGCTATGAACACATTGGCCGCGCCCCAATAGGCTGGGTCTTCCATCCACACCGTGTCACCATGGTCTGCCAATAACTGGGAACATAGCTCGAGCGACTGTTGGGTCCCACTCGTAATGATGATCTGGTCGACTTCCAGCGGAACGCTGCGAAAGACACGCAGGTAATCAGCCACCGCACGTCGCAGTGGCGCGTAACCGCCCGAGTGGCTGTAGTCCAACATTTCAGGGTAGGTCATACGCCAGTGTTTATTTTGTAAACGTTGCCACAGCGCGACCGGAAAGGCGCTGAAATCCGCGATACCGGGCGTGAAGGGCTGCATCTCCAATTGGCTGGAGCAAAAGGTACTGGACAGCGCGATACCACGCTTGGATAGATCTGCCGTGTGGGCGCCCACGTGGGTTGCACGTTTACGGGCCTGCGGCTTAGGTAGGTCGTCGTTGACATAGGTGCCGCTGCCGACGCGGCTCACCAGATAGCCCTCAACGCCAAGTTGGTTCAGTGCCGACACGACGGTGTTGCGCGATAGTTTTAAATCCGTGGTGAGCTCTCGGCTAGAGGGCAGGCGTTCACCCGCCCCGAGCTTGCCATCTAGCATGGCACGGCGTAGTGCCTCGTAGAGCTGGCGGTGCAAAGGCATGTTGTCCTTTTTTACCAAGCGAGCCATTTCAGTGAGTAGTAATTCAGACAACATACAAATCCATCTTTGACAAAAACAAGTGGCACCACTCAGTGGCTCCAAATGGCTCCCATAACAATCCAATTCTGCCTCACAATGCCTGAGCTGTTTGGGAGATATGCATGAAAAACAGGATGTCCTGCTTGGTTTGGTTGCCGGTGGATCACCGCTTGTTGGGGCAGGGCGATTTACAAATGCCATTCCTGGTTTTGGGGGACAAATATGCGCGTGCTGTCAAAGTCAATGCGCAGGCCCAACCTGTCATGTTCCCACTAGCGGACCCGCAAGACATAGCGTCCCTACTAGACATGGTGGACGGCGTGATGTTGACGGGCTCGCCGTCCAACGTACACCCCTCCCATTTTGGGGAAGTCGTAGCCAATCCGGCATTGCCGCTCGATACCCACCGAGACGCGTTGACGCTCACATTGGTTAAAGCCTGCATTGCCGCTGATGTGCCAATGCTGGGTATTTGCCGCGGTTTTCAGGAAATCAATGTGGCCCTGGGTGGCACTTTGCATCAGCAAGTGCACGCGGTGGAGGGGTTGCAAGACCACCGCGAAAATAAAGCCGCGCCGTTTGAGCTTCAGTACGGCCCCAGCCACCCGGTGCACTTGCTGCCAGGGTCTCGAATGGCACAGTGGGCAGGTGCCAACACGGTTGATGTGAATTCTTTGCATGGCCAAGGCATCGCACGCTTGGCTGATGGCCTTATGCCCCTGGCCCGTGCCGACGATGGTTTGGTCGAAGCCTTTGAGTTGAAAGCGGCGCACAGTTTTGCAGTGGCCGTGCAATGGCACCCAGAGTGGCGGACCTCGGAGAATCCGTTTTATGCGGCCATATTTGAGGCATTTGGCGATGCTTGCCGCCAACGCAATGCCACCCGAACCAACATAGAAATTTGAAATAGCTGCCCTGTGCAGCAAGGAGTAAGCGATGAGTACACCGAAGACCATGACCTTTAATGATCTGGAGCAATGGCTCAATGAGCGCCGCGTAACCGAAGTGGAGTGCCTAGTCCCCGACTTGACGGGCGTAGCCCGAGGAAAAATTCTGCCACGCGCTAAGTTCACCGAAGACCGCGGCATGCGCCTGCCACAGGCCATTGTGGCCATGGGCGTGACGGGCGAGGTGCCGGAGACTGGGCCTTATTACGACGTGATTGACCCGACCGATAAGGACATGCAATTGCGCCCGGACCCATCGACTGTTCGTATCGTTCCTTGGGCTACGGACCCTACTGCCCAAGTGGTGCATGACTGTTTCGACAATGAGGGCAAGCTAGTGCCATTTGCACCCCGTAGCGTGCTGCGCAAAGTGTGCGATTTGTTTGCGGCAGAGGGCCTGCAACCCATCGTAGCCCCTGAGTTGGAGTTCTACCTCACCGCGCGCAATACCGACCCAGACATTCCATTGAAGGCGCCCATTGGCCGCAGTGGCCGCGCCGAGACGTCGCGCCAGGCCTACAGCATCGATGCGGTAAACGAGTTTGATCCCCTGTTCGAAGAGATCTATGACTACGCCGACAAGATGGAGCTCAACGTGGATACCTTGATTCACGAAGTGGGTGCCGGTCAAATGGAGATTAACTTCTTTCACAACCAGCCCCTGGGCTTGGCCGATGAAGTATTCTTTTTTAAGCGTACGGTGCGCGAAGCAGCCCTGCGCCATGACATGTACGCCACCTTCATGGCCAAGCCGATTGCGGGTGAACCCGGTAGTGCCATGCATGTGCACCAAAGCATCTTGAGTATTGCTACTGGCAAGAACATTTTCAGCAATGAAGACGGCACACCGTCCGAGGCTTTCATGCACTACATCGGCGGATTGCAACGGTACATCCCCGCCGCAATGGTGCTGGTCGCACCGTATGTGAACAGCTACCGGCGACTAGCTCGCAATATGGCGGCTCCCATCAACATTGAGTGGGGCTACGACAACCGCACCTGTGGTATTCGTTCACCCATCTCGTCGCCGGCTGCGCGCCGCGTAGAGAACCGGGTGATTGGTGCAGATGCCAATCCCTATATCGCAATGGCCATGACATTGGCTTGCGGGTATCTGGGGTTGAAGAACAAAATTAAACCAAAGCCTGAGATGCGTGGTGACGCGTATTTGGCCCCTTACGCGCTGCCGCGCAGCTTGGGTGAGTCGCTGGACTGGTTGTCCCGCGAGTCGGATCTGCATGAGGTGCTAGGCAAAGAATTCATTACGGTGTATTCCGAAATCAAGGAACTTGAATTCGATGAATTCATGAAAGTTATTTCGCCGTGGGAGCGTGAGCATCTGCTGCTACACGTCTGAGTATTTATTCCATTATCAATCTGGATATTTTTATGAACACCGTTGTTGACACCGCTCTGATTCAGTCTCTGGACAGCGCCCATTTTCTGCATCCCTTTACCGATTTCAAAGAACTTAACGCCAAGGGTGCGCGGGTGATGACGCGCGCCGAGGACATCTACGTGTGGGACTCGGAAGGCAAGCGCGTGCTCGATGCTATGAGCGGCCTGTGGTGTGTGAATGTGGGCTATGGCCGACAGGAGTTGGCTGATGCTGCAGCCAAGCAAATGATGGAACTGCCGTTCTACAACACCTTCTTCCAAACCACCAATGTGCCGGCCGCCACGCTGGCTGCCAAGCTGGCATTGCTGGCGCCCAAAATTGGGGACCGTACTTTCAACCACGTGTTCTATTCTTCCAGTGGCAGCGAGAGCAACGACTCCAATGTGCGCATGGTGCGCCGTTACTGGGACTTACTGGGCCAGCCACAACGCAAAATAATTATTGGCCGCAAGAACGGTTACCACGGCAGCACCATGGCAGGCGCATCTTTGGGCGGTATGAGTGGCATGCACGCCCAGGGCGATTTGCCGATTCCCAACATCACCCACATCGAGCAGCCGTACCACTTTGATAACGCCAAGCCCGGCGAAAGCTCGGATGCGTTTGGTATTCGTGCAGCGGGTTGGCTTGAAGAGAAAATTCTGGAACTGGGTGCTGACAAAGTGGCTGCGTTCATTGCAGAACCCGTGCAGGGTGCGGGTGGGGTCATCATTCCGCCCGCTACTTACTGGCCAGAGATTCAACGTATCGTCGACAAATACGGCCTCTTGCTGATCAGCGACGAAGTGATCTGCGCATTTGGCCGTTTGGGCTACTGGTTTGGTTGTGAGAAGTTTGGCTATAAACCCGACTTGATTACCTTCGCTAAGGCGGTGACCAGTGGCTACATTCCACTCGGTGGCGTGATGGTGGGCAATCGTGTTGCGGATGTTTTGATTGAAAAGGGCGGCGAGTTCAACCACGGCTACACCTACAGCGGCCATCCTGTTGCGTGCGCGGTAGCACTGGCCAACATTGAAATCATGGAGCGCGAACAGTTACCCCAGCGGGTGCGGGACGATATCGGTCCCTACTTAGCTGAGCAATTCAAAAAGATCGCTGCGCATCCACTCGTTGGCGTTGCGGAAACCTGTGGATTTACCGCCGGACTGGTATTGGTAAAAAACAAGGCTAGCGGCGAGCACTTTCCTGAAGATTTGTCGGTAGGGATGGTGTGCCGCGGTCATTGTTTCGGCAACGGTCTGATCATGCGCGCTGTAGGCGATCGCATGATCATCGCGCCGCCGCTGACGATGACACACGCTCAAATCGATGAAATGATCGGTCTGATTTTGTTGTGCCTCGATTTAACTTATGCGGATGCGCAAAAGAACGCTTGGTTGGCATAGGGATTGCATGGTTAGAAATAGCGCAAACAAGCGTTAGGATTCCCCGCGGTGTACGCCACTGCGGTGGGTGAACCCCAAATTCGGTTGTCGGACTTTTTACTAGGAGATTCAAGTGGTCAAAACAATAGGTAAAAATTGGTGGAACTTGCTTTTGAGCGGGCTCGCCGTGGCGGGACTCACGGGCTTCGCCGCAAATGCGATGGCTGATGAAGAGAAAGTTCTCAACATCTACAACTGGTCCGATTACATCGCTCCCGACACCATTCAAAGTTTTGAAAAAGAAACGGGTATCAAAGTCCGCTACGACACCTATGACAACAACGAAATTTTGCATGCTAAGTTAGTAGCCGGGAAAACCGGTTACGACATAGTAGTGCCGTCGTCTACGTTTGCACGTTTGCAGATCGATGGTGGACTGTTGACGAAACTGGACAATGCACAATTGCCCAATCTGAAGAATATGGATCCCGACATTCAATCTCAGATCGCCAATATTGACCCGGGCAATCAGCATTTAGTCAACTGGCTGTGGGGTTACACCACCATCGGTATCAACACCGCTAAAGTGAAGGCCGCTTTGGGCAGCGAACCCATGCCCGACGATGTGTGGGAGTTGTTCTTCAACCCCAAATACGTCAGCAAACTAAAGAGCTGCGGGGTGTCGGTTTTGGACAGTGCTACTGAAGTCTTGCCTGCTGCGCTCCACTTCTTGGGTAAAAGCCCGTTTAGCAAGAATGCTGCGGATTACAAGGAAGCCGGAGACCTGCTTAAGTCCGTCCGACCGTATGTTACTTTGTTCAGCTCATCCGGCTACATCAACGATATGGCGGGCGGTTCTATTTGCTTGGCATTGGGTTGGAATGGTGATATCAATATCGCCCGTAAGCGTGCGATTGCTGGCAAGACTGGCCAAGACATCCAGGCCTTTGTGCCCAAAAAGGGTGGCATCTTGTTTTTTGACATGATGGCTATTCCTGTGGATGCGCCACACCCCAAGAACGCCTACGCCTTCATGAACTACATCATGCGTCCAGAGGTACACGCGAGCATCACCAACCAAGTGTTTTACGCGAACCCCAACAAGGCATCGCGCAAATTTATCGCCCCTGATATTGCGAACAATCCGTCTGTGTTCCCAACCAGTGCGGAGATGGCTAAGATGGTCGCTCCCAGCGCACTGACCAACGATGTACGTCGATTAGCCACCCGAACCTATACCGGTTTCAAAACTGGGCTTTAAAGGGTAAATCCGGTGGTAACTGCTTCAAATTCCAGCGCGACTGCCGCGCCCGCGAACGGCGCGCCGTTTCTGCAAATCAAACGCGTCGTTAAAAAATTTGATGACGTATTTGCAGTGGACGAAGTGTCTCTGGACATTCACAAAGGCGAGATCTTCGCTTTGTTGGGTTCCTCAGGCTGCGGTAAGTCAACCCTGCTGCGTATGTTGGCTGGATTCGAGGTGCCCACGTCGGGGCAGATTTTGTTGGCAGGGCAGGACATTGTGGGTCTTGCGCCCTACGAGCGGCCTATCAACATGATGTTTCAGAGCTATGCACTGTTTCCGCACTTGTCGGTGTGGGACAACATCGCGTTTGGTTTGAAACGCGACGGCTTGCCCCATGACGAGATTGAAGCGCGTGTCACCCAGATGTTGGATCTGGTGCAGCTCAAGGCCTATGCCAAGCGCAAACCGCACCAGCTCTCTGGTGGTCAGCAGCAGCGTGTGGCTCTGGCGCGCAGCCTGGCCAAGCGACCCAAGTTACTGCTGTTGGATGAGCCATTAGGCGCGCTGGACGCCAAGTTGCGTGAGCGCACTCAGTTAGAGCTTGTGGGCATCATTGAACAGGTGGGTGTGACTTGTGTCATGGTGACCCATGATCAGGAAGAAGCGATGACCATGGCAACCCGTATTGGTGTCATGAGTGAGGGCAAGATTCTGCAAATCGGCCAGCCCGCTGAAATTTACGAAACGCCCAACTGCCGTTTTGTTGCCGACTTTATCGGTAGTGTGAATTTGTTCAAAGGCAAGGTCGAGATTGACGAGCCCGATCACGTCGTCATCGCCTCTCCAGAATGCAAGCACTACGTGAGCCACGGTATCACCGGCACTGCCGAGATGACCGTTCATGTGGCCATCCGCCCTGAAAAGATGGAGATTCAGCAGGGTATGCCCGCCGACAGCGACCGTGAATCCATGGCCGAAGTTGGCTACAACCAGGCAGAGGGCGTGATTGAGGATCTGGCTTATCTCGGCAGCTTAACGACTTACCACGTGAAGCTGTCGTCAGGCGCCGTGGTCAAAGTGACGCGAACCAATGCGGCGCGCCACAACGCAACGCAGCTCACTTGGGGTGACCAGGTGGTGGTCTGGTGGTGCGGTAGTGATGTTGTAGTGCTAACCCGCTAGATCGCCATGACCGCCATTGCCATGAAGCGCTTCTCGCTCTACAACAAATTCACCGGTCCTTGGGGGCGTACCGCTGTTATCGGCGTACCCATGGTGTTTTTGCTGGCTGTATTTCTATTGCCATTTCTGGTGGTTTTCAAAATCAGCCTGTCCGAGATGGACACCGTGTTCTTCAAGGATGTGCTGACCTGGGCTGATCAAACCCTGAGCTTGCAATTCCGTTTTGGTAATTACAGCAGCCTGACACAAGACACGCTGTACCTCCAAACTTACCTGAGTTCTATCAAGTTCGCAGCTATAACCACGGGCATCTGTTTGATGATTGCCTATCCGTTTGCCTACTTTATGGCGCGTAGCCCAGCAGATAAGCGTCCGGCACTGTTGATGTTGGTCATGCTGCCGTTTTGGACCTCGTTTTTACTGCGCGTTTATGCCTGGAAAATGCTGCTGGCCGACAGCGGTGTTCTCAATAACGTAGCCCTGTCTTTGGGTTTGATCAGCGAGCCTATCAAGATGATGAACACACCGTTCTCGCTGGTTCTGGGTATGGTCTACACCTATGTGCCTTTCATGATTTTGCCGTTGTACGCGAATCTGGTGAAGATGGATTTGCGTTTGCTGGAAGCTGCGCTTGATTTGGGCGCTACGCCGTGGCAAGCCTTCTGGCGCATCACGGTTCCACTGTCCAAGAGCGGCATCATTGCGGGCTCCATGCTGGTTTTCATTCCGTGCGTGGGTGAGTTTGTGATTCCCGAGCTACTGGGCGGCCCCGAGACTTTGATGATTGGTCGGGTCCTGTGGGATGAGTTCTTCAGCAATAACGATTGGCCTATGGCCGCCACTGTGGCTGTAGTGATGGTGTTACTCATCATTGTGCCGCTGGCCTTTTTTAATAAGTACCAGGCTGAAAGTACGAGTGGAGGCCGCGCATGAAACTCTCTGCCGGTCAATTGACGTCGCGGTTATGGATGGCAGCGGTTTTTTTGTTCCTGTACATGCCGATCTTCACGCTTATCATTCTGAGCTTCAATGGCAGCCCCATGGTTACTACCTGGGGCGGATGGTCGCTGCGTTGGTATCAGGAATTAGCTAACGACACCGAGATCATTACTGGATTTTTGTTGTCCTTGAAGATCGCTTTTTTGACGGCATGCTCCTCGGTCGTCTTGGGCACCTTAGCTGCGTTATCGTTGCATCGTTTTAAGCGTTTTCCTGGCCGCACCATGTTTGCGGGCATGGTGAATTCACCGCTGGTGATGCCTGAGGTGATCATTGGTTTGTCACTCTTGCTGATGCTGGTGTCGGTGCAGCGTATGTTTGGCTTCCCAGAGCGTGGCATGGGCACTATTTGGTTAGGCCACACCCTGCTCGGAATGGCTTATGCCACTGTGGTGGTGCAGTCTCGTTTGCAAGAGCTCAGCCCGCAAATGGAAGAGGCTGCACAAGACCTCGGTTGCCGTCCATTGCAGGTGTTCTTTTTGGTCACTTTGCCGCTGATCTCGCAAGCTATCGGATCGGCTTGGTTGCTGACTTTTACGCTTTCACTGGACGACGTGGTGTTATCGGCCTTCTTGTCGGGGCCGGGTTCCACCACCATGCCCATTACCATTTTCAGTCGTGCACGCTTGGGCTTGAGTCCGAGTGTGAATACGGTAGCTACCTTGACCGTATTGGTCGTCAGCGCGGGAGTGTTGATTGCCAGCGTATGGATTTCCCGTGCCGAGCGGCGCCGGGCTGCCGAAATGGCTGCCGCATACCGCCAGACTTAATTTGCGTTTGAACTTGCGATAGATATTCAACAGGAGAATGAAATGAGCCTTCAGAAAAAACTACTCGTCGTCGCACTGGCCAGTGTGATGCCCATGGCAAGCGTGTATGCGCAATCTGCTGCAGATTTGCAAAAGGATATTGCAGCACTCAAAGCTCAGTTGCAGGCCCTGCAGCAGAAGGTGGACGCACTGACCTCTCAGCCCGTTCCGCCTGCATTGACCCAACAGATCACACGCATGGAGCAAAAGCAAGAGCTTGCCGAAGATGTCCTAGAAAAATCGGGGCTCAAGGGAATGAAGTTCAAGGGTGTCATCGAGGCCGCATATGCATATGACAGCACCTCGGGCGCGCATACGGTCGCTGCACGGGATGGCGTCGGCGCGGGCAGCAACGCTATGTTGGAACTCACCAAAGAGACCGAGGACGGCGATGGCGTGAACTGGACCCTGCGTCTGACCCCTGGTGGTCCCAGCTTGGTTCAAGAGGCTACAGTTTCCGTAGGAGTAGCCCCGGGAATGCGAATATTCGGCGGCTTGATGCCTGATTTTCAGGGCTACGAAGCCTATTTTGCGCACCAAAATTTGCTTGTGTCGCACCATGCTTTATACGACTTTGCGGGTCCCACGAGCTACAGCGGCTTGGGCATGACGCAGCAGTTGAACAAAGAACTTGCTGTGAAGTGGATCGTTGGCAATATCGATGGCAGCACTGATACGGGTACAGCCGTTGGTGGTGCGTTGAAGCCATCGGTGGGCCTGGCATATCGCTTCGATTGGACTTTGAGTGAATACTCTACCTTGGGGTTCTCCGGCGCTCATGCCGCGTCGACGCGGTCCTTTGATGTTGTAGCTGTAGACGGCGGATTTTCGCGGGGCGATTGGCAGTTCAACGGCCAGGTCACCGTGGGACAACTGAAGGGTGGTGCCTACGCCGGGGGTGATGCCAATTGGAGTGGCCTGTCAGGCTTAGTTGGATACAAACTGACGCCTCGACTCCAATTGCTTGCCCGTGCCGACTATCTGGAAAACCGTAAAAACGGCGGCGGCACCTACGTCTATAACTACTTGAACAATCCCCTGGACGCCTTGGGGACCGGCGCGACTGCAGGTACTGGCCTTGGCCCAGAACTTGACAGCGCCGGTGTGATTGTTGACCCAACCGTAGGCGCCAACCTGACGCGCTTGTCCTTGGGTACCAACTACCTGCTCAACGCCACGACCCAGTGGAAAACTGAGGTTCGGGTAGATCAGTCTTCCGGCTATAACTTTACGGATGAAGGTGGCGCCCCAAAGCGCGAAAAGACCAGTATCGGCACTTCTCTGGTTGTTTCATTCTGATCTAGTGTTTTGCCAATAGGCAGCTAAAACGGGGCGGCAGAGATGTCGCCCCGTTTCTACTTGGAGGTCCGGATGGGGCCACTTTTCGATGTTTGCAGGTGTCCATTTCGACATATTGAATGTTCACCTTTTTGTATTGCGAGCCAACGCTATGACTTCTGTAAAAACCGCAACCTTGCCCAGCTTTGACGGCCGCGCTCTGATCAACGGAAAGCGCGTAGCCTCTTCTAGCGGTCAGGTGTTTGATTGCATTTCTCCCGTGGATGGCCGCGTGTTGACTCAGGTAGCCCGCTGTGCCGAGGCCGATATTGACGCCGCAGTGCAGGCCGCCCGCGCCGCCTTTGATGACCGCCGCTGGTGTGGTCTGCCGCCCGCTCAGCGCAAACGCACCATGATCCGTTTTGCTGATCTATTGGTCCAACATGCCGATGAATTGGCGCTGACGGAAACCTGGGACATGGGCAAGCCCGTGAAGTACGCCAAGGCCGTGGATGTGAACAGCGCCGCCAATTGCCTGCGCTGGTACGGCGAAGCGGTGGACAAGGTGTATGACGAAATTGCACCCACGGCAGATACCGCCCTGGCGTTGATCACCCGTGTGCCGGTGGGCGTGGTGGGCGTGATCGTGCCATGGAACTACCCAATGATCATGGCTTCTTGGAAGATTGCGCCGGCACTGGCCGCAGGCAACTCCGTAGTGTTGAAACCTAGCGAAAAATCGCCGCTGACCGCCTTGCGCATGGCTGATTTAGCCCTGGAGGCGGGCATTCCTGCTGGCGTTTTCAACGTGGTTACGGGCTTTGGGCCCGAAGCGGGTTCACCGTTGGCACTGCACATGGATGTAGATTGCATCGCGTTCACAGGCTCCACCCGCGTGGGTAAGCAAATCCATGTGATGGCGGGACAAAGTAATTTGAAACGCGCCTGGACCGAGCTGGGCGGCAAGTCGCCGAACATCGTGTTCGCAGATTGCCCGGATTTAGACAGGGCTGTGGAGGCGGCAGTGGGCAGTATTTTCTTCAATCAGGGCGAGAGCTGCAATGCGCCCTCGCGCTTGTTTGTGGAAGCCAGCATCAAAGAGCGCTTTTTGGAAAAAGCCCTGAAGTTGGTTCCCGCGTACGCACCCGCCAACCCCACCTTGCCCGACACCATCATGGGTGCCTTGGTGGACCAAACCCAGATGAACACGGTGTTGCGCTACATCGAGAGCGGCAAGGCCGAAGGGGCCAAGCTGATCGCCGGTGGCGAACAAACTTTGTCAGAGACCGGTGGTTGTTATGTGCAGCCCACCATCTTTGACGGTGTGACCAACAATATGACGATTGCCCGCGAAGAAATATTTGGCCCGGTGCTCTCCGTGCTGTCGTTTACCGACACAGTTGACGTGGTGCGCCAGGCCAACGCGAGCGTTTACGGCCTGCAGGCTGGTGTTTGGACTAGCGACCTTAACAAGGCGCACGGCGTGGCACGCGCGCTGCGTGCGGGCACCGTGCATGTCAACCAGTACGACGAAGACGACATCACCGTGCCTTTTGGTGGTTTCAAGCAAAGCGGAGTGGGGCGCGACAAATCCCTGCACGCCTTTGACAAGTACACCGAGACCAAGACCACCTGGATTCGTATCGATTCCCCGGTTTGAACATTGCAAAGCATTTTTTTCTAACGATAACTAAACCTTTCTCGACCTGAAGGAGACACCTCATGAACGCAATTTTGAAACCCACCGCGCTGGCCGCAAGCACCTCTGCTGGCACCAATGCAGAATGGCATGCGCGCCGCCAGGCGGCTACCCCCCGCGGTGTCGCGGTGTTTGGCGATTTCTACATCAGCCACGCCAAGAACTCCGAGTTTTGGGATGTTGAAGGCCGTCGCTTCATCGACTTTGCGGGTGGCATTGCCGTGCTCAACACCGGCCACGTGCACCCCAAGGTGCAGGCCGCCATTGCGGCGCAGTTGCAGCGCTTCACCCATACCTGCTACCAGGTGGTGCCCTATGCCGAATACGTGTCATTGGCGGAACGTATCAATGCTATCGTGCCCATCAGCGGTCCGGCTAAGACCGCTTTCTTTTCGACCGGGGCAGAGGCCGTGGAGAACGCCATCAAGATCGCCCGCTCGTACACCAAGCGCAGCGGCGTGATTGCGTTTGGTGGCGCCTTCCATGGCCGCAGCCTGTTTGCGGTGGCGCTGACCGGCAAGGTGCAACCCTACAAAGCCGGCTTTGGTCCCTTTGCCCCCGAGATTTACCACGCGCCTTTCCCTTGCCACTGTGCCAGTCTGGATGAAACCAAGCACGCTATCGAGCAACTCTTCAAGTGCGACATCGAGCCCAGCCGCGTGGCCGCCATCATTTTTGAGCCCGTGCAAGGCGAGGGCGGTTTCAACCCGATCCAGAAGGAAGCGGTGCAGTGGCTGCGCAAGCTCTGCGATGACCATGGCATCTTGCTGATTGCGGATGAAGTGCAGACCGGATTTGCCCGCACCGGCAAGATGTTTGCCATGGAACACTACGGTGTGACGCCCGACATCATGACCCTGGCCAAGAGCATGGCGGGCGGCACGACGCTGTCAGCGGTGGTGGGCCGTGCAGACGTGATGGATGCGCCCAACCCCGGCGGCTTGGGCGGCACCTACGCCGGCAACCCACTGGCCGTAGCCGCAGCGCACGCGGTGCTGGATGTGATGGCCGAAGAAAAGCTGGCCGACCGCGCCAATGTGCTGGGCGAAAAGCTGCTGGGCCGTTTGAAGGCGGCCGCTGCCAAGAACCCCAAGATGGGCGATGTGCGTGGCTTGGGCGCGATGGTGGCCTGCGATTTTGTAAATCCTGCAACCGGTGCGCCCGATGCCGACCTGGCCAAGCAGATCCAGCAAGCCGCGCTCAAAAAAGGCCTGCTGCTGTTGACCTGCGGCGTGTATGGCAACGTCATTCGTTTCTTGTTCCCGCTGACGATTCAGAACGAAGTGTTTGAAGAAGCCCTGACAATTCTTGATGCCGTGCTGGCCTGAGTTTCTATTCATTGCCTGGCTTCGCTATAAAAATAATAGCTACTCAGGCATATTTCACTAGGGCCACAAGCCGATTTGACTATGAAAAGCATCGAAACAGCCGTCTCAGAGCTCAAAAGCCAGGGAGTCCACTCCATCCTCACCCAGTTTTGTGATGTGCACGGTGTGGCCAAGGGCAAACTGGTACCGGTGGACAACTTACGAGAGTGGGTGGAGCAGGGCGCAGGCTTTGCCGGCCCCAGCATTTGGGGCACGGGCCTGCCGCGCTATGGCGCGCGCAGCGAGTACTACGGCCGCGTGCAGTTGGATTCGCTGCGCGCTTTGCCCTTTATGCCGGGTGTAGCCCACGCCGTGTGCGACGGCTTTGCGGGCGGCGAGCCGCTGGACACCTGCTCGCGCCAACTGCTCAAGCACCAGATTGAGCGCCTGGACGCCCGCGGCTGGAAACTGTGGGTCGGCATCGAGCCCGAGTACTTTTTGCTCAAGCGCAATGCGCAGGGGCAGTGGGACGTGGCTGATGCCGAGGATCGTTTAGCCAAACCCTCGTATGACTTGAAAGCCATCCACCGCAATGCCGCCTACCTGGACGACATGCGAAGCACGCTGAGCGCCTTGGGTTTTGAGCTGCAGCAGATCGACCACGAAGACGCGCGCGGCCAGTACGAAGTCAATTACAAGTTTGACCATACCTTGGCTGCGGCAGACCGCTACATGCTGTTCAAGCTGGCGGCCCACGCCGTGGCCGAGCGCCATGGCATGACGTTTAGCTGCATGCCCAAGCCCCTGGCCCACGCGCCGGGTAGCGGCTTGCACTTTCACTTGAGCATCACTGATGCGAACGGCGTGCCTGTGTTTACGGATGAGCAAGGTGCTTTGGGACTGAGTGAGATCGGCCACCAGTTTGCCGTCGGCTTGCTGCACCACGCGGATGCCGTGAGCGCTCTGTGTGCCCCTACTGTGAACAGCTACAAGCGCCTGGCCAGCAGCGCCAGCGCCTCAGGCACCACCTGGTCCCCGGTGTGGAAAGCCTATGGCGACAACAACCGCACCTGCGTGGTCCGCACCGTGGCGGGCCGGCTGGAATGGCGTTTGCCTGATCCTTCTTGCAATGTGTATGCGGCCATTGCTGCCACGCTGGCCGCCGGACTGGACGGCATTGAGCGCGCACTGAATCCACCAGCGCCCTGCAACGAAGACTTGTACGAACGCCGCGCCCGGGGTTTGCCCATGCCCGAGCGCCTGCCGCGCGATTTGAACGAAGCCATCGATGCGCTGGAAGCCAATACCTATTTGGTGTCGGCCTTGGGCCCGGCTTTCTGTGCGGAATTCATTCGCCTCAAGCGCGCCGAGTGGGACGCCTATAGTTTGCAGGTCAGCGCTTGGGAGCTGGAGCATTACGCAGACGCCTTCTAGCGCCCTGCAGAGCCCGACGCTAAAAGCCAGTGACCCCAAGTCACTGGCTTTTTTTACGATGCATTTACGTCTTTCATATTGTGGAATTGACCTTGCATTACTACCGAGCTACTATTCTGCATTGCAGCAAATTGACTTCATATAGTGAAATTAAGTTGCTAAAGTGTTGATTTGTATATAAAAAATATTTAGTCTTATATAAGACACAAGACAAAATATGTGTCTTATATAAGACTAGAATTCACCATCGGCTCGCAAAGCCGTTGACCGGCTAACCCACTGATCGACCCCTCATCAACTAAGGAGTGAATTCATGACCCAACTGACCCGTGAACAGCAAATCGCCGCCCTCGAAAAAGACTGGGCTACCAACCCCCGCTGGAATGGCGTGAAGCGTGGCTACTCGGCTGCAGATGTTGTTCGCCTGCGCGGCAGCGTTCAGCCTGAGTGCACCTTCGCCAAGAACGGCGCAGAAAAGCTCTGGGAAAAAGTCAACGGTGGTGCCAAAAAGGGCTACGTGAACGCTTTCGGCGCTATCTCTGCAGGCCAAGCCATGCAGCAAGCCAAGGCCGGTTTAGAGGCTGTGTACCTGTCGGGTTGGCAAGTCGCTGCCGACGGCAACACCTCCGAGACCATGTACCCCGACCAGTCGCTGTACGCCTACGACTCGGTGCCCACTATGGTGCGCCGTATCAACAACACCTTCAAGCGCGCGGACGAAATCCAGTGGGGCCGCGGTGTCAATCCAGGCGACAAGGAATTTATCGATTACTTCTTGCCCATCGTGGCGGATGCTGAAGCTGGTTTCGGCGGCGTGTTGAACGCGTTCGAACTGATGAAGAACATGATTACGTCGGGTGCCGCAGGCGTTCACTTCGAAGACCAACTGGCTGCCGTGAAGAAGTGCGGCCACATGGGCGGCAAAGTGTTGGTGCCTACCCGCGAAGCGATCGAGAAGTTGATTTCTGCACGTCTGGCTGCAGACACCATGGGCGTGTCCACCATCATCCTGGCCCGCACCGATGCGGAAGCAGCCAACCTGATCACCAGCGATTACGACGCCAACGACACGCCGTTCATCACCGGCGAGCGTACGCAAGAAGGCTTCTACCGCGTCAAAAATGGCCTGGAACAATCCATCAGCCGCGGCGTGGCTTACGCTCCTTATGCCGATTTGGTGTGGTGCGAAACCGGTGTGCCAGACATTGGCTTTGCCCGTGAATTTGCGCAAGCGGTGCACGCCGCCAGCCCAGGCAAGTTGCTGTCCTACAACTGCTCGCCATCCTTCAACTGGAAGAAAAACCTCAACGACTCGCAGATCGCCTCTTTCCAGGAAGACCTGTCGGCCTTGGGTTACAAGTACCAGTTCATCACCTTGGCCGGTATCCATATCAACTGGTTCAACACCTTCCAGTTTGCCCATGCATACGCTCAGGGCGAAGGCATGAAGCATTACACCGAGATGGTGCAGGAGCCAGAATTCGCCGCCCGCGACAAGGGTTACACCTTTGTGTCCCACCAGCAGGAAGTCGGTGTGGGTTACTTCGACGACGTGACCACCGTGATCCAGGGCGGCACGTCGTCTGTGAAGGCTTTGACGGGTTCTACGGAAGAAGAGCAGTTCCACTAAACCGATTGCTTAGATAACCGAAGGCCAGCCTCCGCAAGGAGGCTGGCCTTTTACTTTGACGAGAGTAAAAAACAGCTAACAGCTTTCGCTGCTTTTCTCCGCCTTTCCCGCGCCAGAAAGTACCGTTGCGATTGCGGTGGTCAGTGGCACCTTGTGTGCACGGAGCGTGCGATGGAGCCCCTGCGCTGGCACGCGAGGGAGTTCTGCTGATCGGCAGTCATATGGGCCGGGCATCTACGACGTCTTGGGTCGCTGGCATTTAGCTGGATAACTGTGGGTTAAAATCACACCATCCATTTTGTACAAGAGCGAGAAAGGCAATCTGGTTATGACACCGCGAACCACTGCGTCGATATTGTTAGGCGAATAGGCCGCAAGTCCGCGCGCCTTGTGCGCAGCCAGCTACGAAATTCATAGTAAAGCGCGGACTAAACCGCGTTTTTTTTTGCGCGATTTTTGCTTTTCTGCCAACCTCTTCTCAGACCACACCATGATCAACATTACGCTTCCCGACGGTTCAAAACGCGAATTTCCCGGCCCCGTGACAGTGGCCGAAGTCGCTGCATCCATTGGTGCAGGACTGGCCAAAGCCGCTTTGGCTGGCAAAGTGGACGGTACGGTCGTCGACACCAGCTTTCAAATGCAGGCGGACAGCGCACTGTCCATCATTACCGCGAAGGACACGGATGGTTTGGAAGTCATTCGCCACTCTACAGCCCACTTGCTGGCGTATGCGGTCAAGGAACTATTCTCCGATGCGCAGGTCACGATTGGTCCGGTCATCGAGCATGGCTTCTTCTATGACTTTTCCTACAAGCGCCCGTTTACGCCCGAAGATCTGGCCGCCATTGAAAAGAAGATGACGCAATTGGCGTCTTTGGATGAGCCCGTGTCGCGCCGCGTACTACCGCGCGACGAAGCCGTGGCTTATTTCAAGAGTCTCGGTGAGCACTACAAGGCCGAGATCATCGAGAGCATTCCGGCTGACCAGGACGTATCTCTGTACCGCGAAGGCAAGTTCGAAGATTTGTGCCGCGGCCCGCACGTGCCCAGCACTGGAAAGCTCAAGCATTTCAAGCTGATGAAGCTAGCCGGTGCCTACTGGCGTGGTGACCACAAAAATGAAATGCTGCAGCGTATTTATGGCACAGCCTGGGCGACCAAGGATGAGTTGCAGCAGCATTTGACCATGCTGGAAGAGGCCGAAAAGCGCGACCACCGCAAGTTGGGCCGTGAGCTCGATCTGTTTCACATAGACGAGCATGCGCCAGGTTTGGTGTTCTGGCATCCCAAGGGTTGGACCTTGTGGCAGGGCGTAGAGCAGTACATGCGTAAGGTTTATCAGGACAACGGCTACCAGGAAGTCAAAGGCCCGCAGATCATCGACAAGAGTCTGTGGGAGAAAACGGGCCACTGGGACAAGTACCGCGAAAACATGTTCATCACGGAATCGGAAAAGCGAGAGTACGCGCTCAAGCCGATGAATTGTCCTGGCCACATCTTGATTTTCAAGCAAGGCATCAAGAGCTACCGCGATTTGCCACTGCGATACGGGGAGTTTGGAAACTGCCACCGCAATGAGCCCTCAGGAGGCTTGCACGGCATCATGCGCGTACGTGGATTCACCCAGGATGATGGTCATATTTTCTGTACCGAAGACCAAGTCCTGAAGGAATGCGTGGATTACACGGCTTTGCTGCAAAAGGTTTACACCGATTTCGGCTTCAAAAATATCATCTACAAGATTGCAACGCGGCCCGAAAAGCGCATTGGTTCGGACGAAAGCTGGGATAAGGCAGAGGCCGCGCTGATTGAAAGTCTTAAAGCTTCTGGCTGCGAGTATGAAATTTCGCCGGGTGACGGCGCGTTTTATGGTCCCAAGATTGAATACACGCTCAAAGACGCAATTGGCCGTCAATGGCAGTGCGGCACGATGCAAGTGGATTTCTCAATGCCGGAGCGTCTGGATGCTGAGTACGTCGGCGAAGACGGAGCGCGTCACCGTCCTGTGATGCTGCACCGTGCCATCGTTGGTAGCTTGGAGCGGTTTATTGGAATCTTGATTGAAGAGAGTGCAGGCGCTCTGCCAGCCTGGCTTGCTCCGGTCCAGGTGGCAGTCCTGAACATCACTGACGCGCAGGCAGATTACGTGCGTTCCGTGGCTAAAACGCTGCAAAATCAAGGGCTTAGGGTCAATTTAGACCTGCGCAATGAGAAAATTACGTATAAAATAAGAGAGCATTCGATGCGAAAGCTGCCTTATTTGATTGTTGTTGGTGACAAAGAGATGGCAGCAGGAACCGTCGCAGTGCGCGCCCGGGGTGGTCAAGACCTTGGAGTGATGCCCCTGGATGCCTTTGTGCAGAAAATCCTGGGTGACATTGTAAGCAAATCCGTTCAATGAGGCTATCACTTCGGTGAGCCAATTGAAACGTTTGCCCGCGTGTGCTGTGCCGCAACAGCTACAGTTTTTGTAGCAGATATTGTGAAGGATTGAGTCATCGCTACTGAATTTCGTGACCGCCGTCAGCGCGAAGAACGTAAACACCGCCTAAACCGGGAAATCATGGCTCCAGAGGTCCGTTTATCGGGCCCGGAGAATGAGCCGCTAGGTGTCGTCAGCCTGATGGAAGCCCTGCGTATGGCGGGTGAGCTGGATGTTGATCTGGTTGAAATTGCTGCTACCGCTAACCCGCCTGTGTGCCGGTTGATGGACTACGGCAAGTTCAAATACCAAGAGCAGAAAAAGGCTGCAGACGCGAAATCCAAGCAGACGGTTATCGAGATAAAGGAAGTCAAGTTCCGTCCAGGAACCGATGATGGCGACTACAACATCAAGCTGCGCAACATCAAGCGGTTTTTGGCAGACGGTGACAAGTGCAAGATTACTCTGCGCTTTAGGGGGCGGGAGATCACTCACCAAGAAATTGGCATGGCTCTGCTTAACCGCATGCGTGATGATTTGGCTGATTTGATTGTCGTTGAGCAGTTTCCCAAGCTGGAAGGCCGCCAGATGGTCATGATGATTGCGCCGGGAAAAAAGAAGCCCGGGGGCGGCGCTACTAAACCAGTAGCACCAGAGATTGCAGCGTAAGGATTTTTGTGGCTATCGCAAGATGTGCCACCTGAAAGCGGTGGGCTTACACCCGCTGCGCAAATGAAGTGTCGCAAGGCATCATTTGAAAAGGAACGGCTCTCAAGGCCTGTTCACTAAGTGGCTCGGGGCCAACAAGGCTGGAAGGGTTTTCCAGACGCCTCACGAGCACAAGGAAAAAGGAGCATTTAAATGCCCAAAATGAAGACCAAGAGCGCAGCGAAGAAACGCTTCCGCGTCCGTCCAGGTGGAACCGTTAAACGCGGTCAAGCCTTCAAACGTCACATCTTGACCAAGAAGACCACCAAAAATAAACGCCACTTGCGCGGTTCAACTGCTGTCCATTCGACCAATATGGGTCATATGGCGCAGATGCTTCCAGGCCAGGGTATTTAATTAACGACGAACAAGGAGTAATTCAATGCCTCGCGTCAAACGTGGTGTAACGGCTCGCGCCCGCCACAAAAAAGTTCTCGCCCTTGCTAAAGGTTTTCGCGGCCGCCGCGGTAATGTCTTCCGCGTCGCTAAAGAAGCGGTAATGAAGGCTGGGCAATATGCCTACCGTGACCGCCGTACCAAGAAACGTGTCTTCCGTCAGTTGTGGATTGCCCGTATTAATGCTGCAGCACGTCAGTGCGGCATGACATACAGTCAGTTTGCCAACGGTCTGAAGAAAGCCAATATCGAGATCGACCGTAAGGTACTCAGCGATATCGCGATTCATGACATGGCGGCTTTTGCTGGCATCGTGGAGCAAGTCAAGGCCAAGCTGGCTGCTTGATTCCCGGCAAAGCGCCATTTTTTAATAGCGCTTCGCGCACCAGAAACAGGGGCTAGAGCTTGAGAGAGCACTAGCCCTTTTTCATTAGTTTTCTACCGATCTGACCCCATGACTGATCTGAATGCCATCGTTGATACCGCCAAAGCCGCCTTCGCGCAGGCCGTGACGCCTGCCGATCTGGAAAATGCCAAAGCCTTGTTTTTGGGAAAGTCCGGCCGCATGACCGAGCTGATGAAGGGCATGGCTGCGCTCAGTGTGGAAGAGAAGAAGTCAACCGGTGCCGCGATCAACTTGGCCAAACAAGCGATTGAAGCAGCTCTGACCGAACGTCGTCAGGCCTTGGCCGATGCCGAGCTGCAAATGCAGCTTCAGTCTGAAGCGCTGGATGTGACGCTCCCGGGGCGTCTACGCGGGCAGGGCGGTTTGCACCCTGTGTCGTTGACGCTGGAGCGCATCGAGGCCATCTTCGGCTCCATGGGTTTTGAAGTGGCCGAGGGCCCAGAAATCGAATCCGATTGGTTCAACTTCACGGCGCTTAACACCCCTGAAGATCACCCCGCGCGCTCGATGCACGACACCTTTTATGTGGAGGGTGGATCGGAAACTGCTCCCAACCTGTTGCGCACCCACACCAGCCCCATGCAGATCCGCTACGCAGTGCAGCATGTTAAAACACATCGCGTTGCGGCAGGTGCTGCCGCTGACGGTCTGTTCTCCGGTAATATGCCCGAAATCCGAGTCATTGCACCGGGCCGTACCTACCGGGTCGACAGCGATGCCACGCACTCGCCCATGTTCCACCAATGCGAAGGTCTGTGGGTGGGCGAGAACGTGAGCTTCAAGGACTTGAAGTTCGTTTTCACCGATTTCTGCCGTACCTTTTTCGAGTCGGACGATCTAGTGCTACGTTTTCGCCCCAGCTTTTTCCCGTTCACCGAGCCGAGCGCCGAGATTGACATTCAGTTCCAGACCGGCCCTTTGGCTGGCCGCTGGTTGGAGGTGGCTGGCTCTGGACAGGTTCACCCCAACGTGATCCGCAACATGGGCCTGGACCCTGAAAAATACATCGGCTTTGCCTTTGGCATGGGGCCCGATCGACTGACCATGCTGCGCTACGGCGTGAACGACCTGCGACTGTTCTTTGATGGTGACATCCGTTTCTTGTCCCAGTTCCAGTAAACCGACAAGCCTTCGCCATCGTCCACCGCCAAAAACCTCACCTGACTGACCATGCAATTTTCTGAATCCTGGCTGCGTACCTTCTGCAACCCCTCCATCTCCACCGCCGAGCTGGCGGAGACGCTCACCATGGCAGGGCTCGAGGTCGAAGAGCTCAAGCCCGTCGCGCCACCGTTCACCAAGATCGTGGTCGGCGAGATCAAGGAAGCCGAGCAGCACCCCAATGCCGACCGCCTGCGCGTCTGCAAGGTGGATGTGGGCCAGTCCGAGTTGTTAAATATCGTTTGCGGCGCGCCGAATGCCCGCGTTGGCATCCGCGTTCCTTGCGCGTTGGTCGGCGCCGAGATGCCGCCCGGTGAGGACGGCAAGCCTTTCCTGATCAAGGTCGGCAAACTGCGTGGCGTGGAAAGCGAGGGCATGCTGTGCTCGGCGCACGAGCTCAAGCTGTCCGAAGACCATGGCGGCCTGCTGGAGCTGCCATTAGATGCCCCATTGGGGCTCGACATTCGCCAGTACCTGGATCTGGATGACACACTGTTCACCCTGAAGCTCACGCCCAACCTGGCGCATTGCCTGAGCATTTATGGCGTGGCGCGTGAAGTGGCTGCGCTGACCGGCGCGCCGCTAGTCACCGCACCTATTATTCCCGTGACTTTGACGAATCAAGACAAGGTGGTCGTGAAGATCAGCGCCCCTGATCTGTGTGGCCGCTTCTCTGGCCGCGTGGTGCGCAACGTCAACACCAAAGCCAGGACCCCCCAATGGATGGTGGACCGCCTGGCCCGTTGTGGCCAGCGCAGCGTTACCCCGCTAGTCGACATTTCTAACTACGTGATGTTCGAGCTGGGCCGCCCGTCGCACATTTTCGATCTGGACAAGATCCATGGTGGTTTGGACGTGCGCTGGGGCCGTATCGTGAATGGAGCGGGCGAACAGCTCAAGTTGCTCAGCGGCAATACAGTCACGGTGGACGAAAAGGTTGGCGTGATTGCCGACGATTCCCAAGTGGAGTCTCTCGCCGGAATCATGGGCGGTGACGCCACCGCCGTGTCCGACAACACCCAGCACATTTATGTGGAAGCCGCCTTCTGGTGGCCCAAGTCGATCGCTGGACGTTCGCGCCGCTTCAACTTCTCCACTGATGCGGGACACCGTTTTGAGCGCGGTGTGGACCCCGCTTTGACCGTGGAGCACATCGAGCGCATCACGCAACTAATCATCGATATCTGCGGAACTCCAGCCACCACCTGCGGACCCGTGGATGACCAAATAGTCAATGTGCCCGCACCAGCACCGGTCACTTTGCGCGTGGCGCGTGCTGTCAAGGTCATCGGCATGCCGCTGACCCAGGCGCAGTGCGCAGACTCCTTGAAACGTCTCGGCTTGACGGTGACCGAGGGCGAAGGTACGGTCACCGTCACGCCCCCGTCCTACCGCTTCGACCTGCTGATCGAAGAAGACCTGATAGAAGAAGTGGCGCGTATGGTGGGCTATAACAACCTACCGCACACGCCACCGTTGGCACCCATCACGGCCAAGATCCGTGCGGAAGCGCAGCGTAGCCCGTTTGCCGTGCGTCGCGCGCTGGCTGCTCTGGGTTACCAGGAAACCATTAATTTCAGCTTTGTGGAAGAGCGCTGGGAGTATGAATTGGCCGGCAACTCCAAGCCCATCAAGCTGTTAAACCCAATAGCCAGTCAAATGAGCGTGATGCGCTCATCGCTGATCGGTTCACTATTGCAGGTGTTGCGCTTCAATGCCGCTCGCAAGTCACCGCGCGTGCGTGTGTTTGAGCTAGGCCGCGTGTTTCTGCGCGATGCTTCCGTCAAAAGTACCGACGCGACGGTGGAAGGCTTTGACCAACCCATGCGCATCGCCGGCTTGGTAAGCGGCAGTGCAGATGCGCTGCAGTGGGGCCGCAATGAGCAGGGTGTGGACTTCTTCGACGCTAAGGGCGATGTCGAAGCCTTGCTGGCGCCGCTGAAAGCCGAGTTTGCGCCGGGTTCCCATCCTGCCATGCACCCTGGCCGCTGCGCGCAGGTGGTGCTAGGCTGCAAGGTGATTGGCCATGTGGGTGAGTTGCACCCCAAGTGGCGCCAGTCCTACGAGCTGGCGACAGCGCCCGTGGTGTTTGAGCTGGCACTAGATGCCGTGTTAGCCCGCCCAGTGCCCGAATTCAAGTCGGTGGCCAAGTTCCAGGCCGTGCAACGCGACATCGCCGTTGTGGTGGGCGACAGCGTGACCCACACTGCGCTGATGGCCGCAGTTTGGGCAGCACCGACATTCGGCCTGCTGCGTGATGCGCACCTGTTCGATGTCTACCGTCCCAAGCCGACTAAGGATGTGGTGGCAGCGGACGGTGCAACTGACCGCAGCCTGGCCTTGCGCCTGACGCTCAACAGCGACGAAGCGACCTTGACCGAGGAGCAAATCGAAACTGCGGTGAAAGCCGTGGTGGACCAACTGGCGGCGGCGGTTGCTGCCCGCCAGCGCGTTTGACCTGACCCATCCTACAGAGAAGGTTCTTGCCACCATGGATTTTTCTGTTGAAAGCCTGGAAACGCCGGCGCTGACCAAAGCCCAGTTGGCCGACATGCTGTTCGAGCAAATCGGGCTCAACAAGCGCGAGTCCAAGGACATGATCGACGCGTTCTTTGACCTGATCGCGGCCAGCCTGGTGGACGGTACGGACGTGAAGATCTCAGGTTTTGGCAACTTCCAGATCCGAACCAAGGCTCCGCGACCGGGCCGCAATCCGCGTACTGGGGAGGCTATTCCGATCCAAGCGCGCCGTGTGGTGACCTTTCACGCCAGCCATAAGCTCAAAGAACAAATCCAAGACGACGGTAAGAAGCCTGCCAGCGCCTGAGCGTGTCTGCAACAGATTTGTTGCGGCGCATGCAATTGGTCTTGGCACGCAGGGCAAAGTTAGAGTAACCTCTACGCTTTGCGTCCTACAGCATTGATTTCAATGGAGAAAACTCTCCCTCCCATCCCCGCTAAACGCTATTTCACCATAGGTGAGGTGGGGGATTTGTGCGGCGTAAAACCGCATGTGCTACGGTATTGGGAGCAGGAATTCACGCAGTTGCGGCCTATGAAGCGTCGTGGTAACCGTCGCTATTACCAGCACCATGAAGTACTGATGATCCGACGAATCCGCGATTTGTTGTACGACCAAGGCTTTACCATCAGCGGTGCTCGCAACAAGATGCAGGAGATCCTGCAAAATGAGCGTGATAAAAAGCGCAATGGCGAAGTGATGCTTGATGGCGTTGAGGTTCTGGAAGTCAACGATGTTGACATGGAAGACTTTGAAGACAGCCAGTTGTCCGACTCTTCTATGGACGCGAGTACGGTAGAGATGGCACATCTCCGGGAGGAGTTGTTTGAGATTCGTGAGCTGCTGACCTCAGCCTGACGCCCCTACCTCCATTTATCAGGCTATAATTTAGGGCTTGTTCGGTGTGTGGCGCAGCCTGGTAGCGCACTTGCATGGGGTGCAAGGGGTCGAAGGTTCGAATCCTTTCACACCGACCATTAATAATCAAATAAACGCGGCTTGCGGCAGAAATGTTGCAAGCCGTTTTTGTTTTGGGTCGCACCTCAGCAGCTACAGCATAGTTTCACTGCCATCGTTTCAGTGGCACAATGTGTGCAGTAACTAGGCCCTTCCCATGCCACAGTCGCATCCGCATATCGGTTCAGCCGTGTCGCGGAAGGTTAATTTAAACAGCTTTAACCAGCTAATGTTTCCTGCAGGGAAACGGAGGTCAGCGGAATATGAGTGAATCAACGTCCCATGGGGCAATCCCGGGTGCACCGACTTCATCGGTTTACCAAACTTATCAAAACAATACCTACTTGTTTGGTGGCAACGCTCCCTATGTCGAAGAGATGTACGAGAACTACCTTGCCAACCCCGGCAGCGTGCTGGATTCTTGGCGGGATTACTTTGATGCGCTGCAACACGTTCCGGCTGTTGACGGTAGTTCTTCCAAAGACGTTGCCCACCTTCCAGTTATCAATGCGTTTGCCGAACGGGCCAAGCAGGGCGTTAACCGCGTCGTTATGGCCACCGGTGCCGATTCAGAAATGGGCCGTAAGCGTACAGCCGTACAGCAGCTAATTGCGGCATACCGCAACGTTGGCGCCCGCTGGGCTGACCTCGATCCATTAAAGCGCACCGAGCGCGACAAAATCCCCGAGCTGGATCTGTCCTTTTACGGTTTCAATGACGCTGACCAGGAGACCGTCTTCAACACCAGCAATACGTTCTTCGGCAAAGAATCGATGAGTTTGCGTGAGCTTATGAATGCGCTGCGCGAAACCTACTGCGGCACGATTGGCGTAGAGTTCATGTACACCACTGACCAGAACCAAAAGCGCTGGTGGCAACAGAAGCTTGAAGCGGTTCGCAGCAAGCCGAACTTTACTTCCGAGAAGAAGAAGCACATTCTTGATCGGCTGACTGCTGCTGAGGGACTTGAGCGTTTTCTGCACACCAAATACGTCGGTCAAAAGCGCTTTTCACTCGAAGGCGGCGAGAGTTTTATTGCCGCGATGGACGAGCTAATCCAGCAAGCTGGTGCCAAGGGTGTGCAAGAGATCGTGATTGGCATGGCCCATCGCGGTCGCCTTAATGTGTTGGTCAATACGTTGGGCAAGATGCCTGCTGATTTATTTGCCGAGTTTGATCACACTGCCCCGGAAGAGTTGACCTCTGGTGACGTGAAGTACCACCAAGGGTTTTCGTCGGACGTGTCCACATTGGGTGGCCCCGTTCACTTGTCGTTGGCGTTTAATCCATCGCACCTTGAAATCGTAAACCCGGTGGTGGAAGGTTCGGTGCGCGCCCGCATGGACCGTCGGGACGATCCGACAGGCGCGCAAGTGTTGCCTGTACTGGTGCACGGTGACGCTGCGTTTGGCGGCCAAGGTGTGAATCAGGAAACACTGGCACTGGCCCAGACCCGTGGTTACACCACCGGCGGCACGGTGCACATCATCATTAACAACCAGATTGGTTTCACTACCTCAGACCCCCGCGACATGCGCTCCAGCGCATTCTGTACGGACATCGTGAAGATGGTGGAATCGCCCGTTTTGCACGTGAATGGCGATGACCCTGAAGCGGTGGTGTTTGCCACCCAATTGGCCTTGGAGTTCCGTATGGAATTCGGCCAAGATGTGGTGGTCGATATTACCTGTTTCCGTAAGCTGGGCCACAACGAGCAAGACACCCCAAGTTTGACTCAGCCGCTGATGTACAAAAAAATCAGTGCGCACCCCGGTACCCGCAAGCTGTATGCCGACAAGTTGGCAACGCAAGGTTTGGGTGCCGATTTGGGTGATGAGATGGTGAAAGCCTACCGTGCTGCCATGGATGCGGGTAAGCATACGGTTGACCCGGTACTCACCAATTTCAAGAGCAAATACGCGGTGGATTGGTCTCCGTTCTTGGGTAAGAAGTGGACTGACGCTGGCGACACCGCCATTCCATTGACAGAGTGGAAGCGCCTGTCGACCAAGCTGACCACGATTCCGGCCAGCGTGACGCCGCACCAATTGGTCAAGAAGGTTTACGACGACCGCGCGGCCATGGGCAGGGGTGAAGTCAATGTGGACTGGGGTATGGGCGAACACATGGCGTTTGCCTCCCTGGTGGCCAGCGGCTTCCCAGTGCGTTTGTCGGGCGAAGACTCCGGTCGTGGCACATTTACCCACCGCCACGCCGTCATACATGACCAAGCCCGTGAGAAGTGGGACGCAGGTACCTATGTGCCTTTACAAAACGTAGCTGACAAGCAGGCTCCGTTTGTCGTTATCGACTCCATCCTGTCCGAAGAGGCGGTGCTGGGTTTTGAATACGGCTATGCGTCGAACGACCCTAACACCCTGGTGATTTGGGAAGCACAGTTCGGTGACTTTGCCAATGGCGCCCAAGTGGTGATTGATCAGTTTATTGCGTCGGGCGAAGTGAAGTGGGGCCGTGTGAATGGCATCACGCTGATGCTGCCGCACGGTTACGAAGGCCAAGGCCCAGAGCACAGTTCAGCGCGGCTGGAGCGGTTCATGCAGTTGGCGGCAGATACCAATATGCAGATCGTGCAGCCCACCACGGCTAGCCAGATCTTCCACGTGCTGCGCCGCCAGATGGTGCGTAATCTGCGCAAGCCTCTGATCATCATGACGCCCAAGAGTTTGTTGCGTAACAAGGATGCAACCTCTCCGCTGTCAGAGTTCACCAAGGGTGCGTTCCAGACCGTGATTCCCGAGAGTAAAGAGCTAAAAAGTGACAAAGTCAAGCGCGTGATTACATGCTCGGGTAAGGTTTACTACGACTTGGTTAAAAAGCGAGAAGAAAAGGGCCTGGATGACGTGGTGATTATTCGTGTCGAGCAGTTGTATCCTTTCCCGCACAAAGCGTTTGCAACGGAGCTGAAAAAGTACCCCAACGCGACCGATGTGGTGTGGTGCCAGGACGAGCCACAGAACCAGGGAGCCTGGTTCTTCGTGCAGCACTACATTCACGAAAACATGCTGGAAGGCCAGAAGCTGGGCTACTCCGGTCGCGCAGCCTCCGCATCCCCCGCAGTGGGCTATTCCCACCTGCACCAAGAACAACAAAAGGCGTTGGTTGAGGGTGCATTCGGCAAACTCAAAGGCTTCGTGCTAACGAAGTAATTGCTGAGCCTAAAACACCAAACCAATCAACGGAAAGAACAATATGGCAATCGTAGAAGTCAAAGTTCCACAGCTTTCAGAATCCGTGGCCGAAGCCACTTTGCTGCAATGGAAGAAAAAAGTAGGCGACCAAATAGCCGTCGATGAAATCCTGATCGAAGTCGAAACCGACAAAGTGGTTATGGAAGTGCCCGCACCCAGCGCCGGTGTTTTGGTCGAACTTGTTCAACCAGACGGTGCCACCGTGGCAGCCGAGCAGTTGATCGCCCGTATCGACACTGAAGGTAGAGTTGGTGCTGCAGTTTCGGCGCCCGCTGCTTCCGCTGCGCCTGTCGCGGTAGCTCCTGTGGCTGTTGCGCCTGCTGCCGCAGGTGGTACCAAAGGCGATGTCGCAATGCCAGCCGCAGCCAAGTTGCTAGCCGACAACAACCTGTCGGTGAGCGCAGTGGCAGGCTCTGGTAAGGACGGTCGCGTAACGAAGGGTGATGTACTTGCGGCAGTGGCATCTGGTTCTGCTATCAAATCTGTAGCGCCTGCGGCAATATCTACGGGGGCCCCAACCACTTCCTTGCCGCAAGTCGCGGTTAAGGCATCCGGTTTTGCGGATGCGCTGGCCAACCGCCCTGAGCAGCGCGTGCCCATGAGCCGCCTGCGCGCACGCGTGGCCGAGCGTTTGTTGCAATCGCAGTCGACCAACGCCATCCTTACCACCTTCAATGAAATCAACATGGCTCCGGTCATGGAAATGCGCAAGCGCATGCAAGAGCGTTTTGAGAAAGAACACGGCGTGAAGCTCGGCTTCATGAGCTTCTTCGTAAAGGCTGCAGTGCATGCCTTGAAGAAATTCCCGGTGCTGAACGCGTCGGTAGATGGCACCGATATTGTCTACCACGGCTACTTTGATATAGGTATCGCCGTGGGCTCGCCCCGTGGTTTGGTGGTGCCCATTTTGCGCAATGCCGACCAGATGAGCTTTGCCGATATCGAGAAGAAGATTGCTGAGTACGGCGTCAAGGCCCGCGACGGTAAGCTGGGTATGGAAGAAATGACCGGCGGTACTTTCTCTATATCCAATGGTGGCACCTTCGGCTCCATGATGTCCACTCCCATCATCAACCCACCACAAAGCGCCATCTTGGGCGTGCACGCGACCAAAGATCGCGCTATGGTGGAAAACGGTGTGGTGGTAGTACGCCCGATGAACTACTTCGCGATGTCCTACGACCACCGCATCATCGACGGTCGCGAGGCCGTGCTGGGTCTGGTGGCAATGAAAGAGGCGTTGGAAGACCCGGCTCGTTTGCTCTTCGACATTTAAGGAAACTCTATGAGCAAGCAATTCGATGTTGTCGTCATTGGCGGCGGCCCCGGTGGGTACATTGCGGCTATCCGCGCGGCCCAGTTGGGCTTCAACGTGGCCTGTGTCGACGAGTGGAAGAACGACAAAGGTGGTCCAGCGCCTGGCGGTACCTGCACCAACGTGGGTTGCATTCCATCCAAGGCATTGTTGCAATCGTCTGAGCACTTCAACCACGCTAACCACCATTTTGCTGAGCACGGCATCACGGCCACTGGCGTGAGCATGGATGTATCCAAGATGCTGGCCCGCAAGAACACCGTGGTAAAGCAGAACAACGACGGCATCCTGTACCTCTTCAAGAAGAACAAGATTGCGTTCTTTCACGGCCGTGGTTCGTTCGTCAAGGCCACGGAGGGTGGCTACGAGATCAAGGTGACAGGCGCTACCGAAGAAGCCCTGACCGGTAAACAAATCATCATCGCCACTGGCTCTAACGCGCGCGCCTTGCCTGGCACGCCGTTTGACGAAGTCAATGTGTTGTCAAACGACGGTGCCTTGAACATCGGTGCTGTGCCCAATAAGCTGGGTCTGATCGGCTCCGGCGTCATTGGCCTAGAAATGGGCTCCGTGTGGAAGCGTCTTGGCGCTGAGGTCACCATCCTGGAAGGCCTGCCGGTCTTTCTGGGCGCGGTGGACGAGCAGGTCGCAAAGGAAGCCTTCAAGGCCTTTACCAGGCAGGGTCTGAAGATCGAGCTGGGCGTGAAGGTTGGCGAGATTAAGAATGCCAAAAAAGGCGTGTCTGTGGCCTACACCAACGCCAAGGGAGAGGCCCAGACGCTGGACGTGGACAAGCTGATCATCTCCATCGGACGCGTGCCAAATACGATCGGCCTTGGGGCCGAGACCATCGGTCTTAAATTGGACGAGCGCGGCGCCATCGTGGTGGATGCGGACTGTAAGACCAACCTTCCCGGGGGATGGGCGGTGGGCGACGTGGTGCGCGGCCCCATGCTGGCGCACAAGGCGGAAGAAGAGGGCGTTGCCGTGGCTGAGCGTATTGCCGGTCAGCATGGGCATGTCAACTTCAATACCGTGCCTTGGGTCATCTACACCAGCCCCGAGATTGCTTGGGTGGGTCGCACCGAGCAGCAGCTCAAAGCGGACGGTGTGGCCTACAAGGCGGGCAGTTTCCCCTTCCTGGCGAACGGCCGCGCGCGCGCGCTGGGCGACACCACCGGGTTTGTGAAGTTCTTAGCCGATGCCACGACAGACGAAATCTTGGGTGTGCACATCGTGGGTCCGCAGGCGTCAGAATTGATCGCCGAGGCCGTAGTGGCCATGGAGTTCAAGGCCAGTGCTGAGGACATCGCACGCATTTGTCACGCCCATCCGTCCTTGAGTGAAGCGACCAAGGAAGCTGCTTTGGCTGTAGACAAGCGAACGCTCAATTTCTGAGCGTTTTTAAGTCAAATGTGGCTGTGGCCCAGGTAAAATAAGCCTGGACAGCTACAAAAATCATAGCGATTGTTGCTGCCCAACGATGAACGTTCGCGAAACTTACGATGTGGAGCTAAAGCTCCGCGGCTATCAATCTGACCCTGCACAGTTGCGGGCTGTTGACGCTTTAGAGCGCTGCGCCACGCAGTGGGCTGCATACAAAGAGAAGCGATCCAACTTTGTCAAGAAGCTGATCAACCGGCCGGACATTCCGCGTGGCGTGTACATGTACGGCGGGGTGGGGCGGGGCAAGAGCTTTTTGATGGATTGTTTCTTCAATGCCGTGCCGTTGAAGCGTAAGACCCGTCTGCATTTTCATGAATTCATGCGCGAAGTGCACCGCGAGTTGTCGGATTTGCAAGGCACCGTGAATCCACTGGATGCACTCGCGCAGCGCATGGCGGAGCGGTACAAGCTGATCTGCTTTGATGAGTTTCATGTGGCCGACATCACTGACGCAATGATTTTGCACCGGTTGTTGGCTGCACTGTTTGAAAACGGTGTGGGCTTTGTGACCACTTCCAACTTTCGCCCCAACGACCTCTACCCTGGTGGACTACACCGCGACCGTATTCTGCCCGCCATCAAGTTGCTTAACGACAAGCTCGAAGTCATCAATGTCGACAACGGAACCGACTACCGTGGTCTGACGCTGGAGACCGTAGACCTGTACCACGTACCCGCCAATGCCAAGGCCGATGCGTCTATGCAAAACGCCTTCGATGCGCTGGCTGAGTCGCACGATGAGGATCCAATCTTGCACATTGAGGCACGTACGATCCTTGCGCTGCGCAAGGCCGGAGGACTGGTGTGGTTTGACTTCAAAACCCTATGTGGTGGTCCGCGTTCGCAAAATGATTATTTGGAGATAGCGTCGCGCTTCCACACGGTTTTTTTGAGCCGTGTGCCGCAGATGCCGGTGCGGATGGCCTCAGAGGCACGACGCTTCACTTGGTTGATTGACGTTCTATATGACCGCCGAGTGAAGCTGGTGATGTCGGCCGAAGTGCTGCCGGCTGAGCTGTACACCGAGGGTCCGATGTCGCATGAGTTTCCTCGCACGGTATCGCGTTTACAAGAGATGCAGTCCAAGGAATTCCTGGCATTGGAACGCCGCATTGTGGACACGGGGTTGACGTGAAAAGCCCTTCTTTAAAACCACTTCTGGGCTTGGTGCTGCTTGTCTGCCTGTGGGCGATGTCGGTGGCTTACGCAGATGTGATACCAGTGGCGTCAGATACGGATGCGCAGCGGGCTTCTATCGACGATACCCGCCGCAACCAGACGCAGCGCTTGGACACATTGGCAAGAGATTGCGAGCGCAAATTCGCCGTCACCCGCTGCTTGGACCAAGTGCATGCCGAGCGTTTGGCGATCGAGAGCAAACTCAATCGCCAAGAGACCTTGCTGAACGACGCGCAAAGACAAGAGCGGGGACGAGAGCAAAAAGAGCGCAACCGCGATAAGGCGGCTGCGCAAGCCGAAAAGATGGCAAACCTGGCCAGCGCACCCTTGGCTCAGGCAAATCAGCCCAAGCTGGCTCAGCAACCCAACGCCCAAGCCATGCCACGTCAGCCGGCGAGCGCAGCCCGGGACCCGTCACTGTCCGTGGCAGAGCGCAGCGCCCATCTGAAAGACTACCAACGCAAGCAAGCCGATGCCATTGCTAAGCGGGCTGAAGTTGCCAAACGCTTAAAAGATGCTGAGGTGAAAAAGTCAATACTGCCTAAGCCTGCGTAGACCAAACCCATCCGCTCTCCAGCCCGTCTAAATAGCTGGCAGTGTTTTTGGGGGGCTTATGGGCCGCCCAGGGGCTCTAGTTTGACTATAACTAACGACAGGTTGTCACCACCTCCATGGCCGCGTGAGCGCGCTTTTTCGATCAAAAACTCGCTGGCTTCACGGGCTGACAAGCTCGACAGCACAGAGCCCAGCTCCGCACTGTTAAAGTAATGCCAAACGCCGTCGCTGCAGGCCATCAGTATGTCGCCGGAGCGCAGTTTGGGGATGAAATGTAAATCAACTGGCGGATCATTTTCGGTACCTAGGCAACCCATCAGAATATTGGATTGGGGGTGCACCGCCGCCTGCTCTTCAGTGATTTCACCCCGGTTGACCAGAGCTTGTACATAGGAGTGGTCCATGGTCCGCTTCACAAAGCGATTGCCGTGGTAATGATAAATCCGCGAATCACCCGTGTGCGCCCAATGGCAGTCACCACCGGGATTGATCAAAAACGCCGCTAGGGTGCTGTGGGGTTCTTCTTCAGCGGAGATGGCGGTTAGCTTGATGACGATATGCGCCTCTTGCACGATTTGCGTCAGGGTCGAAGGCGCATCATCCGTTTCCGGGTCATAGCGCTCAAACAGCTGCTTGGCTGTCATCATGACCTGGTCAGAGGCTTTGCGTCCGCCACTGCGTCCGCCCATGCCGTCCGCAACGATGGCCAATATGCAACCATTGAGCCGGGGATGCTTGATCAAGGCAATCTGATCCTGCTGGTACTCCCGGTCACCTTTGTGAATGCCCGTGGATGCAGTGAGTCGGTAGCCAGTTGCCATGATCGTGGAGTATGAAGTTCAGCCAATGAAAAAGATGAATCGCCACGTATTATCGAGCCTCCCACAATCGCAATCCAGCGTTTTATTCAGTACTTACACTTAGGCGCAATTCCCCTTGGACGCAAACCTGCATTCCCCGCGACGGCGCTTGATTGAGCTGACCATGGAACATGGCGACCTGGATGCGCTGATCGACATCGCTTCTCGGGACATGCCGGTTGACGAGTTGATGATTCGCCGACTAAAGAAAAAGAGGCTGGCTATGCGTGACGAAATAACGCGTCTGCAGAGCAAGTTGCAGCCCGACGAGCCTGCCTGATCTATGCAACTCGTGGCAGCTGTTGAGGAGGCTTTCGCACCCGCGGGGGCGCTAGCTAGAACTAACCCGAACTTCACGCCGCGTGTGGGCCAAATGCAGATGGCACAGGCGGTAGCGAAGTCCCTGGGTGCTGGGGGGCAATTGGTCGTGGAAGCGGGTACCGGCGTTGGCAAGACTTATGCGTATTTGGTGCCGGTACTGCTCAGCGGGCAGCGCGCACTCATTTCCACAGCGACGAAGGCATTGCAAGACCAATTGGCGCTGCGAGATATTCCTCGTTTGCAGGAGGCCCTGGGTGTGCACGCCCGTATCTCGGTGCTTAAAGGGCGTTCAAGCTACCTGTGCTTGAACCGTCTGGAGTCTGCGCGCCAGCACCCTGCTTCGGCGTCGCAATCTAGTCAACTGGAGCTGGCGCGTATTGAGCGATGGGGAATGGCCACTCAGAACGGAGACTTGGCAGAAATGCTGGATCTGCCAGACCTGTCGCCCGTGGAGCCACTTGTCACTTCCACACGTGACAACTGCCTGGGAAGTAGTTGTCCCCAGGCGGGCCCCTGTTTTGTGAACCGCGCCCGCGCTACAGCCATGGCCGCCGACATTGTGGTGGTCAATCACCATCTTTTTTTTGCCGATCTGAATGTGCGTGAATCGGGCGTGGCCGAATTACTACCCAACACAGAGATCGTGGTGTTTGATGAAGCGCACCAACTCAATGACATCGGCGTCCAATTTTTGGGCCGACAGATCTCAACCCGCCAATTGGACGAGTTAGTCCGCGACCTACTCAAGAACGCTACTGCACTGTCATTGGGTGCGGTCGGTTGGCGAGAGTGGCTAGACGATTTAATGCAAGCCAGTTCTGCGCTTAAGGCGTGGAGCGCTAGCTGGGGTAACGGCACAACCGTTGCTTGGGATGGCCTGACACCTGCGGGATGTAATGACAAAGACTGGGTCGCATCGACCGATGCGTTGCTGAGCGCACTGAAACGGATATCAGCCCTGGCGAAGCAAGTAGGTGAGTCATCACCGGAGATAGCCCGGTTGCACACTAGGATCCACCGTTGTAGTGAGGACTATGCCTTTTTTTTGGCACCTTCAGTGCCTGGGCAAATTCGCTGGTTGGAAGGCGGCGTACACCTAAAAGTGTTGTGCTCGCCATTGGATATCGGTCCAACTTTGCAGGGGCATATGGCACCCGCAAGCGGTATTGCGTCGCCAGGAAAATCCTGGATTTTTACGTCCGCAACGCTAGGCACTGATGCCGATTTGGCCATCTTTCGAGCCACCTGTGGCCTGCAACAGGCAGAGGTGTTGCAGGTCGAGAGTCCTTTTGACTATACCCGTCAGGCAGCCTTGTATGTGCCGGAGAGTTTTCCGCTTCCATCGGACGCGATCCACAGTATTGAAGTGGCCCACTTGGCTGCGAATGCGGCCAGAGTCCTTGGTGGGCGCACGCTCGTACTGACGACCAGTTTGCGTGCCATGCAAACCATTGGCGAGGCCCTGCGTATGCACTTTTCTGTGGCGCCCGGTATAGAGGTCTGGGTGCAGGGGCAGGCGTCAAAACGGGAGATTCTTGCGCGTTTTAATGCGGCACGCACATTAGATCAGCCTGGTGTCGTAGTGGTCGCCGCCGCGTCATTTTGGGAGGGTGTGGACATTCCCGGTGATGCGCTGCAGTTGGTCATCATCGACAAAATTCCGTTTTTGCCGCCCGACGGACCGATGACCAAGGCCCGCGCTGATAAAGTCGTTGCCGCGGGGAAAAATGCGTTTAGGGAGTTTCATCTGCCGCATGCAGCCTTGGGATTGAAACAAGGGGCTGGGAGATTAATTCGCAGTGAACAAGACAGGGGATTACTGGTGGTGTGCGACGTGCGTTTGCACCAAAAGTCGTATGGCAAAAAACTGTTGGCAGCATTGCCGCCAATGCGCCGACTAGACAACCAAACTCAGTTCAACGCTGAACTGGCGCAACTTACCAAACTCTCCACCATGGATCTTTGCTGGACTTAGCACCTGAGGCCAAAAATTCGGATTGAGGGAAGCTTTTTTCGAGCACGCGTTTTGAGTCATCGCGCAGCTGGACCATGCCCAGCGCATCGTATGCCTTGACCATGATGAACAGAGCCTCTTCAACAGCAGGGACATCGCGGAACTCGGAGACGGTGGACTGTGCCCGGTTGATCGCAGCGAGGTATGCGCCGCGCTTCAGGTAGTAGCGGGCCACGTGTACTTCGTATTTAGCTAACGAACTCACGATGTAATTCATTCGCTGCTGGGCGTCAGCAGCGTATTTGGACTCTGGAAAGCGAGTTACCAGTTCTTTGAACGCTTCAAATGATTCTTTGGAGGCCTTTTGATCGCGCTCCGACAGATCCTGCTTCGTGATACTAGAGAAAAGCCCCATGTCATCGTTAAACGTAATCAAACCCTGCAAATACAAGGCGTAATCCATGGCAGGGCTTACAGGATGCAGCTTTTTGAAGCGCTCCAGCGTGGCCAGTGCCTGCTCTGTTTCAGAGGCTTTGTACTGCGCGTAGGCTTTGTCTAGTTGGGCTTGTTGAGCCAGCGGTGTACCCGCAGCACGGGCTTCCAGCTTTTCTAGTAAGGGAATCGCGCGCTCCCATTGACCGTTGGACATTTCGTCTTTGGCTTCTGCATAAATCTTGGCGGGGGTAAGTCCTACCGTTTTATCCACCGGCGTTGATGAACATCCTGAAACCACCAACGCGGCGGTTGCTAGCAAGCACGCATAAACCACCGATAATTTGACACGCAGCATTTTGGGAAGCTTTCTTGAAACAGATCGATGCAATTATATCGGCCGCCCCGGTGGCGCCCGAGGGTAGTGAAGACGAGGATATCCCGGCCGAGGTTGAGTACCGTAATCTCCATGTTGCGGCTGAACAGCACGGTATCCGTCTGGATAAAGCCATTAGCGAGCTATTACCGGAGTTTTCCCGCAATTATTTGCAGCAGCTTATTGCCGCGCGACAGGTAACTTTGCAAACAGCAGTCGTCGATAAACCTTCCGGCAAAGTAAGGGCTGGGGATTCCATCGTCGTTGAGCTGCGGCCAACGCCTCAAAGCCAGGCTTTCAAACCCGAAAAGATGGTACTCGACGTGGTGTTCCAGGATGAACATCTCATTGTGATTAACAAGCCCGCTGGCTTGGTCGTGCATCCCGCGCCTGGCAACTGGAGTGGTACGCTACTCAACGGCCTGTTGGCCCATGACCCCGGCATTGTTTTGGTGCCCAGGGCCGGAATCGTTCACCGCCTGGACAAAGACACCAGCGGTTTGATGGTGGTTGCACGCTCGCGGGCTGTTATGGATGCGCTGGTACAAGCCATTGCAGCGCGCGACGTAGGGCGGCAGTATTTGGCGGTGGGCCACAAATCGTGGGTTGACGTTGCTAAAAAGACGGTCGAGGCGGGGATTGGCCGAGACCCGCGCAACCGTTTGCGTATGGCTGTTGTTGACTTGGAGCTGGGGCACGGCAAAACGGCCCGTACGGATATTTCGTTCCTCGCAAATTGCGCGCACGGCTGCCTAGTGCATTGCATTCTCCATTCTGGGCGCACCCACCAAATTCGGGTGCATATGGCGTCGATAGGACATCCCCTGGTCGCGGACACCGTCTACGGCGGTTGCAACATTCCGGAGATGCAGCGCCAGGCACTGCATGCGTTTCGCTTGGAGCTTGTGCACCCGATTACTGGAGTGCAATTGCGCTTTCAGGTGGACCCACCACCGGATTTCATGGGTTTGTTAAACGGTTGGAGCCTCAGTTACAATGCGCCCAACTAAAGCCCGATGCGGCTTCTGACCCCGGCACCGAGTCTTGGGTTGACACTTGGCTTTTGGTTTCCGCTGTCAACCCGACCTTGCCTGTTGTGTTGCTCACCCTGGCGGTGACGTTTCTGATTTAGCCTGACTATGAATTTGGTGGATGCAAAGCGAGTCCTCGAGACCGCATTGATTTGCTCGCATCAGCCGCTGCCGCTGCGAGACATGCGGGCGTTGTTCAGCGATTCACTAGGTGCGGACACGCTCAAAGCCTTGTTGGAAGAACTGAAAGATGATTGGTCGGCCCGGGGAGTTGAATTGGTGGGCGTTGCCAGTGGCTGGCGCTTTCAGAGTCGGCCTGACATGCGTGAGTTTTTGGACCGTTTGCACCCTGAGAAACCACCGCGTTACACGCGTGCCACCCTGGAAACACTGGCTATCATTGCTTACCGGCAACCCGTAACGCGGGGCGACATGGAAGATATTCGGGGTGTCACGATAAGTTCCTTGTTGATTAAACAGTTGGAAGATCGCGGATGGGTCGAAGTCATCGGCCATCGTGAAGCGCCGGGACGCCCGGCACTTTTTGCTACAACCAAGCATTTCTTGGATGATTTGGGTCTGCAATCGCTGAATCAGTTGCCACTGCTGGACGGACCCAATACGCAAAACGCAATTATGGAAATGCAATTGGATATGCCTTTGGAGGCCGATCCCACCCTACCGAGCTCAGCTACTAGCGAGACAGAAGAATGAACGAATCAACGCCTAATCCCGATATGGACAGCACGCCTGAAACCACTGCCTTGGCGGGGGCGGTCTCCACGCAGACGCCGCCCAAGTCGGCTTCCGCGCCGGCTGTGCCTGATGGTCGCTTTGTAGACATAATTTCGGGCCAGTTCGACGCGGACGAAGAGGTCCTGGAGCTGGCACCTCCCAAGCGAGTTTTGGCGCCCATGGCTGAAACCCCGAAATTGCACAAAGTGCTGGCACAAGCTGGCATGGGCTCGCGTTTGGAGATGGAGCAACTGATTCTGGAAGGTCGGATTTCCGTCAACAACGAACCTGCGCATATTGGCCAACGCATTCAGTACGGTGACAGCATCAAGGTGAACGGTAAGCCTATCCGGGTTCGCATCGATCCACCGCCACCACGGGTGATCGCTTACCACAAGCCAGTCGGCGAGGTTGTCACCCATGACGACCCGCAGAACCGGCCCACTGTTTTTCGCAGGTTGCCCAAGCTTTATCAAGGTAAGTGGCAGTCCGTGGGGCGACTGGACTTGAACACAGAAGGGTTGCTGCTTTTTACAAGCTCTGGCGAACTGGCAAATAACCTGATGCACCCCCGTTTTGGGCTGGAGCGTGAGTATGCTGTTCGCGTGCTTGGCGCACTCACAAAGGAAGAAAAGCAAGCGCTACTGGATGGCGTCAAACTCGAAGACGGTATTGCTCAGTTTGGCTCCATTGAAGACGGTGGTGGAGAGGGCTCCAACTGCTGGTACCGGGTGACGATCTCTGAAGGCCGAAACCGTGAGGTTCGCCGCATGCTGGAGGCAGTGGGTCATGCTGTTAGCCGGCTGATTCGCATTCGCTACGGTGCCATGGCTTTGCCGCGTGGTTTGAAGCGCGGTGCCTGGATGGAGCTAGATGACAGTGATATCCGTGCTTTGGCGCAGGCTGCGGGCGGTGCTAGAGCAGCCTCTGGCCGCGGAGAAGCCGCTACGCAGGACAGCAATTCTGCAAGCCCAGGCGGACGCTCCAATGGACCTGCGCCGAGGCGTGGTGGTCGCACGGGCGGCCCCCGCGGTGACAATAATGGACAACGCAATGGCGCACCCCCTTCCCAGCGTGGGCCAAGGCCAGACGCTCCCCGGGGTGGTCCGCGTGGTGGCACCGGTCGCGGTGATGCCAACCAAGATCGCCGCGATGGAGCCGGGCAGCCGGATCCGATGAAAACCTCTTTTGGCTACATTGGTGCGGACAGTTTTACCAAACAGCGTCAGGAGCAGGGTAACCGCCCGCGCGGTGGGCCTGGGGCCGGGCGACGCGGTGGACGCAGTCGATAGGCGCGCCAATGCTAAAATCTTAGGCTTTGCTCAAAGCAGAGCGGAAAATTTATCAATTTAGTTCAGGAAAAATCATGACTATCGAACGCACACTCTCCATCATCAAACCTGACGCCGTGGCCAAGAATGTTATTGGTCAAATCTATGCGCGCTTCGAAGCGGCTGGCCTCAAGGTTGTAGCTGCGCGCATGGTTCATCTTTCCCGTGGCGATGCTGAAGCGTTTTACGCTGTACACAGCGCCCGTCCTTTCTTCAAGGATCTGGTGGATTTCATGATCTCCGGCCCTGTGATGATCCAAGCCCTGGAAGGCGAAAACGCCATTTTGAAGAACCGTGATCTGATGGGTGCAACGGACCCTAAGAAAGCAGCAGCAGGTACCATCCGCGCTGATTTTGCAGACAGCATTGACGCCAACGCCGTGCACGGCTCTGATGCCGCTGAAACTGCAGCGCAAGAAATCGCGTTCTTTTTTCCCGGCATGAACGTGTACACCCGTTAAAACTTGCAATGAAGGTCAACCTACTCGATTTCGATCTGGAAGGCTTGGCCGCATTTTGTGACCGCTTGGGTGAAAAGCGCTTTCGCGCCACTCAGCTGTTTCGCTGGATTCATCAAAAAGGGGCCTGGCAATTTGACGATATGAGCGACTTGGCGAGGTCACTGCGTGACAAGCTCAAGATCAATGCTACCGTCGTCGGGCTGCCGATTCTCTCGCAACATATTTCAACCGATGGCACCATCAAGTGGTTATTTGACGTTGGTGGCGGAGATGCGGTGGAGACAGTTTTCATCCCAGAAGATGACCGCGGTACCCTCTGTATTTCTTCTCAGGCAGGTTGTGCGGTGGGTTGCAGGTTTTGCTCAACGGGCCACCAAGGGTTTAGCCGCAATCTAACTACCGGTGAAATCAGTTCCCAATTGTGGTTTGCAGAGCACTTTTTGCGTAAGCACCTAGTTAAATCTGACCGAGTCATTTCTAATGTGGTCATGATGGGTATGGGCGAGCCTTTGCAGAACTACTCTGCGCTGGTGCCAGCACTGCGGGTCATGTTGGACGACCATGCCTACGGCTTGTCGCGGCGCAGGGTGACGGTATCCACCTCCGGTGTTGTCCCGATGATGGATCGTTTGGGCCACGATTGCCCGGTTGCCCTTGCGGTATCACTGCACGCCCCCGACGATATTCTGCGTGACAACTTAGTCCCCTTGAATCGCAAATACCCTATTGCAGAACTCATGGAGGCTTGCAATCGCTATTTGGAGTTTGCGCCGAGAGACTTCATTACCTTTGAGTATTGCATGCTGGATGGTGTCAATGACACGCCAGCACACGCTGCCGCACTGATCAGTTTGGTTCAACGTTCGCCTGCTACCCGCGTGAACTGTAAGTTCAATCTCATTCCCTTCAACCCGTTTCCTGCCTCGGGCCTGTTGCGTTCACCCCAAATTCGCGTTGTTGAATTCGCTCGTATTTTGAGCGAGGCCGGTATTGTCACTACGGTCCGTAGGACCCGGGGTGATGACATTGACGCGGCCTGCGGGCAGTTGGCTGGTGATGTTAAAGATCGCACAGGCGTTCAACAGAGAATTTCGAAGCAACGTACGGTTATGCTCAAACTTGTATAAAAATCCGGTTGTCGAAAAAACGAGGGTGCAAAGAATGATTGAACGCTTGATTCTTAAAGCAGAAATTTGCAAACTGATTGCGCTGAGTGGTTTATTGGTCAGTATGGCTGCTGGCTTGGAAGGGTGCGCATCGAACCCTTCACTGACTGCGACGTCCGGCAAAGCTGACTTCATTACTGACTCAGATGAGACTGACGCCCGTAAACGTGCTCGTATTCGCCTTGAGTTGGCAGTCGGTTATTTTGAACAGGGCAAAACGACGACTGCTCTGGATGAGTTGAAGCAGTCCATCAATGCTGACCCTACGCTCTCCGAAGCGTACAATCTACGCGGTCTTATTTACATGCGACTTAATGACGTTGGGCTTGCTGAGGAGAGCTTTCGTAGAGCTCTGGTCATCAATCCAAAGGCGTCCAATGTCCAGCATAACTATGGCTGGCTTCTGTGCCAGCAACTTAGGATGCCAGAGGCCGTGCAAATGTTTTCAGCGGCTATTGCAGATCCAAACTATGGTGATCGTGCCAAGACTTGGATGACTCAGGGTCTATGTCAGATGAAAATCGGCAAAACTGCTGAGGCAGAGGCTAGCCTTGCGCACTCTTATGAGCTGGATGCAGGGAATCCTATTACTGGCTACAACCTGGCACTGTTGCAATTCAACCGTGGAGAATTCGTCCGCGCTCAGTTTTATGCCAGAAGACTCAATAACAGTGAGTTGGCGAACGCGGAATCCCTGTGGCTTGGTATCAAAGTTGAACGCCGTATGGAAAATCGCGAAGCAATGCTGCAGTTAGCATCTCAATTAAAGAAGCGGTTTCCGCAGTCCAAAGAACTCGTTCTGTATGAAAAAGGAGCCTTCAATGAGTGAGGGGGCTGCTGATTCAGTGGAAGTACCCCCAACTCCCAATTCGGTAAGCCTGATCACAGCCGGGAGTCTCCTGAAGTCTGCCCGGGAACGCGAGGGTCTGCACATTGCTGCGCTTGCGGTTTCCATGAAAGTGCCCGTTAAAAAGTTGGAGGCTCTGGAGGCCGACCGACTGGACCTTCTGCCAGACGCGGTGTTTGTTCGTGCGCTTGCTGGTAGCGTGTGCCGGGCTCTTAAGATTGATTCTGCACCGGTGTTGCACTTGTTACCTGCAAGCGCGCCACCGCGGCTGAACTCGGATGATCGCGGTATCAACACACCGTTTGCTGTGCCGGGCCAGGCCAGCAATGCTTCATTGAAAAACCTGTTGCTTACGCCTCCTGCATTGATGGTTGCTGGACTGATGGCAGCCGCAGTGGGTATCTACTTGTTTCCAGATGCTTCCAAAGATGCGATGGTCAGTGACAAATTGCAGGCTGTAGCACTAGCGGTCGTGCCTGAGGTCGTCCCAAATGCACCAGAGTTGTTGCCACCAATGACAAGTACCTTGGCCCTATCGACTCAAGATGTATTGGCAAAACCGACGGCCCTGGCGTCCGCTAGTGTTGCGGCAACCACCGTCCCGATTTCATCAGGCTCAATGCCTCTATCGGCCGTGGCTGCAGCGCGCAGCGCCGAGGTCCCTACGCCTGCCAGCAGCAGCGCAGGGACGCCGCCAGCCAACCTACTGCTTTTCAAGGCCAAGGGGACTGCTTGGGTTCAAGTGACGGATGCAAAAGGCATCCAACTTTTGAGTCGAACTTTGCAATCTGGAGAGGCGGTGAGCATTACTGGTGCGCTGCCCCTGTCCGTTGTTGTGGGGCGGGTAGATTTAACCAGCGTTGAAATGCGCGGCAAACCCTATGACTTGAGCGCCATTGCTCAAAATAACGTCGCACGTTTCGAGGTGAAGCAGTGACGTCCAACAATCCAATTGCATTGTCAGAACCTAAAAAGCGGGTTTCGCTGCAATCCCAAGTTACTTGGGGCCAACGTACAGTTACCGTGGGTGGTGACGCACCAGTGCGCGTGCAGTCCATGACCAACACGGATACTGAGGACGCCATTGGTACTGCCATTCAAGTCAAGGAGCTTGCCAACGCAGGTTCTGAAATGGTCCGTATTACGGTGAATACCCCCGAAGCTGCGAAAGCGGTCCCTTACATCCGAGAACAGCTGGATCGTATGGGCGTTGACGTTCCCCTTATCGGCGACTTTCACTTCAATGGCCATCGCTTGCTTACTGAATTCCCTGAGTGCGCGGAAGCCCTATCCAAGTACCGAATCAACCCAGGAAATGTTGGCAAGGGCGACAAACGAGACCGCCAGTTTGGCATGATGATCGAAGCAGCAATGCGTTGGAATAAGGCAATACGCATTGGAGTCAATTGGGGCAGTCTCGACCAGGAGCTTCTGGCGAACATGATGGATGAGAATAGTCAGCGTGTCGTGCCCTGGGATGCTAAGCCCGTGATGTACAACGCGTTGATCGTGTCGGCCTTGGCCTCTGCTCATCGCGCACAAGAGATGGGACTTCCTGCCCACCAGATTGCACTGTCGTGCAAAGTCAGTGGTGTTCAAGACCTGATTGCGGTGTATCGTGAACTAGGGCGCCGTTGCGATTACCCGCTACATTTGGGATTGACCGAAGCCGGCATGGGAACTAAGGGCACGGTGGCGTCCTCTGTTGCGCTAGCGGTGTTGTTGCAAGAGGGTATTGGAGACACGATCCGGGTATCACTAACGCCTGCACCGGGTGAGTCGCGGACTCAGGAAGTTGTCATCGCTTCAGAGATTTTGCAGGCCCTGGGGTTGCGAAAATTTGTACCTAGTGTTACCGCTTGCCCCGGCTGCGGACGCACAACCAGCACCACGTTCCAAGAGCTCACGCAGCAGATTGACAATTTCCTGCGTGAAAGAATGCCTGTGTGGAAGCATCGCTACCCCGGTGTAGAAAATCTTAAAGTCGCCGTGATGGGATGCATTGTTAACGGACCCGGTGAAAGCAAGCATGCTGATATCGGCATTAGCCTGCCTGGTACCGGAGAGGCTCCTGCTGCCCCGGTGTTTATTGACGGCGAAAAGAGCATGACTTTGCGAGGAGAAGCCATTGCGGCTGATTTTCAGCGGGTTGTTGAAAACTACATAGATCAGCGCTTCGGCTCATCCAACGAAGTCGCTACCAGCTGAAGAACGTATCCATGGAAAAGATAGCGCCGCAAAAGGCAGAAAAATTAGTAGCAGTTAAGGGCATGAATGACATCTTGCCCGGTGAGTCAGCCCGTTGGGAGGCGCTGGAAAGTACGGTGCGCAGCGTCATGCGCAGCTTTGCGTTTGAAAATATTCGTACGCCTGTAGTGGAGTCAACCTCCTTGTTTGTACGTGGTACAGGCCAATCAACCGACATTGTTATGAAGGAGATGTATTCCTTTGATGACAGGCTCAATGGTGAGGCGTTGACTTTACGACCAGAGAACACGCCCGGCGTGGTACGCGCGGCCATTGAACATAACCTCACCTATGACGGCGGCAAGAGGCTGTACTACATGGGGCCTATGTTTCGCCATGAGCGCCCGCAACGTGGGCGTTACCGGCAGTTTTATCAGTTGGGTGTTGAGGCCATCGGTTTTGAAGGCCCCGAGGTTGACGCTGAGATTATTTTGCTGGCCCATGCGCTATTCAAGGTGCTGGGCCTCAAGAATGTCCGCGTGGAGCTCAACAGCTTGGGTGTTACCAGTGAAAGATTGGCGCACCGCTTGGCGTTAATCACATATTTCGAGCAATTTGCAGATTTGTTGGATGAGGATGCAAAGAAGCGTTTGCACACCAACCCCTTGCGCATTTTGGATACCAAAAATCCGGTGCTGAAAGAGATTGTTCGCAATGCGCCGATGTTGATCGGATTTCTGGGTGCCGAGTCCCTGGCTAGGTTTGATGTTGTAAAGACGGTCCTTACAGCCTGTGGTGTAGCTTGGACTGTCAATCCACTCTTGGTGCGAGGCTTGGATTACTATAGTCACACCGTCTTTGAGTTTTATACGGATGAACTGGGTTCTCAAGGGGCGCTCATTGGTGGAGGTCGGTATGACGGCTTGTTTGAGCTGCTGGGAGGTAAGCCTACGCCTGCTGTTGGCTGGGGCTTGGGCATGGAACGAGTTTTGGAGTTGCTCAAAACACAGGGACAAGTACATGCAGCCCACTTCCCGGATGCCTACGCCATAGTGCCGAATGCTAGCGCCTTGCCGGTGGTATTACGGTGTTTGCAGAGTCTCAGAGAGCAGGGCGTCAAGGTCCAAATGCACGCCAGTGCAACTCCGGGCGTTGCCAGCATGAAGTCGCAGTTTAAAAAAGCGGATGCCAGTGGCGCGCACTTCGCCCTCATTTTTGGTGCAGATGAGATGGCCGCCGGGCTAATCACTGTGAAGTCGCTTCGCGACGGAGTGGGTGAGCAAGCGACCTACCCCCTATCTGCTGTGCCGCATTGGGCTATCAAACTACAATCACGCTCTTAACTTTAAAAGAATATGGCCAATCATTTAGACCTCGAAGAACAAGAACAGCTCGATGAACTCAAGCATTTTTGGAAGCAGTATGGCAACGGCATTACCTGGGTTCTGATCATTGTTCTTTCCAGTTTTGCCGCTTGGAATGGATACCAGCAGTGGGATCGTTCTCAAGCTGCACAGGCTGCGGGAATGTATGACGAAGTAGAGCGGGTTGTCGCTAAGGGCGATGTTGCTATGGCAGAGCGAGCTTTCGGTGATATGAAAGATCGCTTCGCGCGTACGGTGTACGCACAGCAAGCGGGTTTGTTGCTGGCCAAGCTCGCGGTTGACAAAACTAAGCCTGAGGTTGCCAAGTCTGTATTGGCTTGGGTTGCTGAAAAATCGACTGACGATGGTTATTCGGCGATTGCCAAATTGCGTTTAGCGAGTTTGCTGATTGATGAGAAGTCGTTTGATGCCGCGTTGAAGCTGTTGGGGGGCTCGCCACCCGCCGAGTTTGCGGCGCTATTTGCCGACCGTAAGGGAGATGTCTATGCCATCCAGAGCAAGTTCGCGGAGGCTAAAGCTGAATACCAAAAGGCTTATGTAGCTTTTGACGAGCGCTCGGAGTACCGTCGATTGGTAGAAATTAAGCTTAATGCTATCGGTGGCCAAGTGCCTACCGATCCGGAAGGAAAGAAATGATGACTGGCGGTCGGGCTGTTAAAAATTGGGTGCGTGCTAGTTCCTTGGTCTTGGCAATAGGGCTGCTGCTTGGATGCGCCAGCAGTGACAAAACAAAGATGGCGGAATTAGTCGCAAATCCCGCCACTCTGGGCGTTAAGCCTGCGTGGTCAGCCTCGATAGGCAACGTTGCCCTTCCGTTGGATATCAAGGCGCAGGGCACGAATTTTTATGTGGCTGGGTCTGATGGCGTAGTGGCCGCTATTGATGGTCGTACTGGTGGCGACGTATGGCGAATCAACACGAAGACCCAGCTTACTGCAGGTGTTGGAAGTGACGGTCGTTTTGCTGCGGTAGTTAATCGCAACAACGAACTGATTGGGCTGGATAATGGCCGCGAGATGTGGCGTCAGAAACTATCAGCGGTGTCGCTGACTGCGCCTTTTGTCGCCGGTGAGCGCATGTTCGTTCTGTCGGGTGATCGCACGGTCACTGCGTTCGATGCAGCAAGCGGCCGCAAACTTTGGCAGCAACAACGTCCTGGCGAAGCTTTGGTGCTTCAGCAGTCAGGTGTGATTATGTCCGTGGGAGATACCCTGGTGGTTGGATTAGGCGGACGCTTGGTGGGCCTCAGTCCACAGACCGGCGGTGTTCGATGGGAAACGGCCGTCGCCAACAGCCGCGGAACTAACGAAGTCGAGCGACTTGTTGATCTGGTTGCGGGGGTATCCCGCAGCGGTGACCAAATTTGTGTCCGTGCTTTCCAGTCGGCAGTGGCGTGCATTGACGGTGCGCGAGGAACGTCGGTCTGGAACAAGTCGGCTATCGGTTCCACCGGGATTGGGGGAGATTCTGGTGTTGTATTCGGCACGGAGAGCGATGGAACCTTGATCGCATGGCGTCGCTCGGACGGTGACAAGCTCTGGACCAACGAGTTGTTAAAGCATCGGTCGTTGTCTACGCCTTTGCTGGTGGGGAGGGCTGTTATTGTCGGCGATGGTAGTGGCTATGTGCACTTTCTATCACGTGATAACGGTTCAACCTTGAATCGTGTCGCCACCGATGGCTCTGCCGTAGTTGCAGGTCCTGTTTTGGTGGGTCAGACCGTGGTCGTCGTGACCCGTCGTGGTGGCGTTTTCGGCTTTAGGCCAGAGTAATAGCTTGGGCCTTTGAAATGAAACCTGTTATCGCATTGGTTGGTCGGCCCAACGTGGGCAAATCAACTTTATTTAACCGGTTGACGAAAACTAGGGACGCCATCGTTGCTGATTTTGCGGGCCTGACCCGCGATCGCCACTACGGCAATGGTAAGCAAGGTTCGCATGAATACATCGTGATTGATACGGGCGGCTTTGAGCCGGACGCTAGTAGTGGTATTTACAGGGAAATGGCAAAGCAGACACGCCAAGCGGTTGCCGAGGCTGATGTTGTTTTGTTTGTAGTGGATGCGCGAGCCGGTATTTCCGGACAGGACCACGAAATCGCCAAATACCTCCGCAAACTGGGTAAGCATTGTGTTTTGGTGGCCAACAAGGCTGAAGGTATGACCGAAGGTCATCAGTTGGTCGAATTCTTTGAATTGGGCCTTGGGCAGGTTTTTCCCATATCAGCTTCGCACGGTCAAGGTATCAAGCCCTTGGTGGATATGGCGCTAGAGCCGTTGCTAATCCAGATAGAGGCAAAGGACGATGCTGAAGAAGATAGCGGTGCTATCAAGCTGGCAGTAGCCGGAAGGCCTAATGTCGGTAAATCCACGCTTATCAACACCTGGCTCGGCGAGGAGCGCCTTGTGGCGTTTGACATGCCTGGCACCACCCGCGATGCGATTGCCGTGCCGTTTGAACGAAACGGACAAAAATTTGAGTTGATTGACACTGCTGGATTGCGCCGTAAGGGCCAAGTCTTCGAAGCGATTGAAAAATTCTCTGTCGTTAAGACTCTGCAGGCTATTGAATCGGCTAGCGTAGTTTTACTTCTGATTGATGCGACGCAAGGTATTACCGACCAGGATGCCCACATAGCGGGCTATATTCTTGAGTCCGGCAGGGCCGTTGTGGTCGCCATAAACAAGTGGGATGCGATCGACGAATACGCGCGCGAACTTGTCAAGCGTTCGATTGAGACCCGCATGGGTTTCCTGAAGTTTGCAGCCATGCATTTCATTTCTGCGCAGAAGCGCCAAGGCCTCGGGCCGGTGTGGGATTCCATTGCGCAAGCCCACCGTGCTGCCAATTGCAAGATGTCGACTCCGGTGTTGACACGTTTGCTCCTGGAGGCGGTGCAATTTCAGACGCCCAAGAAAACTGGAATGTACCGGCCGAAATTGCGGTACGCCCACCAAGGTGGCATGAACCCGCCGATCATCGTAATTCACGGTAATTCGCTGGAACATGTGACTGACGCCTACAAGCGTTATCTCGAAGGGCGCTTTCGCAAGGAGTTCGATTTGGTTGGCACTCCAATGCGCATCCAAATGAAGTCGGCGGAGAACCCCTATGCCGGTAAAAAACCGTAACAGGTGTTTAACCGTACATTAGACGCTGGTTGCCGTAAGGAAATCCTGACGCACCCGCATAGCGAGCATCGTGGTGTGGTATCTTCAATACCTTAATAACTTTTGAACACGGAGAATATCGTGAGCAATAAAGGGCAACTCCTCCAAGACCCGTTTTTGAACGCACTGCGCCGTGAGCATGTGCCGGTTTCCATATATTTGGTCAACGGTATTAAGTTGCAGGGACAAGTAGAGTCCTTCGATCAATACGTGGTTTTGTTGCGCAACACTGTGACCCAAATGGTATACAAGCACGCAATCTCGACTATCGTGCCAGGGCGCGCTGTGAATTTTGCTACTCCCGGCACTGACGAGCCAGCTGCAGACTGACCCTATTTCTTTCTCCAGCTGGCTTACACGCCGGCTGAATGTCACCTAATTTGACTGCAAAGACTTCCTCGGTGCTTGCCCCGACTATTTTGGTCGGCGTTGATTTTGGTCACGCCAATTTTGACGGCGAGCTGGAAGAATTGGGTTTATTGGCCCAGACCGCCGGTATGACACCTGTGGGCAAGGTGACCTGTAAGCGTAAAGCTCCTGATGCAGCGTTGTTCATTGGGTCTGGTAAAGCGGACGAAATAAAAATGCTGGCCCAGCAATTGGGCGCCGCCGAGATTTTGTTTGATCAGAGCTTAAGTCCGGGTCAGCAACGCAATCTCGAGCGGCATCTGGACATGCCGGTCAACGACCGCACCTTCCTCATTCTTGAAATTTTTGCCCAGCGTGCTCGCAGCCACGAAGGCAAATTGCAAGTAGAACTTGCGCGTCTGCAATACCTGAGTACACGACTTGTGCGACGTTGGTCTCACTTGGAGCGGCAAACGGGTGGTGCTGGAGTTCGCGGTGGGCCGGGGGAGAAGCAGATTGAGCTTGATCGACGCATGATTGGTGAGACTATCAAACGCACCAAAGAACGTTTACAAAAAGTCAAACGCCAGCGACAGACCCAGCGACGGCAAAGGGAGCGCAGAGATGCATTCAATATTTCGCTGATCGGCTACACCAATGCGGGCAAGTCAACCTTGTTCAATGCACTGGTCAAGGCCCGTGCTTACGCCGCGGATCAGTTGTTTGCAACCCTGGATACCACCACCCGCCAGTTGTATTTGGCAGATGCTGGATGTTCGGTTTCGCTGTCCGACACGGTCGGCTTCATTCGTGATCTGCCCCACGGCTTGGTGGATGCGTTTCAAGCAACGCTTCAAGAGGCAATTGATGCAGATTTGCTGATGCATGTGGTTGATGCGTCCAACCCACATTTTGTAGAGCAGATTGAACAGGTGCAACGCGTGCTGGTTGAAATCGGTGCCGACAAAATTCCCCAATTGCTCGTCTTCAACAAGATTGATGCTTTAGATGTCGATCACCAGCCCTTGGTCCTCGAAGACTTCTTTGAGATCGACGGTGTGCAAACGCCACGGATTTTTGTTAGCGCCAAAGTCTTGCAAGGAATGGATCTGTTGCGCAAGGAAATATCCGCTATCGTGGCGGCTCAACGTAAGGACGCGCCGGAAGTTCCGCCCCATGCCCCTGCGCCGTCAGGGGACGAGTCGTGATTGTGCACAATGCTAGATGGCAAATGAAAACCGATGACATGAAACTCATAACACCTACCGACGGAGCCCAGACGACCGGCTGGCTCCCTTGGTTCAAAACACGAATGTTCAATCTCAACGATTCCCGCTGGGGTCGCTCCGACGGAAATACCCCTGAAGCGGGTTCAGCCGACGGCGGTGCTTCTCAGGGCGACGGCAATAAGCCGCCGTCTGAACCCTCCAAACCTGAAGGCCGTAAACTGCCTCTGAATTCCGGCCCACCGGACCTGGAAGAGTTGTGGCGCGATTTGAATCGAAAGCTAGGCGGGTTGTTTGGGAAGCCATCCGGAGGCAACTCTGGTGGCGGCAGCGGAGGGGGGTACCAACCAGATATGAAAAGCGCAGGTATCGGTGCGGTATTGATTGCTGTGGCTGCGTTAGCGATTTGGCTGTGTACGGGTTTGTTCATCGTGCAAGAGGGACAGCAGGCAGTCATAACCCAGTTTGGCAAGTTTCATTCGACCGCCAATGCCGGTTTCAATTGGCGTTTGCCTTATCCGATTCAACGCCACGAGCTGGTCTTCGTCACCCAGATCCGTTCTGTGGATGTGGGCCGTGATGCAGTGATCAAAGCCACCGGCCTGCGTGATTCTGCCATGTTGACTGCAGATGAAAATATTCTGGATATCAAGTTCGCGGTCCAGTACCGGTTGAATGATGCCCGTGCATTCTTGTTCGAAAGCAAAAGCCCTGAAGCTGCAGTGGTGCAAGCTGCGGAAACGTCGGTACGCGAGGTCATGGGTAACATGAAGATGGATGCCGCGCTGGCGGAAGAGCGAGACCAGATTGCGCCCCGGGTCCGCGCATTGATGCAAAGCATTCTGGACCGCTACAAGGTCGGTGTTGAAGTCGTTGGCATCAATTTGCAGCAAGGCGGCGTGCGCCCCCCTGAACAAGTGCAGGCATCGTTTGACGATGTCCTGAAAGCTGGCCAAGAGCGCGAGCGTGCCAAGAACGAAGCGCAGGCCTACGCCAATGATGTAGTTCCCCGCGCCGTGGGTGCGGCATCGCGCTTGAAACAAGAGGCTGAAGCCTACAAATCCCGTGTCATCGCGCAGGCGCAGGGCGATGCACAGCGCTTTCGCTCGGTGTATGTCGAGTACCAAAAAGCGCCGCAGGTGACCCGTGATCGCATGTACCTCGATGCGATGCAAGAGATCTACGGCAACGTAACCAAGGTACTGGTGGAGTCCAAACAAGGCTCAAGCATGCTGTACTTACCGTTGGACAAAATTTTGAAGGCTACAGGGGGTGACGCCGTTGCGCATGCAGCCGCGGCGCCCGCGGCAGCGGTACCCGCTTCCCCCCCGGTCACCATCATTTCCAATGACGCGCGCAGTCGTGAATCGTCACGCACCCGCGATCGTGAAACCCGGTAGGAGTCCCGAATGAATCGGATTGGATTGGTTATTTCCTCTTTGCTGGTGCTGATTGCATTGGCGATGTCGACCTTGTTTGTGGTCGATCAGCGGCAGTTTGGTGTGGTCTACGCCTTGGGTCAAATCAAGGAAGTCATCACGGAGCCGGGCTTGAACTTCAAGCTTCCGCCGCCTTTTCAAAATGTGTCCTACATCGACAAGCGTCTGCTGACCCTTGACAGCACCGACTCCGAACCCATGCTAACTGCAGAGAAGCAACGCGTGGTGATCGACTGGTATGTGCGCTGGCGCATATCCGAACCCACAGAGTACATACGCAATGTGGGACTTAACGAAAGTGCCGGTACCAGTCAGTTGAATCGCGTGGTGCGCAATGCGTTCCAGCAAGAGATCAACAAGTACACCGTTAAGGAACTCGTGTCACTCAAGCGCGAAGCGCTGATGGCCGCCGTGAAGTCCGAGGTGCTAGACAAAGTGAAGGGTGCCAAGCCCTGGGGTGTGGATGTGGTGGACGTGCGCATCACCCGCGTGGATTACGTGGAAGCGATTACCGAGTCGGTTTACCGCCGTATGGAAGCGGAGCGCAAGCGTGTGGCCAATGAGCTGCGCTCTACCGGTGGCGCCGAAGGCGAAACCATCCGCGCGGACGCTGACCGCCAGCGGGAGGTGACCATCGCAAACGCCTACCGCGATGCGCAAAAGATCAAGGGTGAAGGCGATGCAGAAGCTGCGCGCTTGTACGCAGAAGCTTTTGGCAAAGACCCGCAATTTGCGCAGTTTTACCGCAGCCTGGATGCCTACAAGGCATCGTTCGCTAACAAGAGCGACGTGATGGTGCTTGATCCATCGTCCAGCGAATTCTTCAAGGTATTTCGCAATGGCGGCTCTGCGGTTGCCACGCCTAAGAAATAATAGCCTTGACTGAAGAGACGTTTTGGCTTGCGTTGGCCTTGGTGCTGGTTATTGAGGGTTTGTTCCCTTTGATCGCACCGGGCGCCTGGCGCAGGCTCTTCACCCAGCTGATGCAGATGAATGACAGTCAGATTCGCCGCTTCGCGATCGGCAGTATCTTGCTCGGCCTCTTGGGAATTTGGTTGTTGGCACCCTGAAAACCCGGCCCAAGGCCGGTAAAATCGCGGTTTTAATAGCACCAACAATCTACATGTCAGCCTGGGTCCTTCCGGATCACATTGCCGATGTGCTGCCTTCCGAGGCGCGCCACATCGAAGAAATTCGCAGAGACTTGCTGGACATGGCGCGATGCTATGGCTACGAGCTCGTCATGCCACCTTTGATTGAACATCTAGAGTCGCTGCTGTCGGGCACTGGCCAAGCGCTCGATCTTCAAACTTTCAAACTCGTTGACCAACTGTCTGGCCGCATGATGGGCTTGCGCGCAGACTGCACGCCCCAAGTGGCTCGCATTGATGCCCACTTGCTCAATCGGGCAGGCGTAACCCGCCTGTGCTACTGCGGGCCGGTAGTGCATACGCGCCCTAGCGGTCCGCATGCCACGCGCGAGCCCCTACAGTTTGGTGCAGAGTTATATGGTCATACCGGGTTGGAAGCTGATCTCGAAATTCTGACTCTGGCGCTTGACTCTCTGAAAGCCGCGCGCGTGGGCAATATCAGTGTTGACTTGGCGGATGCCCGCATCGTGCAAGCCCTGCTTGAAGGCGTTCAACTGCCCGCAGCTGATATGGCTAATCTGTACGTTGCGTTGGCCGCCAAGGATGCCAGCGAACTCAAATCCTTGACCCGCAACTCTCCAGCAGCGACCAGTCAGGCCTTGCAGGATCTGGTAACGCTTTACGGTGATACCGATGCGTTGGTACAAGCCGAAGCGTCTTTACCCGCGTTGCCCGCCATTCGGGAGGCCTTGGCGCAACTGCGCTGGCTGGCAAGCCATCTGGATGGCGCCACTGTGTCATTTGACTTGGCGGATTTGCGTGGCTATGCCTATTACAGCGGTACACGCTTTTCCATGTACGCACCAGGCGCTAGCGATTCACTGGCGCGTGGCGGACGCTATGACGAAGTGGGTTCGGTGTTTGGCCGCAATCGCCCCGCGGTAGGCTTTAGTTTGGACATCAAAGCAGTCGCCTCCGTGGCGACTGAGCTACCGCTGCGCGCTGCGATTCGCTCTCCGTGGGCCGAAGATGCCGATCTGCGCGCTGCCATCGCGGATCTGCGACGCAGGGGCGAGACCGTGGTGTGCGTGTTGCCAGGTCATGAGAGTGAAGTCGATGAATTTCACTGCGATCGCGAGCTGACCCGCATCGCCGGGCAGTGGGTCGTAAAAGTAATTCAATAATCTTGCGGGACAGACCGTAGCGTAACGAAGCTCTGTCTCCAACCAATTAGGCACAGGTAACTGAAATGAATACAACCAAAGGTCGCAATGTCGTCGTCGTCGGTACCCAGTGGGGGGATGAGGGCAAAGGTAAGTTAGTCGACTGGCTCACCGAAAGTGCTCAGGGGGTAGTCCGCTTTCAGGGTGGCCACAATGCGGGTCATACGCTGGTGATTAACGGCGTCAAAACCGCTTTACACCTGATTCCCAGTGGCATCATGCGCCCCGGCGTCAAGTGCTACATAGGTAACGGCGTAGTGCTTTCACCCGCCAAGTTGTTTGAGGAAATTGAAGGGTTGGAAAAAGTAGGTGTGGAGGTGCGCTCGCGCCTGCGCATCAGCGAAGCCTGCCCGTTGATTTTGCCGTTTCATGCGGCACTGGATATGGCCCGTGAAGTGTTTCGCGAAAAGGGCGGCACCGCCAAAATTGGTACCACCGGCCGTGGTATTGGCCCTGCCTATGAGGACAAAATTGCCCGCCGTGCATTGCGTGTGCAGGACCTAAAGCACCCCGAGCGCTTTGCCGCCAAACTGCGTGAACTGCTGGAGTTGCACAACCATGTGCTGACCACATTTTTAGGTTCGGTGAACTTCGATTTCGGTGATCTGTTGAAGCCTTTCATAGTTAATGGCGCCGTGCAATTCGATGCGGTTTATACCCAGGCCATGCACCATGCGGAGTTGCTTAAACCCATGATTGCCGATGTATCGCGCGAACTGAACGATGCGCACGCCATGGGCGCCAATCTGTTGTTTGAAGGTGCCCAGGGCACCCTGCTGGACGTAGACCATGGCACTTACCCCTACGTTACGTCGAGCAACTGCGTCGCCGGTAACGCTGCGGCTGGAGCGGGCGTGGGTCCTGGCATGCTGCACTATGTATTGGGCATCACCAAGGCCTACTGCACGCGCGTGGGTGGCGGTCCGTTCCCTACCGAACTGGAGTGGGAAAAGCCAGGCACGCCGGGCTATCACATGAGCACCATTGGGGCAGAGAAGGGCGTCACAACGGGCCGCTCACGCCGTTGTGGTTGGTTCGATGCTGCTTTGCTCAAGCGCTCGGCGCAGGTCAATGGCTTGTCGGGTTTGTGCATTACCAAGCTTGACGTTTTGGATGGTCTGACTGAGCTGATGTTGTGCACGGGCTACGAAATGGACGGCCACACCATTGACATTTTGCCGATGGGCGCTGACGACATTGAGCGCTGTACGCCGATTTATGAGGTGATGCCGGGCTGGACGGACAGCACCGTGGGCATTACCCAATACGAGAAACTGCCGGTGGCCGCACGCCTGTACTTGCAGCGCATTGAGCAGGTGACTGGTGTGCCGATTCATATGGTGTCTACCAGTCCGGACCGGGATCACACCATTTTGATGCGCCACCCGTTTTTGGCCGACTAAACACGCAATTTGAAGCTAAATCAGCCTGTGGCCCAGGTAAATACTGCCTGGGCAGCTATAGAAATAGGAGCATTTTGATGTTGACAGAAGACGGCAAACACCTTTACGTAAGTTACGACGAGTACCACAACCTGATTGAAAAACTGGCCATCAAGGTGCACCAGTCGGGTTGGGAATTCGATACGATTTTGTGCCTGGCCCGCGGCGGACTGCGCCCTGGGGACATCCTGTCGCGTGTGTTTGACAAGCCTCTTGCCATCATGTCCACCAGCTCTTACCGGGCTGAAGCCGGTACCTTGCAAGGCAACCTCGATATTGCCCGCTACATCACAACGCCCAAGGGCGAAATCGCTGGGCGCGTGCTGCTGGTCGATGACCTGGCCGACTCGGGCCACACCTTGAATGCGGTGATCGACCTGTTGAAAAATAGTTATGAGCCTATTACCGAGCTGCGTAGCGCGGTGATTTGGACCAAGGCTGTATCGGTGTTCACTCCCGACTACACGGTGGAGTTTTTGCCCACCAATCCCTGGATCCACCAGCCCTTTGAAAGCTACGATGCTTTGGGACCAGCGCAATTGATCAGCAAGTGGAGTGTGTAGGCATTCAGATGCACGACAAAATCACCGCGCTGATTCACCACACTTACGTGCCACCGGCGGGCTTTGAGGCACCGCAGCCCGGCGTCTTCAAGGCATCTACCGTTTTCTTCCCCAGTGTGGCTGCCATGCGCAGCCGCGAATGGAAGGACAAGTCGGCCTACACGTACGGCCTGCACGGCACACCTACCACCTATTCGCTAGAAGAACGGCTGTGTACTCTTGAGGGCGGCTCGCAGTGCCTGCTGGCTCCCAGCGGTCTGGCGGCTGTAGCGCTGGCTTCGCTGGCTCTGCTCAAAACGGGCGACGAAGTTCTGATACCCGACAACGCGTATGGCCCAAATAAGACGCTGGCCGAGGGTGAGCTGAAGGCCTGGGGCGTCAGTCACCGGTATTACGATCCGCTCAATCCGGCCGATCTGGAAAGTAAATTTAGCGACAAAACTTGCCTGGTGTGGGTGGAAGCGGCTGGGTCGGTCACGCTCGAATTCCCTGATCTGCCAGCGCTGGTGCGCTTGTGCAAACAGCGCGCCGTGCCTGTGGTGTTGGACAACACCTGGGGCGCAGGCCTGGCTTTTGCGCCTTTTGATTTACTGCCTGATAGTGAACCTGGTCTGGGTGTCGACATTTCGGTGCACGCTCTCACCAAATACCCGAGTGGCGGTGGCGATGTGCTGATGGGAAGCGTCATTACCCGCGACCCTGGTTTGCATTTGCGCATCAAGCTCTGCCATATGCGCCTGGGCTTGGGCGTCGGGGCCAACGATGCAGAAGCCGTGCTGCGTTCGTTGCCGAGCATGGCCTTGCGCTACAACGCCCATGATGTTGCCACCCGTACCTTAGCCGCCTGGTGCCAGGGCCGCGAGGAAATTGTGCAAGTGCTGCACCCGGCCTTACCTGATTCACCGGGCCACGCGCATTGGCAGGCACTCTGTCCGCCTGGCCCCGGTGGTGCAGCAGGCATCTTCAGTATTATTTTGGCGGCGCACTACAGCCCAGCGCAAACGGATGCGTTCTGTGATGCGCTGCGTTTGTTCAAGCTGGGCTACAGCTGGGGTGGACCTACCAGCCTGGTCGTGCCCTACGAGCTGGCCGGCATGCGCAGCGGTGGCTGGCCTGCCCACCTAAAACCTGGCACGCTGGTGCGTTTCTCGGTGGGCCTGGAGCATGTAGTGGATTTGCAAGCCGACCTAGCGCAGGCGCTATCCGCACTCGGCTGAGTTTTGAGGCAGCCCGCATGGTCGCCGTTAGTCGCTGGTGCGGTGGGTGTTTTCCAGCATAGGCAAAGGCGTACCACGGCGCGAGCATTGCGGCATGCGCCCCCAGCCACTCGACCCCCCTTGAGTGCCGCCGCCGCGCCTTGCTGCTCACGCATGTTTACCGCGGTAGGGTGCAGTGGCCTGCTGACTAAAGCCGTGGTGGTACAGTGTGGGCAACTAACGAAAGCACACCTTGGCAACACCCAATTACGGATACGAAAAGCGTCAAAAAGAGCTCGCCAAGAAGCGAAAAAAAGAAGACAAGCTCAAAGATAAGAATGAGCGCAAACTACACGGCCCAGGCGATGACATCCAGTCCGATGGCAGCCCGGCAGACCCTTCAGAGCCCTCAGAGCCCTCAGCGCCCCAAGAATCCGCTTAGATCAGTACACCAGGAGCGACTGCGCCGCTGCGCGCAGACTTACTTCTGAGCGGTCTGCCAACGCCAACTGCGATGCCTGGCCGTACTGCTCAAAATTGCGTTCAATCGACTGTAGGTAACCCGGGTCGTAGTGCAGGCTGAGTAGCTCTGCCACAACGGTTCGCACATCGCCCTGATTGACCAGTGCTTTCCAGTTTTCCACCACCACTTTGCCGCGCACCTCCACCAGCGCATCCAAGCGATGGCAGAAAAACGCTGTGTTTTGCACAAAGAAATCGTAGTCTTCTAGCAGTAGCGCTATGCGCTCATCCGTGTGCAAATTCAGGTTAATACAGGGACTCGCGCGCATGCGCTCGACCAGGCTGGCGGGAATCGCCACGTTGCCGACCTTTTTACTCTCACTTTCCACAAATACCGGTCGGCTTGCGTCCAAGCGACGCAAAGCGTCCCAGATCAGCGTGTCAAAGTGCTTTTGCGTGGGCTGGGCGACGCCGGGCAGCGCGCCCAGCACCGAGCTGCGGTGGTTGGCCAGGCCTTCCAGGTCCAGCACCTGCGCGCC
>JANYEE010000207.1 GCA_025363275.1 Burkholderiales bacterium | reverse complement strand
CAAGCCGGAGTCATGGCAGCACCCAATTCCTTGGCCTTGGCTAGACCAATTTTGCTAGGCTTACCCGCACACAACTTACCATCCCAAGTTTGACCCACAGCGCAACGCTGCCACACCAGCTTGGTCTGGGTGTCGGTCACTTCCTGGCCATCAGCAGAAATCACAAACCGGCTATCCGCATGGGCGGCTGACATGGAGGACAGTCCAGCAAATGACAGGGCGACTACGGACACGAGGCGAGCCACGGGGGTAAAGCGAGAGTTCATTGCAATCCTTGGAATAGTGGGAAAAGTTAAATGGGGCCGCCTTGGGCCCGTCGTATCAGCGAAAGAAATTATAAGAACCGATTGACAGGTTTTTGAGTGTCAATGGTGGTGTCCATGCTCGCCGTGCACATGTTTGTGGGCAATTTCTTCCGCAGAAGCCGCGCGCACGTCGGTTACTTTCAGGCTCACCCGCAGTTCTTTGCCCGCCAACGGGTGGTTACCGTCCAGGTACACGGTGTCGCCCTTGATCTTCAGCACGTGGTAAACCTGCTCGGCACCCGCGTCGTTCACGCCTTGCAACTGCCCGCCTACCTTGACGCCCGGTGGAAATTCGGTTTTAGGAATAGTGCGCAGCAGGCTCTCATCGCGCTGACCAAAGCCATCTTCGGGCAACAGCGACAGAGTTACCTGGTAGCCGGGCTCACGGCCTTCCAAAGCAGCTTCCACTTTGGGAAATATGTTGTCGTAGCCGCCGTGCAGGTAGACCGCAGGCTCTTTGCTATCGTCAATCAACTTGCCTGAGGCATCGGCCACTTTGATCATCAAGGTGACTGCGGTGTCTTTTTCAATTTTCATGGGAATGTCTGGTAAAGAAAAACAGTGCCTATTCTCGCTGCAGTCAGCAAGCATCAATCATCTGCCGGAACAATGGCTTCTACATAGTCCACCAGCGCCCCCAAAATCTGCTCATCCCGCGCATCCGCGTCTTCACTGAGCTGGTCAATTTCTTCCAACAACTGCTCGGCGGTGCGCGCCCCACCGAGCCCGCGCAGCAAACGATCAGCCCGGTGAGCCTGCCATTGTTGCGCCTCGGTCGGAGACAGGGTGTCGGCGAAATTGCGTGCGCGGTAGCGAAACACCAGCTCAGTCAAGCGGGCGTCGTCAAAGGTGGGTTGTTTGCGCGCCATTTGCTCAGGCGTTAAAGCCCGGGATTCAGTGAGGCGACGGCGATCCCGGTCGTTGACAAAGCCACCGTACAAATCTTCATCCACATCCAACGCCGGCGTTTGCGGGCGGGCAAACACCTCGGGCCAGATGGCGCTCATATCGGGCAGGTCGCGCGCTCGTGCCGCGTTTTCCAGTTGCTCCGCCAAGTCCACGCCCCAGCGCTGGGCCGTGGCCTCACTCACCACGCGCAGATTACCCATCACCATCGGGGAACGGTTCAAGTGAATGGATTTGAGAGGCAGCCGCGTCATGCCTTCGGGTAAATCCGCCGTCTTGGTGAACAGCCGCAGGCGCAGGTCTGCCGCGTTCAGACTGGCCAGCTCCGATGGGTCGTGGACCAAGTCCCAAGCCAGCAATTCATTCTTGTTTTTGGGGTGCATGGCCAGGGGCCACATCAGCGCCAGGCAGCCGCGCTCCACACCAAACATGCCCGACACATGCCAAAACGGCCTTGCGTGCTGCAAGCTGCTGGGCAGGCCCAGCTCCTCCATCACCCGGTCTTTGCGGTGCAGGCCAAAACAGAATTCAAACAGTCGCGGCTGCGCGTCTTTGAGTTTGCGGGCCAGCGCAATGGTGGCGCGCACATCGGACAGAGCATCGTGCGCCGACTCGTGCAGCAGGCCATTGGCCGCAGCCAAGTCGCCCAGTTTAAAACTTACGCCGCCTTCGGACTTGGTGGGCCACTCCAGGCCCGCCGGCCGCAGCGCATAGGCCGCGCGCACCACATCGAGCAGATCCCACCGGCCACAGCCGTTTTGCCACTCGCGGGCATACGGGTCCATCAGATTGCGCCACAACATGAAGCGCGTGATTTCATCGTCAAAGCGAATCGTGTTGTAGCCCACGCCAATGGTGTTGCCCTGCGCAAACGCGGCTTCAATCTGCGCAGCAAACTGGTACTCGGGAATACCCCGCTCCCAGCAAATTTGCGGCGTGATTCCCGTGATCAAACAAGACTGCGGGTCGGGCAAAAAATCCGGTGCAGGCTGGCAGTACAACATCAGCGGCGCGCCTACTTCGTTCAAGTCGGCGTCGGTGCGAATGGCGGCAAACTGCGCCGGCCGGTCACGCCGCGGATTGGCCCCGAAGGTTTCATAGTCGTGCCAGAGGAAAGTGTGGCTTTGCATGGAAGCAACACTACACTATTTGCAGCGTTCAAATTTACGCACTCGTCAAGCTACACCACTTAGCCATGCCACTTCACATTCAAGCCCTCCAAGAAACCCATTTCGAGCAACTGCACCATGTCTTCGACGCCGTGTGCCGAGAGCGCCGATTCATGGCTTTCACCCAGGCTGGCCCCAAAGAGCAGACATTTGCGTACTACCGCAATGTCCTTGCTGACGGTCACGCGCATTTCGTCGCTGTACGTGACACACGGGTAGTGGGCTGGTGCGATGTCTTGCCGCAAGTCGGCCAAATGCGCTCACACGCAGGGGTTTTAGGGATGGGCGTCGCCTTGGACGAACGGGGCAAAGGCGTCGGCAAGGCCCTGATTCAAGCGGCTGTGGCGAAGGCCCACGCACGCGGTTTGTCACGCATTGAGCTCACCGTTCACAGCGAAAACCAGGTGGCACAGTCTCTGTATCGCAGCGTCGGCTTTGTGCACGAGGGCACGCTGCGCAAGGCCTGGTATCTCGACGGTCAAAACTTTGATGTTCATCTGATGGCGAAGCTCCCTTAGGTTCAACGCCTCCGCGCCGACCGCACTCCCGCTAGTTCGGCCACCACCCCCAATACCTTATTCAGCCGCCCCGACTCGGTCACCTCCACCGTAAAGGTCATCCAGGCAATGCCTTTAACCGACTGGGTTTGCACCCCGATCACATTCATTTTCTCTTTGGTAAACACCTCGGAGATGTCGCGCAACAGACCTTGGCGGTCTGTGGCCTCCACGGCCACATCCACCGGGTAGACATTACCTTTGCTGGCCGTCGCACCGCCCCACTCCACGTCAATCACCCGGTCCCCGCTGCGGGTCACCATATTGCGCAGGTTGGAGCAATCGGCGCGGTGCACGCTGACGCCTTTGCCACGGGTCACAAAACCGCAAATAGCATCAGGCGGGGCGGGCTTGCAGCACTTGGCCAGTTGTGTCATCAACGAATCCACACCCACCACCAGCACACCGCCCTTGCCGGAGTTACCCGCAGCGCGGGGTTTTTTGAGCAGCACTAAGTCGTCTTCACTGGGCAGTGGCTCGGGTGGGCGCAGCACGATCTCGATGTTGCGCAACGAGAACTCGTCTTTGCCGACCACCTCAAACAAATCTTCAGCGGAGTTAAAACCGAGCTGCGAGGCCAGGTCTTCCAGCTTGGTGGACGTTTTTCCTTCGCGCTGCAGAAGTTTTTCTACGGCCTCGCGGCCCTTGGCCACGGTCTCGCCCATGGCCAAGGCGTTAAACCAGGCGCGCACTTTGGCCCGGGCCCGGTGGCTGACCAAAAAACCCAGCTCAGGGTTGAGCCAGTCGCGCGAAGGGCCACCTTCTTTCACCGTGGTCACCTCTACCGTCTGCCCGTTTTTAAGCGGCGTGTGCAGGGGCACCATGGCACCGTCCACCTTGGCACCTCGGCAGCGGTGGCCCAGGTTGGTGTGCACGCTGTAGGCAAAATCCACGGTAGTAGCGCCTTGGGGCAGTTCCACAATGGCGGCGTCGGGGGTTAGCACGTAGATGCGATCGTCCAGCACAACACTATCCTGTGTGCCTGACAAATCTCGTTCCCAGGCCAGTAGTTGGCGCAGCACCGCAATCTTTGCGTCGTACTCCCCACTGGCCGACACGCCTGCATAGCCCTTGGTGCCTGCCTCTTTGTAGGCCCAATGTGCTGCCACGCCATGTTCGGCATGGTCGTGCATGGCCTGGGTGCGCACCTGCACTTCCACCGGCTGGCCCGAGGAGTCTCGAACGACGGTATGCAGCGATTGGTAACCATTGGCCTTGGGTTTGGCAATATAGTCATCAAACTCGTCACTCACCGGTACAAACTGGCTGTGGACCCAGCCCAGCGCGCTATAACAATCTGGCACAGTGGGCACGACGATGCGCAGCGCGCGAATGTCATACACCTGGTCAAACCCCAACGATTTGCCCCGCATTTTTTTGACAATGCTGTAGATGTGTTTGGGTCGGCCCTGCACCTTGGCATGAATGCCCTGCGCGGCCAGATCGGTAGCCAATTGGGTACGCAGTTGCTCCACATAGGCCTCACGCTCCACACGCTTCTCGTCCAGCAGTTTGGCTACCTGGCGGTAGGTGTCGGGCTCCAGAAATCGAAAGGACAGGTCCTCAATCTCCCACTTCACTTCCCAAATACCCAACCGGTTGGCTAGCGGGGCAAACACATGCAAGGCCTCAGCCGCCAAGCCCGCTGGTACCGGCAGTTTGGTCGCAGCGTAGTAGCGCAACGTCTGCAGGCGCGACGCTAGGCGTAGCATCACCACCCGCAAGTCGCGTGAGAAAGCCAACAGCATCTTGCGCACGCTCTCCGTTTGAGCAGCAGCTGTCTGCGCCATGGGGATGGGCGTGGCCGAGCGGCTGGCAGACTGTTGGGCCAGCCGCGCCATGCGTTGCACGCGCACCAGCTTGGTGGTCTCCATGGCCAGGTCGGCAAAGGTGTCGCCAAAGGCTTTGGCGATCACCTCATGCGGTTTGTTCAGGTGGTCGCAGGCATAGACCAAGTAGCTGGCCGCCTGCATGGCAGCCGAGCCGCCCATGTTTCTCAAAATACCCGCCACCGCGTCGGCATGGGCCAGCACGTTTTCACCCGTGTCCAACATCTCGGCGGCCAACAAGGGTTCCGCAAAGGCGCGGGCGCGGACCAAAGCACCGGCTTGATCGGGCAGGCCACGCGCAGTGGCTTCGAGTACGGGGGCGGCAGACTGAGCGGGTAGCTCAGCCGAAAGACTTTTCATAGCAACACAACAAGGTCAAAAGGCCCAGTAACAACGCAAGTATCGAAGTTGCAACTAGGCCAGCAAAAAGGAAGTCACCGCGTCAACTTGGTCCGCTGCAATCAAGGTGGGCGCATGGCCGACACCGATAAATTCGATGAGGTGCGCTTTTGGGCCACGCTGGGTCATTTGTAGCGCAGTCGCAGGCGCCAGCAAGTCAGAGTTGGCACCGCGCAGCAGCAGTGTGGACGCAGTAATGGCGTCGAACAGATACCACAGCATGGCTTCGCCCTGCGCTGCCGTATCTGCAGTCACTGCGCGTACGCCCACCGCAATGGCGGGGTCGTAGTGCAAGCGCACACCGTTCTGGCCATCGCGGCGAGGCTTGACCATATGGCAGGACAACTCCAACCACTGCGCGGGCGTATGCGGACCGAAGCTAGTGGAGATAGTCCACATCGCGTCTGCTGCGGCTTGTAACGAATCAAATTCCATGTTCCGGCCCAAATAGGTACCGATGCGAACAATAGATTCCCACTGAATCACCGGACCCACATCATTGAGCACCAGACGGCGCACCGGCACGGGCAGCGGCAAATGGGGCTGGCCGCACAGGGCCATACCAATCAGCCCGCCCATGCTGGTACCCACCCAATCTAGGGTGGTGGGCTTCAATTGCGCCAGCAGTGCCAGCATGTCAGCGGCGTATGTGGGCACTTGGTACAGCGCAGGGTCTGTGAGCCAATCGCTCTCGCCCCGGCCCACCACATCAGGGCACACCACGCGCACAGCACCACCGGATTTTTCTACCAGCGCCCGGGCCAGCACATCAAAGTCGCGCCCCTGGCGCGACAAGCCATGCACGCACACAATGACATGGCCCTTGGCAGCTTCTCCCCATTGCCAGTAGGCCATGCGGTGGCCGCCAGTAGCGTCAGGGCACTGTACGTAATTCAGCTTAGGTTCCGCCATGGTGCAATACCCTCGTGCAGTAGTCTTGCGCAATACACGTGTGACGTGTTTGATTGCGCGTTTGATAATACGTCTGCATCCTAATTCAATCTCGACACCAACTAAGAAGGCCACCCATGCTCCAAGGAAAAACAGCAGTTGTCACAGGATCCACCAGCGGTATCGGTTTGGGCATCGCCAAGGCGTTGGCGGCCCAGGGCGCCAACATCGTGCTCAATGGGTTTGGTGATGTGGAAGGCCCGCGAGCAGAAATTGCCGCTCTGGGTGTGCAAGTGAGCTACCACGGTGCCGACATGAGCAAGCCCGACGAGATTGAAGATATGGTCAAGTATGCGCAAGCCACGTTTGGTAGCCTGGACATTCTGATCAACAACGCGGGTATCCAGCATGTGGCGCGCGTGGAGAACTTTCCCATCGAGCGCTGGGACGCCATCATCGCCATCAATATGAGCAGCGCCTTCCACGCCACCCGCCTGGCCCTGCCCGGCATGCAGGCTAAGAACTGGGGCCGCATCATTAACGTGGCCAGCGTCCACGGCTTAGTGGGCTCCGCAGAAAAATCGGCCTACGTGGCCGCCAAACACGGTGTCGTGGGCCTGACCAAGGTGGTGGCGCTGGAAAACGCCACCACCGGCGTCACCTGCAATGCCATCTGCCCCGGCTGGGTGCTCACGCCCCTGGTGCAAAAGCAAGTCGATGCCAAAGCCGCAGCGCAAGGCATCAGCAATGCGGATGCCACCAAGCAGTTGCTGGGCGAAAAAGAGCCATCCATGCAATTCACCACCCCCGAAGAGTTGGGCGCGCTCGCCGTATTCTTTTGCTCGCCTGCAGGCAACAACGTGCGTGGCGTGGCCTGGAATATGGATGGCGCTTGGGCGGCGCAATAGGGCTTTTACTTGGCAAATTTATGCCTAATCGGCCTGTGGCCCAGGTAAAACCTATCTAGGTAGCTATGTTTTTGATAGCATTAATCAGAACCGACACAGAAGCGCATTAGCTCGATTGCTTAAACGCCATAACAGCTTGGTTGCGCAGCGTGCGCAGCAAGGCCAGTTCCTTCTCTGAAAGCTCCAAAGTGCCACGCTCCGATTTGTCCGCATAAATCAAGCCAAACGGAGCGCCCTTGATTTGCAGGGGCAGCAGCAAAAACGTGGGCGCGTTCAGGCTCGTGCGGTACCACTGGGGCAAGCGCTGCACGATGCGGCTCTCTGTGGCATCGCTGATCATGGTGTCAGCGCCTTTGACACACACCACTGCAAACAAATCGGGCGCAGCAGCTTTCAGCGGCACCTTAAAGATCTTCACCAGGGGCTCGACCCCACCACCCAAACCAAATCGACCGGTGATCGTTTCGGTCTTGGCGTCGCGCATGCAGAAGATGATGCGGTCAAAGGCCAATGCGCGGTACATGGTTTCCAGGATCATGCGCAGCACATCGGTGAGCTTGAAGTCGTCCACCATCGCATTGGTGATATCTTGAATGCCCGCCGACAGTGTGTCGGACACATGGCTGCTGGTGCTGGGCGGAATAGGAGTTTCGCCCGGGCCCCAAGTGTTGGTGGCCTGCAATTCCAGCTTGCCCAAATTGACATCCGGGTCAGTGCCGTGGCTACTGACTGCAGGAGCCTCGGCATCGGGCAATTGCAGCAACTTGGCCGCTGCTGAACCCGGCGCCACCCGGATCTCCATCGCCGAGGCTAAGTCCACCAGTTTCTGCCGCGCCTTGGCGGTGGCGGCCTCAGCGTCCGCCGTGCTGATGCCCATGACCCTTGCATACTTGCTGTTGACCTTGGCGATATTGGCTGCAGCGTCTTTGGGATTGCCATGCAGCAACACATCAGCAATTTCATTGGAGGCCAGCGCGATCCAGCGGACACGCTCTGCGCTATCGCGCGGTGCAACCGTGGGCGGGGCACCCGTGGGTTTGCGCATGCAACTTTGGATGCTCGGGGGCAGGCCCCACGACTTGGCAATGCCCAGGCCTAGCTCCTCAAAACTGATTCCCAAGACCGACGTGGCGGCTGCCAACTCAGTCACCGGCTCTCGGCCTGACTGCATCAGTTTTCGGACTTGACTGGCTTCTTCCGGAAAGTAAAACTGCACCAGCAGGCGCCCCAGATTTTGAAACATCGCGCCGATAAAAGACTCTTCGCTTTCACGCTGCACTGGGCACAGCTCCCCACCAATAGCGCCCGCCATCAGGGAGCGTAAAAACTCTTCCTTGAGCTGCCCGGCGTGGGCTTTGTCCTGCATGTGCTCCAGCAACACCAGGCTCAGCGCCATGTTACGAATGCCATTGAAGCCCACCAAGGTGACCGCACGCGACACGGTGTTGATATTGCCGCCGCGCGAAAAATGCGCGCTATTGACCAGGCGCAGCAGCTTGTTGGTCAGCGCCACATCTTTCAGGATCTCGTTGGTAACGGAATTGACGCTCTCGTTCTCAGAGGTGGCCATAGACTGAATACGTCCCACCGAGGCCGACATGGCAGGAAAATCGCTCTTGTGGCGCATGCGGCGCAGCAAAAATTCCAGTGTGCTGTTGTTACCCACCTCGGTAGCGGTCGCATCAACGCCACAGCCTGGCTTGATCCACTGCGCCAATTCAGCTGCAAAGCTCACTGCCGACTCAAAGCGTTGCTTGGGGTCGCGGGCCAAGGCCCTGGACACTATGGCGCGCAGTTTGTCGTCTACATCGGCATTCAAATCAGCGGGCAAGGCCAGTTGCTCATGCACCACGCGGTACAGCGCACGGTAGGGGTCGGGCTCATTGAGCAGGCGCTTGCCCATGATCAATTCCGCCAGCACCACACCGGCCGAAAAAATATCCATGGAGGCACTAGGTGCGGCGCCGCCAGCGGCCTCGGGCGACAAATAACCCACCGTGCCACCTGAATCAACGCTGGGATCATTGTGATTGGCATCACGGATACGCGCGGCAATGCCGAAGTCCATCACCCGCGCCCGTCCCGCCGCGTCTATCAACACGTTGGAAGGTTTCAGGTCCCGGTGCACTACGCCAGAAGCATGCGCTGCCGCCACCGCATCGAGCACATCCATCATCAGCGACACCGCCTCCCGCGGATGCAGCGCTCCGCGCTGCTGAATCACTTGGTCCAGCGTTTTACCTGCGATGTACTCGAAGACCAGGTAGGGAAAGCGGCCTTGAATATCCGCCTCATAAACCGGCACGATGTTGGGGTGGTTGACCTTGCTGACGCTGCGCGCCTCTTGCAACCAAGCCGACACGGCTTTTTCATCAGAGCCGTTGCCGGGTCGCATCACTTTGATCGCAACTTCGCGCTCCATGCGCGGATCAAACGCCAGCCAGACGGTGGACTGCGCGCCCTGCCCCAACACTTTGCGAAGCTCAAAACGCCCCAGGTGGTCGGTGGGCTGCAATGCCAGGGTGCTTGCACCAAAGCGGCCGGAGTTGGAAGCGGATAGGTCGGCCATGTTGTGGGTTCTTCTGGGTCACATGCCCGTAAATCTTAGGGTGGTTAACAGTATGCCCCCAAGCCGACCAGAAAAGACGGGCATGACCCCGGTTTTAAGACAGAGCGTGGCATTTTTGAGTGGTTTGGCGCGCTGGCCCAGGTAAAACCTGCTTACATTGCTATCAATTAAGTAGCGAGCAATTAGATGAGGCTACGCGGGATCGGGGCTTGCGGCTTCCCTGCGGCTACTCTTGGCCAGGTACATGGCGCTGTCGGCGTAGTTCAATAGAAGGTGGGCTTGCGCTCCGTGCTCGGGGTAATGCGCTACCCCAATGCTGGGACGCGCAAAGATAGTGTGCGCATCCAGAGTAAAGGGTTCGTTGAACGCTATGCGGATTTTTTGTATCACCGAATGGTTCGCCTCAGACGCCACAAGCGACTCCAACACGACAACAAACTCATCACCACCCACCCGCGCTACGGTGTCGGACTCCCGCACGCATTGCTTGAGACGGACTGCAAATGCATGTAATAACCGATCGCCCAGCGCATGGCCCAAGGTATCGTTGATACGTTTGAATTTATCCAGGTCCAGGTACAGCAAGGAAAACTGGCGCTGCTCCCGGCGCGCCCGGCCGATGGCGGTCTGGAGCCGGTCTTGCAGAAGCCCCCGGTTAGGCAAATGGGTCAAAAGGTCATATTGCGCCATGTGTTGCATGCGTGCAAACAGTTGCTTACGCTCCACAACGGTGGCAATTTGCGTGCACACGTACTGCAGTAGCTCTTTGTCAGCTTCGGTGTAGGGCACAGCACCCCAGTGGCTTTTCAATACCAGCGCGCCAATGGTGCCGTTCTGAGATCGCAAAGGCAAACCCAGCAACCACTGTAGATTGGCCTCACCCATGAGCTTCGGCTCGGGTGTGTCGCCTACCAGTTCATCCTGGCTGAGCAGTATCGGTTGTTCCAATTCAATGACCTGTGCGCTCAGCGCTTGCAGCGCGGAGGACGGCGGATGCAGCGGCGACTGCTGCGTATCCGCGCTATATGGAAAGCTCAATAGGCCCGTGTGCAGATCCTTCAGGGCGACGAACAGGTTTGGGCTGGGCAATAGATTCTTCAGGGTCTGGTGAATATGCGGGAAGAGTTCGTCCAGGTTGTCGATGGACTGTGCGGCCTCTGAGATGGAGTAAATAGCGGCTTGCAGAGATTCGGCCCGTTTAAGTACCGTGATGTCGCGCGCCACAGCCACGCGCAGTTGGTCCTTCGGTGACCAGCGAGCCGACCACATGATGTGGACCACTTGGCCATCTTTGCGCACGTATCGGTTTTCAAAGTGCAGGTAGTCTTGCCCTGACATGACACGGCTAGCCGCTTGAAGGGTCTTCTCGCGATCCTCCGGATGCACCAGATCGATCATGCGTTGGCCCACCATCTCATCCGGGGTAAAGCCAAAAATAGACTCCCCCGCAGCGCTCACAAATACAAAATGGCCTTGGGCATCGACCATGCAGACAGCGTCGAGCAACAAGTCCAAGACGGAATCAAAGGAAAGGCGGCTTTTGTCGTTCATGAAATGCCAGAGGCCCCAGACTAGCCCTGCAGTGCACCAACCGAGTCGGCTGAGTCCTGGGGTGTTGGTTACTGCCACTGTAACCAATTTCGCGGTACGCCAGCTCGCAGACCGCCCAAACGCTATACGGGTGTTGCGCTTTAGCCGGTCTGTTGGCGCAATTGCCGACGCAGTTCTTGGCGCTCTTGGGGGCTGAGCTGGCGCCGCACCCGCGGGTTGGCATCACTGTCGGCGGGCTTCTGCTCACGCTGGGCTTCTAGGGCTGCACGTACCGCAGCACGCCGTTGTTGTGGATCATCCCTCGTTACGGTCGTTTTCTCGGCGCGTGCTTTGGGCGGTCGCTCCGGGCGCACGCGTTCGGTCTGCCCCCAGCTCGCGCACGACAGACCCGCCAACAACAAAGCCACCACCACAGATTTAGACATATTCGATTGTTGGCTGCGGCGCCCTTTTGCGAGTTGCATATTTGTAACAGTGTGTCAAAAGCAGCACGTTTAACGGATTGCTACAAACTAAGCCGCGCAAAATCACGGTTGCAACCCAACCCAAACCACCATGCAGCCCACGGCCACCCGCCCCCCGAAAATTTTGGTCGTTGACGACGACGCCCGCATCCGCGACTTACTGCGACGCTACTTGAGCCAAGAAGGTTTCGATGTACTGATCGCAGAAGACAGCAAGTCATTGGCCCGCGTTATGCTGCGTGAGACCGCCGATCTGATTGTCTTGGACCTGATGATGCCGGGAGAAGATGGTCTGTCCATTTGCCGCCGACTGCGCGCCAGCAATGACGTCACCCCCATCATCATGCTCACCGCCAAGGGTGAGGACATTGACCGGATCGTAGGCCTGGAGGTGGGCGCCGATGATTACCTGGGCAAGCCCTTTAATCCGCGTGAGCTGCTGGCCCGCATCAACGCCGTGCTGCGCCGCAAACCCGTGCAAGAGGTACCCGGCGCACCCAGCACTGACAACGAGGTGTCCAAGTTCGGCGCCTTTACCTTCGATCTGGGCGCACGCACGCTGCACAAGGGCACCGAAGAGCTGGCGTTGACCACAGGAGAATTCGCCATGCTCAAGGCCATGGTGCGCCACCCCCGCATTCCCTTATCGCGGGAAAAGCTGGCCCAGCTCTCGCGCGGCCGTGAATTTGAGCCCTATGACCGAAGCCTCGATGTGCAGGTCTCGCGCCTGCGCAAGCTCATTGAGACGGACCCCGCAGCACCCCGCATGATCCAGACCGTATGGGGCGTCGGTTATGTTTTCATCCCTGAAGAGCCGGTCTGAGCCGGTGCGCTCGCAGCTAACGCCCACTGAGTTTTTCGACTTCGAAAACCCCACAGACCGCGGGCCGCTGGAGGACGCCGCTGGCGATGAGTCACACTACCGAGCCCACGGCCTAAGCCTGTTTTGGCGCACGTTTTTTTTGCTGGCCTTGCTGCTGATTGGCAGTATTTTGGCGTGGCTGCAGACTCTGCGTAGCCTGGAGTTTGAACCCCGTATTCAACAGACTGCACAGCAGTTGGCGTCCCAGGTCAATTTAAGCCGGGCCGCACTGGTCCACGCCGATGCGATTGCGCGTATCTCGCTGCTTAAAACCATGCGAGACCAAGAAAGCGTTCGCATCGTGCCGCGCGAGCCTGGCGACCATGTGATCGTGGACAAGATCGATCCGTTTAACCACCAAATCGTGCTGGAACTCACCCAACGACTGGGGCCCGATACGGTGGTGGCGCACAACGTCAATGGTCAAGACGGTTTGTGGATCGCTTTTGATATTGATGGCGACGACTATTGGCTGCTGACCGACCCCGACCGCTTTACCCCCGTGGGCGGTAAAACGTGGCTGGCATGGCTGGCGGTGGCGGCTGCGTTATCGCTGGCTGGGGCCGCACTCATTGCGCGGCTGATTAACCGGCCACTGCGCGATTTATCGTTTGCCGCGAGCCGCGTGCGGGATGGCAATTTCAGCGCCAGCCGCCTGGATGAGACCGTGCAGACCAGCGAGATCCGCGAGGTCAATATTGGCTTCAACCGCATGGCCCAGCAGCTGGCCAAGATCGAGCAAGACCGCGCGGTCATGCTGGCTGGCATTTCGCACGACCTGCGCACGCCCTTGGCCCGGCTGCGGCTGGAAACCGAACTGAGTGTGGCTGATTTGGACGCCCGCGCCCATATGGCTTCTGATATCGCCCAGCTCGACGCCATCATCGACAAGTTTTTGGATTACGCCCGCCCCGGTAGCGGCAAGCTGGTGCCTGTGGTGCTGGCAGACCTGGTGGAGTCTTGCATTTATGCCTTCAAAGACCAACCCTACGTGCGCTTGAAGGTGCAGCTCGAAGATGGCTTGCGCGTACTGGCCGACGAAGTCGAGCTGGGCCGCATCATCTCCAATTTGCTGGAAAACGCGCGGCGCTACGGCAAATCGGTGGATACCGGCATTGCCAACATCAGCATCGCGGCAATAGCGCGTGAGAAATGGGTGTTGATCAAAATCCGCGACCGCGGCTTGGGCGTAGCCCCGGAGCAGTTGGCCAACTTGACCCAGCCCTTCTTCCGCGGTGAGGCGGCGCGCACAGCGGCCAATGGCGCCGGCTTGGGTCTGGCGATTGTGGAGAAAACAGTCAGCCGCATGGGCGGCTCGTTTGCACTGGCCAATGGCAAGTCGGGCGGTCTGTCTGCCAACATCCGCCTGCAGCGCGCCACCAAAGCCTAAATCAACAGCACCACCGCCCGCGCCTCCATCGCCAAGCCCTCACCTACCGGGCCCAACTTCTCGGCGGTTTTGGCTTTCACATTCACCTGTTCGACGCTGATGTCCAGCAGCTCGGCGATGCGCGCGCGCATGGCGGGCATGTGCGGCATCAACTTGGGCGCTTGGGCAATCACCGTGCTGTCGATGTTGCCAATGGCATAGCCCTTGGCGCGCACGCGGCGGGCCGCCTCTGCCAGCAACACGCCCGAGTCTGCGCCCTTGAACTGCGCATCGGTATCCGGGAAATGCGTACCGATATCGCCCAAGGCGGCGGCGCCCAGCAGGGCGTCGGTGATGGCGTGCAAGAGTGCGTCGGCATCGGAGTGACCTAGAAGGCCCTTGGTGTGGGGAATCTCAACGCCACCCAGGATCAGTTTGCGGCCCTCTACCAGTTGGTGGATATCCCAGCCTTCGCCAATTCGTAGATTCATGCCTTGCTTTCAGTCAATGGGAGTGCGGTGAGCCGCGTCACTGCAAAGGCGGTGAGTGCTAGGCCGGAGATGGAGATTTGCATTTCTGTGAAGGACAAGCTTAGGTCTGCGGCAACAGCGCTTTGGGCCTGCCGGGTCAGCAGTACCTCACCGGGCTGGGCAATGTCTTCGCCCAGCTTGTAGGCCAGATTCACTGCATCGCCAAAGCAATCCACCTGGTCAATCAGCAGAATATCCCCCACATCAATGCCGACACTAAAACTGAGCGCCGGAGCCACACCCTCAGTGGCGCTAGCCTGCGCCATAGCCAGCGCTGCGGCCACGGCATCGCTCACGTTATCAAACACCGCCAGCAGGTTATCCGCCTCGTTTTTGACCACTGAACCGCCATGGGCCAGCACCAGCGGTCGGGTCAGTTTGTGCATGCGCCGAATCTGGCACAGATAAGCCAGAATGCCGTCGCGCCGCACACTGAGCGTGAAGCCGCTCAGGTCCAGGGCCAGCACGGCTTTACGACGCTGAAAAGTCTCCAGCAGCATGTGTTCGATCGCGGGCCTGCGCTCGGGCGACGCAGCGATCAAAGTGTCCAGCAAGGCTGAAAAAGCGTGCACGGACTGTTTTCCTTAATAATTTATGCCAAATCGGCCTGAGGCCCAGGTAAAACCTGCCTGGATAGCTATCATTTTCATAGTAATTCGCGTGGTGTGTGTCGCCATAAGCCGCTTACGACACCCGCCTTGACTGCAGCACCGCCTGCGCCAGAGCAAAGTCTTGCGGATAAGTTACCTTGAAGTTCTGCGCACTGCCCTCCACCAGCAGCGGCTGGCGACCTACTAGTTCCAACGCGCTGGCCTCATCCGTCACCGCGTCGCCCGCAACCAGCAAGGCAGCCTGTAGTTCGCCAATGCGAAACATCTGCGGCGTTTGGGCCAGCCACTTATCGCTGCGGTCTACGGTTTGGGCCACGCGACCACCGGATTCACGCTTCAAAGTGTCGGGTAGTTTGAGCGCCAGCAGGCCGCCTACAGGGTCTGGCAGGCAGGCTGCCATCAGGCTCTGGATTTGCGCCGGGGTGATCAGGCAGCGGGCGGCGTCGTGCACCATCACCCAATCCTGCGGTGCCGCACCGTGCCCCAAAAGTGCATTTAAACCGTTCAATACGCTCAGGGCCCGCGTATTTCCTCCACAAGATGCTATCAAAGCTATAGCATCGTCGTCGTCAAAGAAGGCATCGCCTTCGGACACCACCACCAGCACACCCGCCAAACCGCGCACTGCCGCGAAGGCCGCCAGCGTGTGCCGCACCATGGGCTGGCCGGCAACGCTCTGGTATTGCTTAGGGCCTTCAGAGCCCGCACGCGAACCGGTGCCTGCACATGGGATCAAGGCCCAAACAGGGGCTGATAAGTCGGGTTTGGAAGGGGATAAAGTCATAACGGCGTGCCCCATTCTAAAATCGAAGTTATTCGACTGAACCAACTACTGCCCGCGGACCCCATACAGGCAGCTCTGTGGGCTGCTTTGTACCCCACAGATCGCACTCCCTTCCATGGAATTACCCAAACTCAACGTAGGCAAGCGCTTCACGCTGCCCCGCCCCGCCGGATCGTCCGACGCCCTGCTGCTGGCCCAACTCGGGCAGCGCGAAAAGGCGGCCTGCAAGCCCATGACTGTGGTCACCTCAGACGCAGCAGACGCCCAGCGCCTGATCGACGAGATTGCTTTTTTTGCGCCCGAGCTGCGCTGCGCGCTGTTCCCCGACTGGGAAACTCTGCCCTACGACACGTTTTCGCCGCACCAGGATTTGATCAGCGAGCGCTTGGCCGCGCTTTGGAGAATCTCCCAGCGCGACAAAGATACCGGCGCCGATGTGATCATCGTGCCCGCCACGACTGCGCTCTACCGTCTGGCACCGCCCAGCTTTTTGGCGGGCTACACGTTCCAGTTCAAGGTCAAGCAAAAGCTGGATGAAGCCAAACTCAAGGCGCAGCTGACGCTGGCCGGCTACAGCCACGTGACCCAGGTGGTGAGCCCCGGTGAATACGCGGTGCGCGGCGGGCTGATTGACCTGTTCCCCATGGGCAGCCTGGTGCCCTACCGCGTGGATTTGTTTGACGACGAGATCGACAGCATCCGCACATTCGATCCCGACAGCCAGCGCAGCCTCTACCCGGTGCCCGAGGTACGCCTGCTGCCCGGCCGTGAGTTTCCGATGGACGACGACGCACGGACCAAGTTTCGCAGCCGCTGGCGCGAACTGCTGGAAGGCGACCCGACCAAGAGCCGCATTTACAAAGACATGGGCGCGGGCGTGGCCACTGCGGGTATTGAGTACTATTTGCCGCTGTTTTTTGACGATACGGCTACCGTTTTTGACTACGTAGGCCCTGGTGCCACCGTGGTGCTGCATGGCGACCTGGAACCCGCCTTTCAGCGCTTTTGGCAAGACACCAAAGACCGCTACCGCCTGGTGCAAGGCGACCCGGACCGCCCGGCGCTGGCGCCCGAAGCGCTGTTTTTAACCACCGAGCAGTTTTATGCCCGGGCCAATGACTATGCGCAGCTGGCACTGAAGACTGCCGCGACGGACGCTACCGCACCATCGGCCTTTGTGGAAATAGAAGCTTTGCCCGCGCTGACCGCGCTGCGCGGTTCTGAGGACCCGCTACTCAAGCTCAAGGCCCATGCCCGTAACACGCAGCACCGCATTTTGGTACTGGCGGAGAGCGATGGCCGCCGCGAGAGCCTGCTGGACTTTTTGCGCGCGAGCGGCATCGCACCACCTGCGTTTGATTCGCTGCAAGAGTTCCAGGCCAGCGACGAAAAATTTGGTATTGCCACCGCGGCGCTGACGGTCGGCTTTAGCTGGCTGGAGACGGGGATAGACCTGGTCACCGAGACCGAGCTGTTTGCCGCAGGCCCCACCACGCGCCGTCGGCGCAAGCAAGAGCAAGTCAGCGATGTTGAAGCTCTCATCAAAGACCTAAGCGAGTTAAATGTGGGCGACCCGGTGGTCCACAGCGCCCACGGCATTGGTCGTTACCACGGGCTCATCAACATGGACCTGGGACAAAAGAACGCCCAAGGCGAGCCCGAAATACAAGAGTTTTTGCACCTGGAATACGCAGACAACGCCACGCTGTATGTACCGGTGAGCCAGTTGCAGTTGATCAGCCGCTATACCGGTGTAAGCGCCGATGAAGCCCCCCTGCACCGCCTGGGCAGTGGCCAGTGGGAGAAAGCCAAGCGCCGCGCCGCCGAACAGGTGCGCGACTCGGCTGCCGAACTGCTCAACATCTACGCCCGCCGCGCGGCCCGCGAAGGCCATGCCTTCCGCTACTCGCCGGGCGACTACGAGACCTTTGCCAACGATTTTGGCTTCGAAGAAACCGCCGACCAGAAGGCTGCCATACACGCTGTCATCCAGGACATGATCAGCCCCCGCCCCATGGACCGCTTGGTGTGCGGCGACGTCGGCTTTGGCAAGACCGAAGTCGCCTTGCGTGCGGCCTTTGTGGCGGTAACCGGCGGCAAGCAGGTGGCCCTGCTAGCCCCTACCACGCTGCTGGCCGAGCAACATTTTCAGACGCTGACCGATCGCTTTTCCAAATGGCCGGTAAAGATCGCCGAGATGAGCCGCTTTCGCAGTGGCAAGGAAATTACCGCAGCGCTCAAGGGCGTGGCCGATGGCACGGTCGACATTGTGGTGGGCACGCACAAGCTGCTCAGCCAGGACACCAAATTCAAAGACTTGGGGCTGCTGATCATTGACGAAGAGCATCGCTTTGGCGTGCGCCACAAAGAGGCGATGAAAGAGCTGCGGGCTGAGGTGGATGTGTTGACACTTACCGCCACACCCATTCCCCGCACCATGGGTATGGCGCTGGAGGGTCTGCGCGATTTGAGCGTGATTGCCACTGCGCCGCAGCGCCGCCTGGCCATCAAGACTTTTGTGCGCACCGAGGGGAATGGCGTGATCCGCGAGGCCGTACTGCGCGAATTGAAACGCGGTGGTCAGGTCTACTTTTTGCACAACGAGGTGGATACGATCGAGAACCGCCGCGCCAAGCTCGAAGAGCTGATTCCCGAGGCCCGTATCGCGGTGGCACACGGCCAGATGCCGGAGCGGCAACTGGAAGCGGTGATGCGCGATTTCATCGCCCAGCGCTACAACTTGCTGCTGTGCTCCACGATCATTGAAACTGGTATTGACGTGCCCACGGCCAACACGATTGTGATGAGTCGCGCTGACAAGTTTGGCCTGGCCCAGTTGCACCAGTTGCGCGGCCGCGTGGGCCGCAGTCACCACCAGGCCTATGCCTACTTGATGGTGCCCGACATTGAAGGTCTGACCAAACAAGCCACCCAGCGCCTGGATGCGATTCAGGCCATGGAAGAACTGGGCAGCGGCTTCTACCTGGCCATGCATGACTTGGAAATTCGCGGCGCGGGTGAGGTGTTGGGCGAAAGCCAGAGCGGCAATATGCTCGAAGTGGGATTTCAGCTCTACAACGAGATGCTGAGTGAGGCGGTGCGCTGCCTCAAAGCTGGCATTGAGCCCGATTTGCTCAGCCCGCTGAATGTCACCACCGACATCAACCTGCACGCCCCCGCCCTGCTGCCAGACGACTACTGCGGCGATGTGCACCTGCGCCTGAGTTTTTACAAAAAGCTGGCCACCGCCAAGACCACTGACCAGGTGGACACGCTCTTGGAAGAAATTGTGGACCGCTTCGGCAAGCTTCCCGCCCAGGCGCAAACGCTGATCGACGTGCACCGCCTGCGCGTCATCGCCAAGCCTTACGGCGTGGTGAAGGT
>JANYEE010000184.1 GCA_025363275.1 Burkholderiales bacterium | reverse complement strand
CACGGTGCAAGACACCCTGCACGGTGTCGTGGTCAAGGACCCCTACCGTTACATGGAGAACGTCAAGGCCCCCGAGGTGCAGACCTGGATTCGTGCCCAGGGCGCCTACACCCGCGGCGTGTTAGACCAGATTGTGGTGCGTGATGGCCTGGAAAAACGCCTGACCGAATTGACATCGGCCAACGGAGACGCGATCAACGGCATGGTGCGCTTGCCCGGCGACAAGATTTTCTACATGCTTCGCCCCAAGGGTGAGCGCCAGTTCAAGCTGGCCATGCGCACAGGATTTGCCGGTGCCACCCGCGTGTTGGTTGATCCTGAAGTGGCGGCCAAACAAACCGGCGTACCCCACGCCATCAATTACTTCAAACCCTCTTGGGATGGCCGGTATGTCGCCTATGGCATGTCTGCGGGCGGCTCGGAAGACGCCTCGCTGTACATTCTGGACACCACCACTGGCAAGAACGTGGGAGCGCCCGCGCCCCGCGTGCACGAGAGCCTGGTGAGCTGGCTGCCTGACAGCCGCTCGGTGACTTACAACCAGCTCAAGGCCCCCACCAAGGGCGAGCCCGAGAGCGAAACCTATCTGGACAGCCGTGTGATGTGGCTCAAAGTAGGCGCCAAGCCGACCCAGGCCAAGGCAGTGTTTGGGCCAACAGTAACCAAAGACCTCGGGCTGGCGCGTCTGGATGTCGCCACGCTGATCTTTGCGCCCGGTAGCCCGTGGGTGGTTGCCCGCACCACCGACACCACGTTGCCAGAAGGCTTTTTGTTTGTAGCCAAGGCGGCCGATCTGGGCAAGCCGAGTCTGAAGTGGACCAAGATTTCGGGCTACGAGGACAAGATCACCGGCGTCGCATTGAAGAGTGATGCCCTGTACTTGATGACCCACAACAATGCTCCTCGCAAGCAGATCATGAAACTCGATCTGCGCAAGCCCGTATTGGCCAACGCGCAGGTGGTGGCGGTGGCGCCCGCCAATGGCGTGCTGGAAGATTTTTCGCTCACTAAAGACAGCCTGATGGGCGCTGTGCGCCAAGGCACCGAGATCGTGCTGCGCCGCTATGCGTTGGGGAATACCGCGGGTAATACGGCGGGTAACACGGCGGGTGAAGCCATTGCCATGCCGTTTTCTGGTGCAGCGCGCATCAACGAGGACCTGGCCCATGCCTACAGCGATGTGCTCTACACGCTGAGCGGTTGGACGCAGATGCCCACCACGTTTGTACTCAAAGGCACCGAGTCCACCAACACCGGCCTGCGCGTGAACCCCGTGCTGCCCAACATGCCCGACGTGCAGGTAGAAAACGTGGAAGTAGCCAGCTATGACGGGGCTAAGGTGCCGATGACCCTGCTGTTTAAGAAGGGCCTGCAGCGCGATGGCAACAACCCCACACTGCTGACCGGCTACGCGGCCTATGGCTTCTCGGAAACTGCGGGCTTCTCGCCCCAGCGCCTGGCTTGGATCGAGCAGGGCGGCGTGATTGCGCTGGCCAATGTGCGCGGCAGCGGTGTGTACGGCGACGCCTGGTACCGCGCGGGCCAAAAGGTTACCAAGTCCAACACCTGGAAAGATGGCATTGCCTGCGCGCAGTACCTGATAGACCAGAAGATTGCCTCGCCCAAAACCCTGGGTGTGATGGGCACCAGCGCGGGTGGCATTTTTGTGGGGCGCTCGGTTACCACTGCGCCGCAGTTGTTTGCGGCGGCTATCTTCGATGTGGGCGTGATGGACGCGGTGCGCGCCGAAGAAAGCGCCAATGGCATCACTAATATCTCGGAATTCGGCAGCTACAAAAATCCCGCTGAGTTCCCGGCGCTGCTGGAGATGAGCACCTACCACCAGGTGGTGGACGGCACGGCCTACCCGGCGGTGATGCTGGTGCATGGCATCAACGACCCTCGGGTTGACGTGTGGCACAGTGCCAAGACCGCGGCACGCCTACAGGCGGCCACCAGCAGCGGCAAGCCTGTGCTGCTGCGCCTGGACCTGCAAGCCGGCCACGGCATGGGTAGCACTGCCACCCAGCGCAATGCGCAGGCAGCCGATATCTACGCCTTTTTGCTGTGGCAAATGGGCAAGACGACTTTGAAGAACTAAACGGCTTGGCGGGCAGATTTTTAAGCCAAAAGGGCCTGGGGCCCGGAAAGAATATACCTGAGTAGCTATGACTTTGATAGCAATATTGATGGGAACCCTGGTCGCCGGTATCGGCAGCGTGTGGCTGGCCGCGGCCTTGAGCTTTGGTGTTTTGGCACGCTACACCCAGCACATGTTGAGCTTGGCCGCTGGGGCCTTGATGGCTACGGCCTTCATGCACTTGCTGCCAGAGGCCTTTGAGAGTCAGGCTGGTGCGCATGACTTGTTTTTCACGCTGCTGGTGGGGCTGGTGTTCTTCTTCTTGCTAGACAAAGCCGAGCTGTGGCACCACGGGCATGAGCATAGTCAGCATGGTCAGCACACCCACAGCAACCACCATGATCATAGTGATCACGACCATCATCAACACGCCACCCAGCCCGGCAGCTGGGCCGTGCTTACGGGGGATAGCGTGCACTGCTTCGGTGACGGAGTGTTGATTGCATCCGCCTTTATGGCCGACTTGCGCCTGGGCGCGATTGCCTCGTTGGCGGTGCTGGCGCACGAGGTGCCGCACCATATGGGCGACCTGATGGTGCTGCGCTCGGGCGCCAGCAACAAGCGCATGGCCCTGGTCAAGGTGTCGCTGGCGGGATCGGTGACGGCGCTCGGTGGCGTGCTGGGCTACTGGCTGGTGGACCAAATGCAAGACTATTTACCCTATTTTTTGGTCGTGGCGTCCAGCAGCTTTGTCTATGTGGCCCTGGCCGATTTGATCCCCCAATTACAAAAGCGTCTAAATGCCCGCGAGACTGCGGTGCAGATCACCTGGCTGCTCGCAGGGATTCTGCTGGTCAAGCTGGTTAGTGGGATGGCGCACGGGCATTGACAGTTATTGTGTTTCAGCTATTGAGGACTCTTTCTGAGAAATCACGATAAACTGTTTGGGCAAACAATGTGTTTGGTTGCCAGGGTTCTCTCATAAGTAGACCCTGCTTGTTGCGTTTAAGTGGAGAAATTCATGACACAAATTAGACAACTCACCGAAGCAGAAATCAAAGCCGTAGCTGGCGGCGGCAAAAAGGAAGAAGCGACGCCTGCGGCTGCAGCTCCCGCGCCCTAGTCGCTGGTCGCTGGTCGGTTTTGAGTAACGCCCTTTTTGGGGCGTCTTTTAGATGAAAAGGGCGTCAATCTTTGACGCCCTTTGTAATTGGTGACCTCAGTTATCGAAGATAGATATTCGGGCAGGTGCTATCGGGGCCTCAGGCCGTTTTGGCTTTAGCCTCAATTGAATTTACGTCTGTAGCTCCCAGTTCCGAAGCTTTTCCGGCCTCCACCCCCACCACCCGTTGCGCCCCGGCAATCGTCTCAGGCCG
>JANYEE010000152.1 GCA_025363275.1 Burkholderiales bacterium | reverse complement strand
ACCACCTCCAGCGAGCGCTGGATGGCGGCTTCGGTCTCGTTGTCCACCGCGCTGGTGGCTTCGTCCAGCACCAGAATCGGCGGGTTCTTCAGAATGGCGCGCGCCAAAGCCAGGCGTTGCCGCTGACCGCCCGACAACTTTTGCCCGCGCTCGCCAATGCGCGTGGCAAAGCCCAGAGGCAGTTTGTCGATGAACTCGGTGGCCTCGGCGGCGCGGGCGGCTTCGGCAATGGCTTCGTCACTGGCCTCCTGCACGCCATAGGCAATGTTCTCGGCCACGGTGCCATCGGTCAGAAAGCTGTCTTGCGCCACATAGCCAATCGCGCGGCGCAGATCTTGCAAATTCAGGCTGTCAATCGGTATGCCATCCAAATGCACATGGCCGCTCTGGGGCTCGTAAAAGCGCAGCAGCAATTTCACCAGCGTCGACTTGCCCGAGCCGGTGGTTCCCACAAAGGCCGTGGTCTTGCCTGCGTGTAGCGTCAGCGAAATATCCTGGAGCGTGGGGCTGTCGCCGTAGGAAAAGTTGACGCCTTCAAATCGCAATTCGCCGCGTGTTTGCGCCAGGTCCAAATGCTGGCCCTCGTAGGCAATGGTGATGGGCGCGTCCAGCAGCTGCATGGCCCGGTCGATCGCGGCCATGGAGCGCTGGTACATATCGGCCACCTCGGCCAACCCGGTCAGCGGCCACAGCAGGCGCTGCGTCAAAAACACCAGCACCGAATACGCGCCCACCGCCAACTCGCCCTGCAAAGTGAGCCAGCCACCATACAGCAGCGTGGCCGTAAAGCCGCTCAAAATCGCCATGCGAATCACGGGTGTAATCGCCGAGCTGATACGAATGGCCTGGGCATTGGCGCTACGGTACTGGTTGCTGGCCTGCGCGATGTGGTCGGCCTCAAAACTTTCAGTAGCAAAGGCCTTGATGGTGGCCAGACCCAGCAGGTTGTTGTTGAGCCGCGCGCTCACATCGCCCGCGGCCTCGCGCACGGCGGTGTAGCGCGGTGCCAGGCGGCTTTGAAACCAGAAGGCGCCAAACAAAATGGCCGGCACCGGCAACAACGCCACGATGGCGATGCCGGGCTGCAAGGCAAAGAACACGGCGCTGACCATGATGCTGGAGCAAAACACCTGAATGATCTGGTTGGCACCGCCATTCACAAAGCGCTCCATCTGGTTGATATCGTCGTTCAGGATGGCCATCAGATTACCGGTGCGCTGGGTCTCAAAGTACGCCATGTCCAGCTTCTGCACATGGCGGTAGGTGTCTAGGCGCAGGTCGTGCTGAATGTCTTGCGCCAACTGGCGCCACTTCACCTCATACAGGTACTGAAACAGCGATTCGCCACCCCAGATCACCACATTGAGCGCACCCAAAAACAGCAGTTGCTGCCAGGTGTCGGTAATGCCCACCGTGACCAGCACGTGGCGCGCCAAAAAACTCTCCTCGCCCTTGACCACCACGTCCACCGCAGCGCCAATCAGCACCTCGGGCAGGATGTCAAAAAACTTGTTGAGAACCGAATAGAGGGTGGCAAGCCGAAAGTCGCGGCGATAGCCCTTGGCGTAGTGGAAAAGGCGTTGGATGGGGTGCAGCATGGGGTGATCCTACCTGCCTCTCAATGCGGTTTTTGAGGGCTCCAGGTAGGGATTTAGAATCAAATCGGCCTGGGGCCCAGGTATTTATTGCCTGAGTAGCTATCTATTTAATAGCAAATTCAGACGCTCTTCACCGTACCGGCAACTCAATCCGCTCGGTCTCGCCGGGCACTTGGCCCATCCCTGCGTTGGCATCGCCGTGAGTCCAGGCCACCTTGGCCTGCTCAATGCGCTCTTTGCGGCTGGACACAAAGTTCCACCAGATAAAGCGGTGCCCCAGCGGCTGGCCGCCCACCACCGCAAAGCGCGCGGGGCCGTCAATAGCCACTAGCTCGGTGGCGTCTGACACGACCGCCATGGTGTGTGGTTCCAGCGGTGCACCGGCCAACGTCACACGGCCTTGCACCGGGTAAATCGCCTGCTCCTCGGCCAGCATAGGTAGCGTCCAGGTGACGCCAGCAGGCAACTGCACATCCAAGTACAGCGTGGGCGACACCGTTGCCACTGGGCTGCGCGCACCGAAGGCCTCGCCCACCAGCACGCGCACGGTGGCACCGTCCACGGTCAATTCGGGTATCGCGCTGGCGGGCGTGTGCACAAAGGACGCGGCATCTTCTTCATGCGCCTCGGGCAATGCCAGCCACAGCTGCAGACCGTGGTTGACGTAGCGCTGCTGCGCTTGCTCAGGCGGCTTGCGCTCGGAGTGCACGATGCCGCTGCCGGCCGTCATCCAGTTGATGGCGCCGGGCTCAATACGCTGAACATAGCCCAGGTTATCGCGGTGCAGGATCACGCCATCCAACAAATAGGTGAGTGTTGCCAGACCAATATGGGGGTGCGGGCGCACATCGTGGTTGACGCCCGGCTCTACGGTCACCGGGCCAAAGTGATCAAAAAATATGAACGGGCCCACCGCTTGGCGCTGCGCAGTCGGCAACAGCCGGTTGACCGTAAAGCCGCCACCCAAGTCTTTGCTGTGGGGCTTCAAACACGTGGGGGCGTTCATAGGAGCCTGCTAAATCGAACGTATCAGCCGTGCAACTTGGCGGCCATTGCGGCAATGCGCTGGCCGTAAGCCTTGGCAGTATCCAGGTCGCCTTGGGGAATATCAGCCGCGGGGCTGGTGGGGCCGACTTGGCCCATCACGCCGCTGTTCGAGCCGATGCGGTTGATGGTGCCATCATTCAGCGCGGGCTGACCCACCCACACCATGCCCTGTTGCATAGCCAGCGTGATGAAGTACTGAATGGTGGACAGCTTGTCGCCACTGGGGCTGGCAGAGATGGTGAAACCACCGGCCACTTTGTCTTTCCAGGCGGTGGTGAACCAGCGCTTGCTGGTTGCATCGGCAAACTTCTTAAACTGCCACGAAGCCATGCCCATGTAGGTGGGCGAGCCAAAAATGATGGCGTCTGCACCATCAACAGTAGCCCACTGCGCATCGGTCAAATTGCCATCGGCATCAATAGCCACTAATTCAGCGCCAGCACCTTCGGCCACAAACTGGGCCATGCGTTGGGTGTGTCCATAACCCGAATGAAAAACGACTGCTACTTTTGCCATGGTAAATTCCTTAAAAAGTGGTTAAAAAAAGAGACGAGAAACAAATAAAGACAAGAAATTAGGCGGCCAAATCAAAGACCAGCACTTCCGCGTCTTGGGCGTTGGCCAAATTCAGCGCCGCTTCGCCGGTCAATTTGGCGGCGTCGCCGCCCTGCAGCGCCTGTCCGTTAACAGACACCGCACCACGCACCACATGCACATAGGCCTTGCGGGCGGGGTCCAGAGTCAAAGTAGCAGCTTGCGTGCCGTCCAGCAGTCCTGAGTACATCCGCGCATCCGCGTGGATGGTGACGCTACCGGCGGCACCATCCGGGCTGGCCACCAGGCGCAATTGACCCTGCTTTTCGGGCGACGTGAATGTCTTTTGCTCATAACCTGGCGCAATGCCTTTCACGTTAGGCTCGATCCAGATCTGAAAGAAATGGGTCTCGTCCTTGGGCGCGTAGTTGTATTCGCTGTGCTGAATGCCGCGGCCCGCGCTCATGCGCTGCACATCGCCCGGTGGGATGCTGGCACCGATGCCAATGCTGTCTTTGTGACCCAAAGCGCCCGACACCACGTAGCTGATGATTTCCATGTCCTTGTGGCCATGCGTGCCAAAGCCGGTGCCTGGTGCAATGCGGTCTTCGTTGATAACGCGCAGATTGCCCCAGCCCATGTGCTCGGCGTCAAAGTAACCTGCGAATGAGAAGCTGTGAAACGATTTGAGCCAGCCGTGATCGGCATAGCCCCGGTCTTGCGATTTGCGAATACTTAACATTTTGCTTTCTCCGTAACAACTGACATGGACTGAACTTTAGGCCTGCGGGCCCCGCTTTCCATCCACCGTGTTTGATGGCATCATTCAAATCAATTGAACTTAAAGCCGCCTTTCATGCAAAACGCCCGCGATGTGCTGACCCCAGATTCCTTATCCATGTTGCAGTCCATCCAGGTGGCGGGCAGCTTTGCTGCCGCTGCCCGGGCCTTGGGGCTGGTGCCCAGCGCCCTTACCTACCGGGTGCGCCAGATCGAGGATGCGCTGGACGTGCTGCTCTATGACCGCAGCTCCCGCCAGGCCAAGCTCACGCCTGCGGGGGCCGAACTGCTGCGCGAAGGTGCCCGCTTGCTCAGCGAGATTGACGCTATGGCCAATCGCGTCAAACGTGTGGCCACAGGCTGGGAATCGCAACTGACCATTGCCATCGACACCGTAATTTCCCGAGGCACCGTGATGGAGCTGGTGGAGAGTTTTTTTAGCCAGTCGCCGCCCACGCGCATCCGCCTGCGAGAGGAAACCTTGTCGGGCACCTTTGCGGCCTTGTCTGCAGGCCTGGCCGACTTGGCCATTGGCGTCGGCGCGGACTCCGCCAACAGCCCCGACATCCATAGCAAGCCGCTGGGTCAGATCGCCTTTGTGTATGTGGTGGCGCCCCACCACCCGCTGGCCCATGCGGCCGAACCTTTGTCCGATGAAATTATTCAAAAGCACCGGGCCGTGGCGGTGGCCGATTCGATCCAGCGCGGCAGCGGCGTGACCTTTGGCCTGCTTACGGGCCAGGACGTCTTCACCGTGCCCAGCATGCACGCCAAGATGGACGCCCAGCTGCGCGGCCTGGGGGGCGGCAACCTGCCCCACTGCATGGCCAGCCCCTACATCGAGACGGGGCGACTGGTTGTGAAAAAAACTGAGCGCAGCCAGCGGGTGGCTGACCTGCACTACGCCTGGCGCGGGGGCAAGGCGGCCACGCAGGGGCGTGCGCTGCAGTGGTGGTTGCAGCAGTTGGATAGCCCCACCACCCGCGCCGCTTTATTGGAACAACACCGCGGTGCGTGATCCGCCCCACCGGCCGTCCGTGTATAAAGACATCCAGGCACAACAAAACAACTGGAGACGACACGCATGACATCCAAACATATCGCCATTGTGGGTGCCGGCATGGCGGCCATCACCTGCGCACGCACGCTGGTCCAGGCGGGCCACCGCGTTACGGTGATTGAGAAAAGTCACACTGTGGGCGGCCGTATGGCCACTCGCAACAGCGCGTTTGGAACCTTTGACCATGGTGCCCAGTACTTCACGGTGCGTGACCCCCGCTTTGCGCAGGCGCTGCAAACCACCCCCAAGACCTGCAAACCCTGGAGCGCCAACACAGTGCGCGTGTTGGACTCGCACGGCATGGTGGCCGCGGCGGGGCTACCTGCCCGCGAGGCACACTTCGTATCCAGCCCGGGCATGAACGCTTTGGTGAAAGAGTGGGCCGCACCACTGCTGAATGTAGAACTGAAAACGCGCGTCATCGCCATTGAAGCCGACGCCCTGAATACCAAGCAGTGGCAGCTGCGTACGACCGGTACGGACGACTCCGTGCACGTGTACTCTGGCTTTGATGCGGTGGTCCTGGCCATCCCTTCGCCCCAAGCCCATGCGCTGCTGGCGACCTGCAAAAAAGGCGTTGCGCTGGGCCAAAAGATCAGTAAGGTCACCGTAGAACCCTGCTGGACGCTGATGTTGGCTTTCCCCCAGGCCATGCAACCGAATATGTGGACATTGGGCCCCCAGTGGAACGCCGCTCGCAGCACCCACCACCGCGTGGCTTGGCTGGCGCGTGAATCGTCCAAGCCCGGGCGCGGCCCGATCGAGCGTTGGACCGTGCAGGCCAGCGCGGCGTGGTCACAAGAGCACCTGCAGGATGACCCCAAGCGCGTGCAGGCCAAGCTGACCAAGGCCTTCACCGAGATCACCGGCATCCGCGCCGAGCCCGCGCATGTGGATACCCAACGCTGGCTTTATGCGAAGACCGCCACACCGCTAGGCAAGAGCCATCTGTGGGATGCCAAAGCAGGCTTGGGCGTGTGTGGCGACTGGTGTTTAGGCCACCGCGTCGAAGACGCGTTTGTGTCGGGCTTAGAACTCGCCCTGTCCATCGCTTAACTAGTCGTGGGGGCAACGGCATGATCGCCGCCGGGCCGCCCCAAGGCGCGAGGGCCCCCTCGGGGGGCAGCGCAGCACACGCAGCGGCAAGCGTGGGGGCCTATGTTGGCCGATTCGCCCCCTCGCCTACCGGTCCGCTGCACGCAGGCTCCTTGGTGGCGGCATTGGCCAGTTGGCTCGATGCCCGCGCCCACCAGGGCCAATGGCTGGTGCGTATCGAAGACGTAGACACCCCGCGCTGCATTCCCGGCGCGGATACCACCATCCTGCAGCAACTGGCCGCCTGTGGCCTGCAGCCCGACCAGCCGCCCGTGTGGCAAAGCCGGCGCACGGCGGCTTACCAAACCGCGCTAGACCAATTGGTCAGCGCTGAAGCCGCCTACCCCTGCGCTTGCTCGCGCAAGGACATTGAGGCCGCTTTGGCAGCCACCGGGCAGACCAAAACCCGCAACGGCGAGTTGATTTACCCCGGCACCTGCCGTCAAGGCCTGCAAGGCCGCCCAACGCGCGCCTGGCGGCTCCAAACTACTGATTTCAAGTCAAAAGTGCCTGGGGCCCAGGTAAAACCTGCCTCTTCAGCTACAAAAAACATAGCAGATTATCTATCAATCGTGCACTGGCAAGACCGCCAACTCGGCCCCCAACAACAGGATGTGGCAAGGGAGGTGGGCGACTTTGTACTGCTGCGCGCCGATGGCCTGTTTGCCTACCAACTGGCCGTGGTGGTGGACGATGCGGACCAGAGCATCACCCACATCGTGCGGGGCGAAGACCTGGCTGACAACACCGCGCGGCAAATCTTGCTGCAGCGGCAGCTCGGCTTGCCCACGCCGCAGTACCTTCACACGCCATTGGTCTTGGGTGCCAATGGCGAAAAGCTCAGCAAGCAAAACGGTGCTGCGGCGCTGGACACGTCGTCGCCGCACGCAGCGCTGCTGGCGTTGAACCAAGCCGCACAGTTACTCGGACTGCTGCCGCTTGGTCAGGACCCGGGGCAGACTGCCATCCGGGTAGCGGACGCTTTGGAGCATTGGATAGCTCCGTGGTCCCGCCGCTGGGGTATCAGACAAAACCCATATTCTTCAAGCTGTAGTTTTTAATATTGGGCACCACCAAATCCAGCTCCGTGTTGCTCACGCCAAACCAGGTTGCCAGAGTCGCAGCAAACTGATCGACGGATGTGGTGGGCAGCAGACGCCCCTGCCCCACATCTTCATTTCCGTTGACCGCAGTCGCGGGTGCTTTGCCATAGAACTCCTTGCCCTTGACCGCGCCACCGACAACAAAGTGGTGACTTCCCCAGCCATGGTCGGCGCCATCGCCATTGGAGGCCAGCGTGCGGCCGAAGTCAGATGCCGTGAACGCCGTCACGTTGTTACTGATGCCCAGCTCCACCGTAGCGTCGTAAAAAGACTTCAGCGCATCGGCTACGTTGGCCAGCAGACCCGGGTGTTGGTCGGGCAGGTTGTCATGCAAATCAAAACCTCCTATCGACACAAAATACACTTGTCGTTTGGCCCCCAAAGTGTTGCGCGCCGCAATGAGCTTGGCCACCATTTGCAGCTGATTGGCAAGCGGGTTAGCTGGGGTAAACGGTGTGGTCAGCGGCGCAATGCCAGCCAATGCGCTGGTGACCTGGCCTTCGGCACTGATAGACCGTGCGGTAATCTTGGCGTGCTCGTTCTCCAGGGTCTGGGTGCTGGGCTGGGTGATCAGACTTTGTAGCGCAGACCCCACCGCGCTGGAGCCATACACCTTGGTCTTCAGTCCGTTGATAGCGACTGCGCCGCTGGTGCTGACCTGGTATTGCACCGCCGTTTTGCCGGATACAAATACCGCATTGCCTGCGACCGAGATACAGCTAAATACCGCGCTGCCATTGTTGGCCAAGGCAACGTCCCCCATACGCCCGCCCCAACCGGATATGGAGCCCTCGGGCGACGAGGATTGCCACACGGACTGCTGATCATTGTGTGAAAACAGTTTGGGGGGCAGAGGTACCGATTTAGCCATGTACTGCGCCAGCGTAGTGGGCTGCACCAGGGTGCCTACGTTGAGCTGCACCGCCATCTTGCCGGCATCAAATATGGTTTTGAGCGGGGCCAACTGCGGCGCCAGCGCCAAGCGCTGGCCACCCGGTAGTGCGGTGGTGGGGGCCAGCACCGTAGCCGCCAAGCTGGCCTGCGGGGTGGCAATGCCGGTACGAATGCTGGCGTACTTGGCATAGGTGATGTCGTCGTAGGGCACCAAGGTATTGCCATAGTCATTGCCACCATACAAAAATACGCAGACCAGGGCCTTGTAATCGGTTGCGGTAAAAGCAGCCGCCTCACCCATAGTGGCCAGGTTCAGGGCCCACGGCGTGGCTACGCCCGCAATGCCCAGCTGCGCGGCGCGTTTCAAGAAGGCGCGGCGCGCCAGTTGCTTGGTATTGTTCAGGTACATGGTTTTTCCTCAGGTAGGGGGCAGCGCGCGCGGGCTACTTCTGCACCAAATATTGCGGGCTCGACATCACCAGCAGAACTGCAGCCTGCACGCGCACCAGTTGCTCGGCTGCAGTGGCTGATGCCAAGCCCGCTACAGCCGTGCGGATGGTGGCCAGCGTGGCAGCTGACAGTTGGCCCGCTGTTAACAACAGATTCAGGCGATCCAGTAGCTTGTCGACATCGGCTACCAGCGCCAGCTCTGCGCTGTAGCTGGGCACCACGTCGCTGTAGCCGCTCTTAATCACGGTCTGCATGAAATTGATGTAGCCCGCGACCGACGATTCATTGGTGATTTGAAACTCGGGAGCCACCAGCGCTGCACCCGCCAGCACGGTGTTGGGGGGCACATAGCCGGGCCGAAAAAAATTAAAAACTGATCCCGAGCGCAAGGGGCTCTGCCCTAGCCGGGTCGCGTCACTGCTTAAGTCGTTGAGCTTCCACGCATCGGTAGTCGAGGTCACTTTGAAGGTGCGCGCCCACTGAACAAAACGAACTATAGGCTCGCGCAGTTTGCCCCAGTTGGCCTGCGCCGCTTGGGTGGTTGATATGGCTTCGGCATCCTGCAGCACTGCGCGAATCACGGCTTTCATATCGCCCCGCACGCCCGCGCCGTTGTTATTGAATGCGGCGCTGACCCGGGCAATGTATTCAGGACTGGGGTTGCTGGTCACCAAACGCTGAATCATTTGGCGACCAAAAAATGGACCCACGTTGGCATGGTTAAAAATGGTGTCTAAAGCGATCTTCAATGCCGCCGTGGGGTCTGTATTGGCGGGGATGTTGGTGCCTAAAAATTGCACTGCAGTGCTGGAGTGCAAAGATGCGGTAACCGTCATCGGCACACGCAAATAATTCAGGCTGCCACCGATTGCTGCAGTCTTATCAAAGTTGTAGCCGGTGAACACGTGCGCCAGGCTGCTCACCATGGATTGATCGTAGGTCTCGATCGGCACGTTGTTGGCACCCAGCCGGTTGCTGCCATTGGGGTTGAGTTCGTACAGGCCGATGGTGAAAAGCTGTAAGACCTCACGCGCGTAGTTTTCATCAGGCTGGCGGCCGGTGGCGGCATCTTCTTTTTGGTTGCCACGGGTGTTGAGGTACACGCCCATTGCGGGGTTCAGCGTTACGGCCTCCAAGAGCGTGCGAAAGTTGCCGAACGCATTCTGGACCAAAGTGTCCCAATACCCCGCCATGGCAAATGAGCGGTACCCAATGCCGTTTACGCCGTTGGCCGATGCCACCATGATCTCGGATAGCGCCAGCGCCACACGCTTGCGTACGGCATCCGGCGTGGCGATCAGTTGGTACCAGACCATCTGATCGGTGAAAGATGCGACTGTGGAGAACTCCGCCGCATTAAAGCCTTTACCGATCATCCAGTCCCAGCCGGTGATGGAGGTCGGCGCGTTGAACTGCTGTTCCAGCCAAGCCGCAGCCCCAAGATTCTGTACGGCAGCCACTTCCGCGTCAGAGGCCGAGAACTGGCTTTGCAGCAGCAAACGTACCGCCTGGGGCGCAGTGGAAACTGGCGGTGGTACGGGAGGCGGTACAGATTCGGGCAAAGGGGTAGGTCCAGCGCCACCTCCCCCACCGCCACAAGCCGCCAGCGCCGATGCGGTAAGCGTCAGCGCAACGGGAAGCTCGGGTTGCCAGGCGCGTAGCTCCGTGTCGGCGGCGGATTCATTGCGGTAGTCCATGGAGTCCCCTTGGGTGTAAATATGTGACATTGAACACTATTACAACGAAGAAAGGCTCGGTGCGTTAGACCACCCAGGAAAAGCTAAGACAAGAGTCGTAAGCACTTGTTTCAGTGCGCTGGCACTTGCCTACAATTCAGATCCCATGAAACCGATACGTTTATGACCCACCCATCGCACCCCACCCTACCCGAGGTTGAAGCTGCCAGCGCTTCGACCCCAGCTGCCGCACCTGCTGCGTTCCAGCCACCGTTGCGGGCCGATGGCAGCCGGCCTTTTTTGCGCACCATCAAGAGTTTCGTCAAGCGCGCGGGGCGCACCACCGAAGGCCAGGCCAAGGCGTTTGAGGATTTAGGGCCCAAATATTTGCTGCCCTACCAGAAGGGCGCTATTGATTTAGTAGCAGTCTGGGCAGTAAATACGCGTGCCACAGGCCTAAATGGCAATGAAACGGCCGAAAAACCCCCTGTCGTACTCGAAATCGGCTTCGGCATGGGAGAGGCCACCGCCAAGATAGCAACCACCCTGCCCGACACTAATTTTTTGTGTTGCGAAGTACATGAGCCTGGCGTGGGCGCGCTCCTCAAGCGCATTGGCGAAAACCATATCACCAATATCCGCATCTGCAACCACGATGCCGTGGAGGTGATTGACCACATGCTGCCGCTGGAAAGCCTGGACGGTGTGCACATCTTCTTTCCCGACCCCTGGCACAAGACCAAGCACAACAAGCGCCGCCTGATTCAGAGCCCGCTGATTGCCAAGCTGACCCAACGCCTGAAGGTGGGCGGCTACCTGCACTGCGCGACCGACTGGGAACCCTATGCCCAGCAAATTCTGGAAGTGCTGAGCGCCGAGCCACGCTTGAAAAACCGTGCGCTGGCCGCGAACCCTGAGCTGCTGGGCTACGCACCCAAGCCGCACTACCGCCCGCTGACCAAGTTTGAGAACCGCGGCATCAAGCTCGGCCACGGCGTGTGGGACCTGATGTTTGAACGGGTCTAAGCGCCAACCACTGTCGCGCCCACCCTCACGGGCAGGCGTGGGTGCCGGCGTGGTGTTCACGCCGCCCGGCCCCTGGGCTACGGCCTTTGAATTCCTGAGCGCCCGCTTTGCCCGCATACCCGCCACCGAGTGGCAGCAGCGCCTGGCCCAGGGCGATGTGCTGGACGCCGATGGCTCACCACTGCGCCCTGATTCTCCTTACCAAGCTGGGCAACGCTGGTACTACTTTCGGGCCGTAGCCCACGAAGAACCTATCCCCTTTGAAGCCACCGTGCTGTGGCAAGACGAACATTTAGTGGTCGCCGACAAGCCCCACTTTTTACCCGTAGTGCCCTCGGGGCATTACCTGCAAGAGACGCTGCTGGTGCGGCTTAAAAATTTGCTGGACCTGCCCGACCTCGCTCCGCTGCATCGGCTGGACCGCGACACCGCAGGCTTGGTGCTATTTTCCAAAACACCCGCCAGCCGAGGGGCCTACCATTCGCTGTTTCGCGACCACGCCATGCGTAAGACCTACGAGGCCGTGGCCCCCTGGAACGCCACCCTATCCTGGCCCATCCACCGCGCCACGCGCATTCAAGCTTCAGCGCACTTCATGCAGCAGGTGGAAGTGGCGGTGGGGGTAGACGGCCCGGTCAACGCCATGACCGACATCGCCCCCGTGGAAATCGGCAAGCGATTAGCCCGCTACGCGCTGAGCCCCATCACCGGCCAGCGCCACCAGTTACGCGTGCACATGGCTGCTCTGGGCCTGCCGCTGGTAGGCGATGGCATTTACCCACACCTCACCCCCGAGGGTACGGCGGACTATGCGCGGCCGCTGCAGCTGCTGGCCAAGTCGATTGCGTTTACCGACCCCTTGAGCGGCCAGCCGCGCCACTTCGACAGCCAGCGCACATTGCGCAGTCTGGCCGAACTGGAGGCCGAGCTGTGGCGGAGCGCCAAGCCCGGCTAGGCGGCTCTATTGAGACTCTCGCATCGCCATAAAAAATGCCCCGGAGCGGGGCATTTTTACAGGACCTCTCAGGGGGCTGTCAGGCCCAGAGCACCGGGCCCTTAGTGGAGTACCAGCCCTCCACTTTGGGCCCCACATTGGCCTCAATGCGGCTGCGCTTGATCTTCATGGTGGGCGTCAGGCTACCGTTTTCAATGGTCCAGGGCTCTTTGGCCACAACAATCATCTGCAGCTTCTCGTAGGGCGGCAAGCTAGCATTCACCTCAGCCAACAAAGCACTCAACTGTTGCTCCGCATCCTTGCGGAACTGCGCATCGCTTTGCCGAGGGCGCACGGCCTCTGCCAGCACCACCATGCCGTAGGCCTGGGCTTGGCCGGCGCCCGACACCATACAAGCCTCGATCAAAGGGTGGGCATTGATTTTGTTCTCAATCGGCGCAGGCGACACATATTCGCCTTTGGAGGTCTTGAAGATTTCTTTGACGCGGCCCGTGATTTTCAACAGACCATCGGCGCGGCGCTCGCCCCGGTCGCCAGTGCGGAAATAACCATCTTCGGTAAACACCTCCTTGTCTAAATCGGGGCGCTTGTAGTAACCCACCAGTTGACCGGGCGACTTGATCAGAATCTCACCTTCTTCGCTAATGCGTACCTGCACGCCTGGCAAGGGCACACCCACGCAGCCCGGCTCGTTGATCTGGGGCGTGGAGTTGTGCGAGTAGGCAAAGTCCTCCGACATGGCGTAGCCTTCAATCAGGTTCAGGCCCATATCGCGGTACCAAGCAATCAGCGCGGCGGGGATAGGGGCCGAGCCACTGCCAGCCAGTAGCGCCTGATCCAGGCCCAGGTTCTTCAGAACCTTGCGCTTGACGATACCGCGCAGAATTGGGATTTTGAGCAAACGCGCCAGTTTGGCCGGTGGCATTTTGGCAAACACGCCTTGCTGAAACTTGAGCCAGAGGCGCGGCACCGAGATGAAAATTGTAGGCCGGGCGCGGTTCAAATCCTGCACAAACGAGTCCAGTGAATCGGCAAAAAATACATGGGTCTTGCCATCCACAAAGGAGGCGCACTCCACCCAGGCGCGCTCGAATACGTGGGCCAGCGGCAGATAAGACAACACGCGGCTGTCACCATCGCCTGTGCGGGACTTGATGTCCTGGTTAATGCTTTCGCTCACCCGGGTGATGCGCTCAAAATTGTGCATCACGCCCTTAGGTGTACCGGTCGAGCCCGAGGTATAGAGCAGGATGGCAATGTCGGCAGCGTCGCGCTTGGGTTTACCGGCTAGGGGCTTGGTGCGTGCCGTGATGGCATCCCAGGCCTCATAGTCATTTTTAGGCGATAGAGGCAGTGCAATGCACGGCAGACTGGCGGGCACGCCGCTTTTTTGCTGCGGCCAGATATCGAGCTTGCCTACAAACAACAGGCTTGCACCGCTATGGTCCAGCACGTAGTTGATAGTCTCTGCGGTCTCAGTCGGAAAGATGGCCACCGTGGTGTAGCCCGCCATCCAGATGGCCAGTTCGGCCATCATGAAGTGGGCGCTGTTCTTGGACAAAATGGCGATGCGGGAACCGGGCTCGAAGTTTTGCGCTTTCAGATACGCCGCCATACGACGCGACTGGTCCATGGCCTCCGCCCAGGTGTAGTCAATCGTCTGGCCACTGCCAATAGGCTGGGTCAGGTAAACCGCGCTAGCGTGGTCTTTTTCATGCGCGTAAACGTAGTCGAGGATCAACTTGGGTGCGGCCATGGTCTTGTCTCCAGAGTAATAATTCTGGCGCCAGAATAACGCAATATGACATCACTTTTGCGCTTTTTAACCAAAAAAGCCCACCCCAAGTGCGGCCTTACACCTTCAACTCTTTGGCTGATATTTGGTATTTGAAGTCATCTGGGGCATACGAATCAAGACGTCCGGCAGCGTTTTCGGCTGCCGGGTACATCAGAAAACCAAGGGTAGGCCCCTTGGAGTGCGGCAACACCACATCATGGGCCACGTTATAGGCCATCCAGTTGCCTTCCCAGCCCCCAAACAGGTTTTTGTTGACCGGCACGATCAGCGGGTTCTTGGCCGTCTTGATCCACTCCGATGTTTCCTGGCGCATGACCTTGGCCACGTCGGCTGGGTCCATACCCACCCAACCCAAGCCTGTTAAGTAGACCTCGGCACGACAGTGCTGCGCACCTTTCAGGCTGGCCATATTATTTCCCCCCAGCTCGCGGTAGCCAAAGGCGCTGGGCGCCACGCGGATGCCATACACATCACGCGCGGGCAGACCCACCGATCGGCACAGACCCACAAAAAGTGCGTTTAAATCAGCACATTTTCCGCCCAGGTTGCCTGTTTCCAGCATGGTTTTGATGTCACCTTCACCGCAACCGCGTACCTTAGGCTCGCGGTAAGTGTTGCTCACCACCCAGTCGTACAGCTTCTGGGCTTTTTCCACATCCGTCTTGGCACCGCGGGTGGCATCCAGAGCGGTCTTGCGCACAATGCCATCGGTGGGAAGCAAACTGGTCGGCTGCAACCAGAATTTAAGAGTAGCCGGGTCTTCCGCCACGGCCAGCTTTTTGGACCAGTCCTGCGCGCGGCTTTGCGTCTGGATGCGGCTAGTCACCTCTAAGAAAGGCTGTGCTTCGGTGTCGGCAAACTCAGCGTACAACATGCGGGCGCCGGTCTTGTCGTCATCTTCCATCCGCGTGGTGCCATTGCTGGAGAAGCCGCTTTCCAGCGACTTTTGCCAATCTGAATTGACCGATGGCAGGGGCAACCAGACGCGGGTTGTGCCCTGCGGTTTGACGATATCCACCCGGGTGGTGACCTCAAAGGTGCGCCACGTACCGGGTACTGGAGAGAACTGGGGTGTGGTACCTGTAGCCACTGGTACAGGCGCAGTTTGTGCAAAATTGATAGCAGGCAAGGCAGTAGCTACTAGGGCTAGCGCCGAATTCTTCAAGAAAAAGCGGCGATCAGCGGTATTGCGGCCGGTTGGAACAGTGGTCATATAAAGAACTCCAGAGGGGGTGGAATAACAGGCGCAATCGGTGTAGGTGAAAATACCCCGAACGTGGCACAGACTAGACGGCCCTTCTGGGGACTGGCGTCAGCCGTTCCATTATCGCCTTGGCTCCAGGCCAACTGCCCAATCTCCGCCATAACCCCCACCCACTGCCCGTCTTGAAAGCCCCGCTTGACTCCCGACCAACTGGCCCAAATTTCGCTCGCCGCTTTTGAGAAGGTGGTGGCCGGCACCGCGGGCTTTCGCCCCCGCCCCGGCCAGCACGCTATGGCTGAATGTATTGCCACCACGCTGGCGCGTGCCGATTTGGGCGAGCAGCCGAATCCGACCAAAGCTATTGCCGTAATCCAGGCTGGTACCGGCGTAGGCAAGAGCGCAGCCTATGCGTCTACGGCCATCGCCATGGCGCTGGAGCGTAAGACCCGGGTGCTGATATCCACCGCTACGGTTGCGCTGCAAGAGCAGTTGATGACCAAAGACCTGCCCGCGCTGGCCGCCAGCATGGACAAACCCTTTGCGTTTGCGCTGGCTAAGGGCCGCGGGCGCTACGTATGCAAACTGAAACTCGAAAGGTTAGCGGGCAGCGGATCGGTAGAAGACGCGCTGTTTGACAGCGATGACGTGGTCGACCCGGCCCGATTTGGCTCGGAACTCACCCAAGAAGCGGCCGAGGAACGCCGATTCGCGTTCTACGAGTCCATGGCCATGATGCTGGCCAAAGGCCAGTGGGACGGCGACCGCGACACGCTGGCCGATACGCCTGACCCCGGCGACTGGCACGCTGTTGCGGCCGAGCGCCACACGTGCACGGTGCGGCACTGCCCGCGCTTTCGAGATTGCAGCTACTACCAGGCGCGTAACCGGCTGGCCGAATCCAATGTCATTGTGGCCAACCACGACCTGGTGCTGGCGTCCCTGGGTACCAAGACCCTGCCCGACCTGGACAACTGCTTGGTGATTTTTGACGAAGGCCACCACCTGCCGGCGGTGGCGCTGGACCAGTTCGCCAGCAACATGGATTTGAGTAGCCTGCGCTGGCTGGACCGCCTGCCCAAAATCTTGCAAGAGGTCAGCACGACACTGCATTTGCAATTGACAGAAGACGTGACCACCCTGGCCAGCCAGCTCAAAGCCGCGCTGACCCAACTGGCGCGCATCGCGATGGACATGGTGCAAGCGAATGCCGATGAAAAAAATAGCAAAGACGGCATACTGCGCTTTGCCAACGGCCAGCTACCTGCAGCGCTAACCGACCCGGTAACGCTGATCCACGGCCACGCCCAAGGCCTATCCAAAGCGCTGGAGGCTCTCGGTGCCGAGGTAAAACTGCTGGCCAAAGAAGACCCGCCGCAGGCGATGCGCTGCTCACAACTCTTTGCCAAGATGGGGGCGCTGGCACCCAAGTTGGGCAGCGTGGTTTCCACCAGCGCGCTGCTGCTAGAGCATGGCGCACAGCCCCTGGCCAAGTGGCTGCAGGCGCGCAGTGAGTCCAATTATTTGGTACTGACGGCCCACGCCTGCCCCATCGTGCCGGGTGATTTGCTGCGCCAGTTTTTGTGGAGCCAGGTGCGCGGTGCGGTGGTGACCTCAGCCACATTGGCTAGCTGCGGCAGTTTTGACTACTTTTTGCAAGAAGCGGGCTTGTCCAACAACGCAAATGCCCAGGCACTCGAAGTTAGCAGCCCTTTTAACTACGCCAGCCAGGGGACGCTGACCGTGGTGCAGACCAAGGCAGACCCCAAGGACGCCGCGGCTTACACCGCCGAGATGGTGACTGCGTTGATCGCAGACATCGCCGAAGTCAAACGCGGCGCCTTGGTGCTGTTTACCTCCAAAGCCCAAATGCGTACCGCGACCGAGGCCCTGCCGGGCTACCTGCAAGACATGGTGCTGGTGCAGGGCACAGCATCCCGCGCCAAGCTGCTGGCTACGCACAGTGCGCGGGTTCAGACGGGCTACCCGTCTGTGATTTTCGGCCTGCAATCGTTTGGCGAAGGACTGGATTTACCGGGCGCTTTGTGCGAAACCGTATTCATCACCAAGTTGCCGTTTGCGCCGCCCTCGGACCCCGTGGATGAAGCACGCGCAGAATGGCTGCGCAGCGTGGGGCGTGATCCGTTTAACGAGCTGGTGATTCCGGCCACCGGCATCAAATTATTGCAATGGACGGGGCGCGCGATTCGCACTGAAGAGGACCAGGCCGCCGTTATTTGCTACGACAAGCGCTTGGTACTACAAGCCTACGGCAGACGGATGCTGGCCGGGCTGCCGCCTTACCGCCTCGAAAAGCGGGTTCTGTAGACCCGCTGCTGCCAAGCGCACCCCACCAGATTTTCAAACGTCAAAAAGCCCACCGAATCGCTCCGGTGGGCTAGGTAAGTGCTTCAGCGAATCAGACCGGTGCTGGGTCTTCCGTATCGTCTACCGCCAGCATCGCGTTGCCCAGCACCACGGGGTCAGTGGTGTCACTGGTTTTGGTTTGCTGGTCTTTGGCAAAGCTCACCACAGCAGCGGCGCTTGTTGTGGCGGCCACGGGTACGTCCGTGCCAGGCACATATTGTGGTGTGTTTGCAGCATAGTCATTGCTACCTCCACCGCAAGCCGTCAACAAGCCCAATAAGAGGCATGTGGAGGCAAGAGCATTCATCTTTGTCATGGTGTTCTCCTAAGCGATTAGTACGCAGCCGAACCAGAGTTAGGCGTGTTGAGATACGGGAAACGCGTCAGGAACGGCACAGTCGCCTGGTCCACGGCATCGTGGATATTGGCGGACGAAGCTCCCAAAGGCACGCTGGAGGCTTTGCAGGCTGAAGTCAGCGATGGCACACCGGGTACGCCATTCAAGCCCAGCGAGTTATTGTCACCATTGATGACACACAAGCCACCCAAGACGGCGACCAAGGCGATGTCCACAACGTCATCCTTGGGACGACGACCGTTAGGGAAACCAGCCAAGTCTTTGGCCTGGGCCAGATTGGCGGTACCACCGACGCGCAGAACTTCACCAGCCACACCCAGACGGTTTTGATCTGCAAACTGCACTGGAGAAATAGCGGTGTTCAAACGCAGCATTTCAGACGGTGCAGCAGTTGCTGGCTTGTTCACGCCGGCAATTCCGGTCAAGAAAACAGTCGCTAAGTCAGTACGTGGCAAATTGGTAGGCGCAACTCCCTTGGCGTCACCTGTAAGCACCAGACCCAACAATGCTGGCAAAGTCGGGTTGGTCACGTAGGTCAGGAATTGTGTGTCGTCTTGTGGCTTCGAGGAATTGAACTTGTCTTTGTCTGGCAAGCCAATCACCAGTTCGTTCACGAGCGGGTTACCCAATCGTGATACCTGGACCCACGCTCCGCCCACTTTTTCGCTGGTTTGGTGACCCGACGCTGGCGCACCGTTGAGCAAACGGGCTTGGCGCATACTGGCAGTGGTCCAACCGCCAATCACAGTCTCAGTGCCTGCAGTCAAGCAGTCTTTGTGCACTTCGAGCGCGATGGTGGTGATGTTGTTCTTCTGCATGTAGTGTTTACCACCCATGCCTGCGGCATCCTTGTTGGCAGGATCGAGCAAGAAGGAAGCTGGTGCGTTGACCAAATCAAACACGGCACCCAGATTGACGGCAAAACCTTCTTGGCGCTGACCCACGAAAACCTTACCCATGTCTTTGCCCGCTGGGCAACCCGGAATCTTGATCTCGTGCACGTGCTTTTGAGCGTAAGTCTCATAGGCAGTGGCGTCGCCCAGCGTCTTGGAACCGATGTAGTCCACCGGCTTCTCAAAGGACTTGGTTGTTCCGTCAGCCTTGGTCACCGAAGACACCGTGCCTTTGCGGCGATCACCGCGCACGACGTTGACGCTGTAGGTTTCATTTAGGTTCAGGTTGGGGTCTGTGAGCTTACTCACGGCGCCAGCTTGAATCAAGGGAATAGCAACTTTGGCCGAGCCAATATCTAGAGAAACGTTGTTCAGTTTGTTGTTAAAACGAAATTGGAAGGTGAGGTGCTCTTTGCCGTCGCCCACGTTGTCCAGGTGGATTTCATACAGGGCGTTGGGGTCCAGGCTGAAATAGTTAGGGCCGCCGTACGGGCTCTGCAGAGGCTCGTAATTGGCTAGCATGGTGACATAGTCGCTGCGGCCACCCTTGCCTGCAGTGTCAATACCTTCGTAACTACGAAACATATAAAAATCGGTACCGTCAACTTTGGGTGAGGTAGTGATAAACGGTGCTTCGCGGTGACTAGATGCCATGGCGGTCACGGCAGTTGCCGCAGCCATTGTCAAAAAGCAGGCTTGTGCCAAACGGTGGATTTTCATCTTCATGGGTCTCTCCTGGGTGGTTGTAAGGAATAGCTACCACCTGAATACGCCTCAGGTTTGCAACTGGATTCAAAAAATAGATGCTGGCGACCGTAAATATTTGTTTCCGCCCAAAGCGCGGGTAAACCCGCATCCAATTCGATTCTTTTTGTCCGCTAACCGCCCGACACGGCCAAGGTGCACTGCTTGGAACTGTCAACCGCACACGGCCCGACCCAGCGCAACTGGGTTGCAGTAGCGGGTGGCAGCGGCGCGCTCAGGCTTTGCAACTGTGCACGGCTCACGCGAAACGTAGCCAGGCTTACCCACGTCCCCGCAGCACTTTTGTAGTCCAAACCATAGTTGGCATTAGCGCGCAGTGCGCGGGTGGTAATGCTGTACTGGCCGTTCACTACAGTCAAAGTTGTCGTGTTGGCAAAGGGGCGCGCCAGGGGTTCACCGATGAACAGGCCCTGCCCTGGCCATTGCACTGACTTCCAATAGGCCTCCAGGACCGTGGCACCCCGGTAGTACTGGTCTATCAACACCGAGGCCTGGGAAAACTTGGCGGTGTAATTGCACGGCTCTTCTACCGTGCCGAAGCTGGCCGTAGCACCCGCATCCAGCCAATGCGTGATGGGCATCTGGCCATTGCCGCTGGGCAAGAATCCGCCAAACGAGGTGAGGTGGTCTGCCACCGCGCCTGGGCGGTAGAGGTTGGTAGCGATGTTGGGTACCGTGGTAAGGCCTGTGAAGTAAAACAGAACATTAGTCTTGTTGCTAATGCTGTTGGCGCCAGCGCCGCCACTGTTGTCTATGTAATTTAGCTGCAAACCTGCGTTGCCCACCCACAAGGCTGGCAACGCGGTGTAGTCGGTGTAGCGCACGTTGCGCGCGCCATCGGTAGTGCGCACCAGGTAGCCATCGCCGACAGGCTGGGTGTTATCAGCCTGCACACCGCGGTCAATCAGCGCCTGCGCAGCCGCCAGCGATTTAGCGCCCAACATCATGCTGGGCCGCATGGCATGGTCGGTCCAAGGCTGATTGGATTCACTGTCAAAGTACGTTGAAGCTTTGGTAGCTGCGCAGCCTCCTCCGCAGTATTGCGCATCAAACCCGAAGGCCAGTGCACTGGTCAAGCCCATGCTACAGGAGCCCTGCACGCGAGACGGAGCCGACCAGGTCACCAACGTAGCCTGCACACCGGCAGGTAGCCTGGCATCGATGTCGGCCTTCAGCGATGCAAACGCGCTGGCCGCCATGCTGTCTGATCCCGTGGGTACCGCAACGCGAATCACGTTGGCGGGCGGTATGCCGCGCGCGGCGACGTAGTAGCTGGCAATCGATTCGGACAAGGCATCGCCCTGGGCCACCAGCACCCCCAGCTGCGCAGCGCGGAGTCCGGCCGAGGGTAATGCCAGGGTTAGCGTTGGCGTGGGGCTGGGTGGTGCGACTACCGGTGGGGTTGCCACGGTACCGCCCGCACCGCCACCGCCGCCGCAGGACGCAGCCAGTAACAAAAGAGCCAGAACAACGCATCGGCTGAACATGGCTTGTTATACCCTAGCGGGTTGTTAGATGATGTGAAAACCGGGATTGAATGCTCTGCATGGTCGCGGGGCTGACCCGGTTGCCATACTGCGTTACCACTTGGCCCGCAGCTTGATTGGCCAGCCACGCAGCTTGCGCCAGGCTGTGTCCCTGGGTGACTGCATACAAGAAGGCACCGGCAAACATATCACCCGCGCCATTGGTGTCCACCGCCGTCACCTGGGCTGCGGGCACTTCGGTGCGCTCGCCCTGTTGCAAGATGACGCAGCCTTTGGCACCGCGGGTGAGGCAGACCACGCGCGCCAGTTGGCTCATGTGGGCGCACACGGCATCCAGGTCTTGGGTGCCGCACCAGACGGTGGCTTCTTCTTCATTACAAAACAAGTAGTCCAGTCCGCCATCATCGGCGCCCACCATTGCCTCCAGGCCGGCACGGCAAAAATTGATCATGCTCATATCGCTGAGCGTGGCCGCCAGCTTCACACCCGCGGCCTTGGCCAACACCCGGCCACGCAGTGCCGCATCCAGGCCCGTGGGGCTGGCAGCCAGGTAGCCTTCCATGTAGTACACCTTAGATTTGGCAATATCTTTGGGGTGCAAGGCAGTGTGGTCAATATCGGCTGTAGCGCCTAGAAATGTGCTCATGCTGCGCTCGGCATCCGGCGTCACCATCACCATACAGCTACCCGTTTGACCCACCGGCGGCTTGGTATGGCTCAGGTTCGTGTCGACTCCGTTGGTCAACAAATCATCGCGATAAAAG
>JANYEE010000138.1 GCA_025363275.1 Burkholderiales bacterium | reverse complement strand
CACGCGCTGCGCTTCGGGCAGGCTGCGGTCTTGCTCGCTGACTACCAGCTCTTGCGCCAACACCAGCGCGATGGCGTCTTGCGCAAAGGCGCGCGCCGTGTCGCGGTACACGTTGCGCGAGAACTGGTCCAACACAATGATCTCTGCCAGCCGCCCCTCTGCGGTGGCGCGCCAGGCAAACAGCTCACCCTTGGCTGCAGCTTCCAGCGCGGCGCCAAACCGCGTGCGGATGGTGTCGTCCAGCGCGGCGTCTTTGACGAAGTGCTGCTTGGGGGTTAGCTCTTCGAACCAGAAGTTGAGAATGGGCTGGGGTTTAAGGATGCCAACGGCAATATTCAGCAACTTGCCGGGGAGTCCAAGGAGTTTGTCCAACTCATCCTGGACGAGGCCGAGGATTTTGTTAAAAAGCAACGTGCCTTTGAAGAGAAGCATGCGAAATTGAGTGCGAGGCTTAACCAAAAAGAAGTAGTCGATGCAGAACAGACCCGCCGGTTGAAGGATTTGCAGTCTTTGCTGAATCAGAAGAAGTCAGTTGATGATGAGCAGCAAAGAGCCATCCAGATTTTGTTTGAGTTCATCAAGCAAAAAGACCAATTGGACAAAGAACAAAGCAACTCGATTCAAGAGCTATTTAAATGGACCCAAGCCGGAAAACTTGCACTGACATTCAGTATCGTGTCACTTTTAGCTTCTGCTGGATTAATTGCCTGGGGTTTTCTTCGATAAACGTTTTCCTCTCTTTTTGGGGCAAAGTGACATTTTCGACGTTGCCCAGACACCACCTGTCCGCATCCTTTCGTACCATGGGGCATCATGGAGAGTGGGGCATCGCGAACTCTAGCCATTGATTTTTACAAACTCAAACTTTGAAAGAGCTGTTATGGGAAACACCACATCACCACTTGAAAGTCTTGCCGCATTTGCGATCACATTTGCAGCCGGCGTTTTGGCCACAAGCGCGTTGGGTGCCTACATTAGACGGCTGAAAAGTACCGTGTCAGCCACCTTGTCGGAGCCCAATGCATGAGGTAACTGTTGTGGGCCAGGATTCCGCTGACTGCGTATGCTGTGTACAAGCTTGTCCAAAGCAAGAACCTCGACATCCTTACCTTGGAGGATGAGGAACCCAACCCAGACGGCGCACGCACGCCCGAGTCGAAGGCGGATTACGAAATACCCGCACTGGTTCTTTCGTAATTCCGCTCACTTCCCCCAACTATCCTTCAACCCTACCGCCAAGTTAAACACTGGATCGGTCCCTTGCACGTGATCGCCCCGATCCGCCGCAAAGTACCCATGCCGCTCAAACTGAAACTTCTGGTCCGGCGCGGCATTGGCCAATGAAGGCTCAACAATCGCAGTGACCACCTTCAGGCAGTTGGGTTCATGCAGCCAGCAATTGACCAATTGACAATTTGGACTGCGACAGGTTGTTCAAATCTGCCCGCTTACTGGCGCGCTGCACATCTATGCCTTCCAAAGCGCCGTCGGCATCAAAGTCCAGCACTACGCCGTCCTTTATTTCGTCAGAATCCGCCGATGCGCGGTTTGCCAAGTGGATGTAGAGCGAGTCGGTCGCTTTGTCGTAAGAGATTTCCATGGTTTGAACCTCCGATCTGGGCCGCAATGCTTGTCCACCTACGCGGCCTTTCGGAACTCCATGGGCATCAGTCCTTCTTTTTTGGCATCCAGCAACACGATTTCAACGATCGTGCCGTCTTCGGCGTAGCTGATGTTAGTATGCCAGCCCTGTGACACTTCGCGCACGATGGGTTTGTCTGAAACGCGAATTTCCAGGATGTCATCTTTTTCAAAATAGATGCTCTTCATGGTGTGGGCTCCCAGTGGTGCATGATGGTTTTGATTACGACGACATTGTCAATCACCGCAGCCACACAAAGCAAGTTGTCGTCGCGCGTGTCAATGTGTTTGTAGAGCCAATAGTGGCCATTGCCCGCGTCTTTCTGCATCCCGGTGTCAATGATGTCTAGAACCAGCGCTTCCGGTATGCCGCGTTCCTGCATGCGCAATATGGCATGCTCAGTGAGCACGACGGGCAAGTGAAAGCGCGCGCTGTGCATCATTTCCCCCAACTATCCTTCAGCCCCACCGCCAAGTTAAACACCGGCTTTTTCCCTTGCACGTGATCCACCCGATCCGCCACAAAGTACCCATGCCGTTCGAACTGAAACTTCTGGTCCGGCGCGGCATTCGCCAATGATGGTTCAACAATCGCAGTGATGACCTTCAGGCTGTTGGGGTTCAAGCTCTCGATGAAGTCTTTACCACCCGCGTCGGGCTGCGCGTCGAGGAACAAGCGGTCGTACATGCGCACTTCGGCGTTCACGCCGTTGGCCACGCCTACCCAGGTGATGGCGGCTTTCACCTTCACCAAGTCGCTGCCCGGTGTGCCGCTCTTGGTGTCGGGCACGACGGTGGCCAGCACTTCGGTGATGACGCCGTTCGCATCCTTGTTGCAGCCGGTGCATTCGATCACGTAGCCGCCCTTCAGGCGCACCTTGTTGCCGGGGAACAAACGCTTGTAGCCCTTGGGTGGCACTTCTTCAAAGTCTTCGCGTTCGATCCACACTTCTTTGCCAATGGTGAAGTGGCGCACTGCGGGTTCAACGCCCTCCGCGACGCCTTGTGTCGCTTCATGGTTCTGGTGGGGCAGGGCGGGCTGGGTGCAGGGCTCCAGGTGGCCTGCGCCCCCCTTGTCCGCGAACATGTCGTCCCAGTTGGTCAACACCAGTTTGACGGGGTTGAGCACGGCCATGCCGCGGTGGGCCTTGGCTTCCAGGTCTTCGCGCAGGCAGCCTTCGAGCGTGGAGTAATCAATCCAGCTGTCGCTCTTGGTGACGCCGATGCGTTCGGCAAAATTCTGGATGGCTGCGGGCGTGTAGCCGCGGCGGCGCAGGCCGACTATTGTTGGCATGCGCGGGTCGTCCCAGCCGTTGACCTTGTGGTCGTACACCAGTTGCGCGAGCTTGCGTTTGCTGGTGATCACATACGTGAGGTTCAGGCGCGCAAACTCGTATTGGCGCGGGGGCGGCGTGGTCAGCAGGCCGCCCACGACCCGCCCATCGGGGAGTTTCGTCGTTTCTGCCAAGCGCTCCAGCAGCCAGTCGTAAAACGGGCGCTGGTCTTCAAACTCCAGCGTGCAAAGGCTGTGGGTGATCTGCTCCAGCGCGTCTTCAATCGGGTGCGCGTAGGTGTACATCGGGTAGATGCACCAGGTGTCACCAGTGTTGTGGTGCGTGGCGCGGCGGATGCGGTAGATGGCCGGGTCGCGCATGTTGATGTTGGGGCTGGCCATATCGATCTTGGCGCGCAAGACCATGCTGCCGTCTTCGTGCAGGCCGTCACGCATCTCGCGGAAGATGCACAGATTTTCGGCGGGAGTTCGGGTGCGAAAGGGGCTGTCGACACCGGGCTTGCCAAAGTCGCCACGGTTGATGCGCATTTGTTCTACGGTTTGTTCGTCCACATAGGCGTAGCCGGCTTCTATCAAATATTCCGCGGCGCGGTACATGAAGCCGAAGTAGTCGCTGGCCTGGTAGGCCGGAGCGTCGTAATTCCCGGTGCTGCCGTTCCAGTCAAAGCCCAGCCATTTCACCGCGTCGATGATGGAGTTGACGTATTCGGTGTCTTCTTTTTCGGGGTTGGTGTCGTCAAAGCGCAGGTGGCACACGCCGTTGTAGTCGCGCGCCAGGCCGAAGTTGATGCAGATGCTCTTGGCATGGCCCACGTGCAGGTAGCCATTGGGCTCGGGCGGAAAGCGGGTGCGGATCTTGGCCGGGTCGGGCTGGCCGCTGGCCTGGTGGGCGGCATCGCCGGGGCTGCCGGCCCACTTGCGGCTGGCGTAAGTGCCTTTTTCCAGATCGGATTCGATGATCTGGCGCAAAAAGTTGCTGGGCTTAACGGTTTCGGGGGTGTTAACGGGGGATGCAGGGGTATTGGCGCTCATACCACTGATTTTAGGGGGCAATATTCCTGCGCAGCTCAGTCGTCGCCCCCAACGGGACCAACTTCTTAAGCGTCTAGTCCAGCAAGGTGGCGGCAAACGCGTTGATCGCGTCTACATCGGGCTGCAGAGCGGTAAAGTGCAGGCCCTCGCGGACCAGCATGCTGCGCAGGCCGTGGTCTATGGCGCGGGCCTGGTCTTCGTCTTGAAACCGCCCGGTGTGGACGTATTTTTTGTCGCCCCGTTCAACCATGATATTGATATTGTTGTGCTGGCCGTACCACTCCAAAATCTGCTTGCGGGTCTTGCTCACATCGCAGATATTGTCTGCGTAGTTTTCGTTGTAGTACAGCACCTGCGGTAACGAGCACTCAGTGATCAAAAACTGCACTTGGCCGTCTAGCAGGTTCAGCATCTCAAACTGGCGCTGGGCAATGAAGTACTGGTTTTTTAGCACCTCAAAGTTTTGCTGCCAGACCAGTGATTTGGCGTAATCGGGAATGGTCTCCACCGACTTGTGGTGCAGGTTGAGGTAAAGAATGATGGCCGATGAGAACAAGGACTTGTCGCTGCCAGGGCCACCAATGATGTTGATAACCTTGGTAGGGTAGAGGCGCATCTTGCTCTCGGGCAAAACGTTGGCAACAGACGTGTAGCGGATGGTCATAGTCGTTTTTTTTGGGGTGCTAGTGCGTTCTATCGTAGTTCCCCCGCCGGTGTTGTGCAAGGGCGGACACCCTTGGCGGGCCCTACACCAAGCCCAGCCACTGGTGCCACACGAGGTTGCCCATAAAGCGACCGGGCAGCAATGCCACCACGCCAGCGGCCACACAGCCACCAAAATACAGGCCTTGCATGGCCTTGCGGTGGGCCACGATGTTGCCTTTTGCCAAGTGGTAAAACGAGCTGCTGACACTCCAAAAGGTGAGGGCTACAAACAAGTGGATAAAGGTGTAGCCCAGGATGTTAGGGTTGCGGTAGTCGCGGATAAACATGGCTGATATCGCCGCCGACAACATGACGGTCACCCACGCATAGCCAAAAGCCCGGTGCAGCTTGGGGCGCACGGTAGCCCCTTTGCGAGCCCACAAGGCCACCGGGCCTAGGGCCAGACCCGCCAGGGCTGCTGTGAGGTGAATAGCGATAACGGGTGTCAGTGTGGGCACATAGACCATGGTGGGCTCCGGTGGGATGGTTGAGCGGGTTGCCCTGATGCCAGGGCCGATGGGGCGTAATGTGCCCAAGCCTGCTACTGCCCGCTACCGGTGTGCGACGAATGACCGGCCTGCTGCGCGAGCAGCCCTAACAAGGCGCGGGTGACAAGCCCGGCGGGCAGCGACAATACAGATTTACGCAAGCCACTGGGGAGAAGACTCTTGGATACTATGTTGTTAATCAAGGCCGCCATCATGGGTGTGGTGGAGGGGCTGACCGAGTTTTTGCCGATATCAAGCACGGGGCATTTGATATTGGCCGGAGCCCTGCTGGGCTTTGACGATGAGAAGGCCAAGGTGTTTGACATCGCCATCCAAACCGGCGCGATCTTTGCGGTGGTCTTGGTCTACTGGCAAAAGATTCGGGACACCGTGGTGGCTCTGCCGAGCCAGCGCCAAGCGCAGCAGTTTGCACTCAATGTGCTCATTGCCTTTGTGCCGGCGGTGGTGCTGGGCCTGCTGTTTGGCAAGACCATCAAGGCGCATTTGTTTACACCTTGGGTGGTGGCTACTACGTTTATTGTGGGTGGTTTCATTATCTTGTGGGCGGAAAAACGCCAAGCCGCTGGCGGCACCGCAGTGCGTGTTCATGATGTCGACGATATGACTGCCATGGATGCATTGAAGGTAGGCCTGGTGCAGTGCCTGGCCATGGTGCCCGGCACCAGCCGCAGCGGCGCCACCATCATCGGGGGCATGTTTTTGGGCTTGTCGCGCAAGGTGGCAACGGATTTTTCTTTCTTTTTGGCCATTCCCACACTGATTGGCGCTGGCGTTTACAGCCTCTACAAAGAGCGCGCTTTGCTCAGCATGGCCGATGTGCCACTGTTTGGGGTGGGTCTGGTGTTCTCGTTCATCAGCGCCTGGGTGTGTGTGCGTTGGTTGCTTAAATTCATTGCCACGCACAGCTTTGTCGGTTTTGCGTATTACCGGATTGCCTTTGGCGTGGTTGTCTTACTCACGGCTTGGACGGGCGTTGTGCATTGGGCTGCCTAGCCTAGTTAGGCCCTGCCCCTGCTCTTAGCCCTTGCCCAGGCTAATGGGGCTGGGGATGGTGGGTACCAGTTTGCTCAGGTCGGCCACAGTGGTGGCCACTGTGGGTGTAGTTGTCTGAGTCAAATCGCGGCCATTGGCGTCAAATCGCTGTAAGGCCGTCACCAAATTGTTGCTGGGTGCGGGTGTCAACACGGTAGTGACTGGGGTGGCCGTGGGGCGCAATGTCGTTACAGATGCCGGGGCGGATGCTGAAATCGTGGCCAGAGGCGGCGCAGCGCCAAAGCTAGCCAAGGCATCTACCAGGCTCGTCACATGGCTTTGTAAGCTGCTGTGGTCCACTGCTAGCCACACATCGGCCAACGCGTGGGTGCTGCTGTCCGCCGTTTGGTAATTTGATACCAAGCCCACCACATTGCCATTGTCTTTGGTGAGCGTGGGGACCGTGTTCAGACCCAAGCTTACGATGCCCAGCGATGCCAGGCTGTGCAGTTCGCCTGCAGCGCTCTGGCCATCGTTATTGCCGTCCACCCACACCTGCAGATGCGCAAATCCGGGGTCTTGGGCGTCAATCTTTCCATCGTGGTTAGCATCTAACGTGGCCAGAGCCGCAAAGCCATCGGTCGCGGTACCGTTGGGGGCCAGGGGCGTGGCGCTACCAAATAATTCTTGGCCGTTGTTGATGCGGCCATCGTGGTTGCGATCCATCACCAGCAGACCATCACCCGCTTCTACCCAGCCAGTAGCCGCGGGCGTACCAGTGGCCAGCAGGTCGAATTGCACACCTTGTTGAATGCTCTGCGAGAACTTTCCGTTGTGGTTCAAATCCAGAATCAGGGGTGTGCCCAGTTGCAGTGTTTGAAATTGCGCCACGGTCATCACACCCACCTGCTCGGGCGTTAGCGCCTCCACCTGAAACGGCGTAAACGCCGCGGTTTGCGCCGTCGTCAGTGCCACGATTTGGTCGGTGATGAGCGCGGCCACTGCATCAGTGCTCAGGGCGGATACGGCGCGCGTGTTCAGTGCGCTTACGCCCTGGGTGCCCAAAGACACCACCATGCCGGTGGTAAACGCGCGGATTTGGCCGGTGGTGAGAGCCGATATCTGGTCGGTACGTAGTGCGGCGGTTGCGGCCGTGCTGAGTACGGCCACATCGCGCGTTTCCAGCGCTGCTATTTGAGACCCGGTCAATGCGCGAATTTGGTCTGTAGCCATGGCCGCTACGGCACTGGTGCTGAGGGCAACAATGGCGCTGGTGCTCAGGGCGCCTATGTCTGCAGTTTCAATAGCGGCAAATTGGGCATTGCTGAACACGTTGATTTGCGCGGTGGTGAGTGCGCCAATTTGCCCGAAGGTGAGTGCCGTGATTTGTCCGCTGGTGAGTGTAGCGATAGCTGCCGTGCTGATGGCGGGCACGGCCGTATTGCTGATAGCGCCAATGCCCTGGGTGCCCAGTGCGGCCACCATATTCGGGCCTAAAGCGCGTACTTGCCCGCTGGTCAGCGCAGCAATCTGGCCGGTTGTGAGGGCGGCTGCTACATCCGTACTGAGTACCGCAATATCGCGTGTTTCCAGTGCTGCTATTTGGGCACCGGTAAGCACATGAACCTGGTCGGTGCTGAGCGCGGCCACCGCATCGGTGCTAAGCGCCACGATAGCAGCCGTACTGAGTGCAGAAATATCGGACGTCTCTAGCGCTGCAACCTGCAAGTTGGTCAGGGCGCTAACCTGGCCTGTGGTCATGGCACCCACTTGGGCTGGCGTGAGGGCGGATATCTGATCTGCACCCAAAGCGCCAATGGCTGCGGTGCTGAGCGCTGCAAATGCCGCTGGGGTGAGTGCGCCGATGCCCTGTGTACCTAGGGCCTGAACCATCGTCGTGCTGAAGGCGCGGATCTGCGCGGTGGATAGCGATGCGATTTGGTCGGTGCGCAGCGCGCCCGCGGCTGCGATGCTGAGCACCGCCACATCGCGTGTTTCCATAGCTACGATCTGTGCCGGCGTCATGGCGTTAACTTGGGCAGCACTCAACTTACTGAACGCGGCGGTGCTGAGTGCCACGATGGACGCGGTGCTGAGGGCGGCCAGGTCAGCCGTTGCCAGCGCGGCTATTTGAATATCGCTGAGCGTAGTGACTTGCCGCGTGGTCAATGCTGCGGCCTGGTCCGGCGTGAAGGAGGCGATTTGCTCCGGACTCAGCGCGGCGATATTGCGCGTGCTGAGCACCGCGGCCTGGGCCGGGCTGAGCGCTGCGATTTGAAAGGTGGTGAGCGCAGCAATCTGCGTGGTGCTAAAGGCCGCCACGATAGACGTAGACAGCAGGCCAATGCTGTCTAGCAATATTTGCGGAATACCGTTGCCTGCACCCAGGGCGTTGATTTGTAGCGTGGTGAGCGCCGACAACTGATCCGACGTAAATCCCGCCAATTGCGTGGGGGTGAGCACCACAATGTCGCGGGTTTCAATCACTGAGACTTGGGCCGGTGCCAGGCCCCCCAGTTGCGTGGGTAATAGGGCTACGAACTGCGCCGTGCTGAGCGCCACAATGCCTGATGTGGGTATCGCAGCCAGCGTGCCAGGCGCCAGAGCGGCTACTTGGTCAGCGCGTAGCGTGGTGATCTGGCTCGTCTTCAAGGCGATTGCTTGCATGCTGGTCAGCGCAGCGATTTGTAGATCGCTCAGCGCAGCAATCTGGTCGGTCTTGAGGACGAAAATTTGCCGGGTCGTCAGGCTGGCTACGTCCACCGTTTCTAAAGCCGCCATTTGGCGCGTGCCCAGTGCTGTGATCTGGGCAGTGCTCAGGCTCGCAATCTGGGTGGTGGAAAAAGCTTCGATGACAGTGGTGGCCAGTGCGGCAATGTCGCGGGTTTCCACGGCTGCCAACTGCAATGGCGAAAAAACGACGATTTGCTCAGGGGTTAGCGCGGAGGCCTGCAGCGTGGTCAGGGCCGTCACCTGCGCCGGGGTCAGGGTGGTGATCTGGCTGGTGGTGATGGCCGCAATCTGCTGGGGCGTCATAGCCAACAGTTGGGCAGAGGTCAGTATCGGGTTGGTGGGGGTGCCACCCGTGCCACCGCCCCCCGTATTAGGCGGCTGGGTGCCTACATAAATGCCAACCGCAGCAAGGATAAAAAGAAAGGTAAACACGATGAAGTCATAGTAATGGCTTTATCGCCAAGCGGTTCAGCTTGGGAAGTCGGCCAGATTGCGCAGCGAAGCCTCGATTGCGGCTGCAGTCGCCAAAGGTTTTTCCATCGGGAAAAGGTGGCTGCCGTCCAGCATCATGGTGCGGCCTTGGGTGATCTTGTCGGTCATGGTCATGCCCACCTGCTGCATTTCTTGCGAATCGCGGCCCCCCAAAAAGGCGACGGGGCATTTGATAGGGTGGCGTTTAAATAGCCGGTCCAGGTTGTCAGGCAGGGTGTTGTAGATCTGGGTTTCTACATCCCGGTCAAAGGCCAGCACGCGTTTGCCGTCCATGTCCAACGTGCCACGGTCAATGTAATCGGCCAGCACCTCGGGGTCCCACTTGGCAAAGGCTTTCTTGCTGCGAAAGTGCGCTAGCGCCGCATCTGCTGAGGGCCAGCTGTTGCGCCGAGCGCGGCTGATGGCACCGGGCGAGATGGAGCCGACCAGTTGGGTGGTCTTGGCCAAGCCCAGTGCGGTGGAGCGCCATCCACCCAGAATGGGCGAGTCAATCAGCAGCACGCCGCACGTCAGGTCGGGTCGGCGGGCCGCAGCCATCAGGCTTAAAAAACCGCCTAAGGAATGCCCCACCAGCCAGACCGGGTGGCCCGCTTTTTCTACCACCGGCTCGGTAAAGTCCACCAGTTGCTGCACCAGGTGCGGCCAGTTGTCGGTGACGGGGTAACGGGAATCGTGGCCAAATTTTTCTACCGCTTTGACAGCAAACCCGCGGGCGCGCAGGCTTTTGAACAGCACCTTGTAGGTGCTGGCCGGAAAGCTGTTGGCGTGGGCGAAAACAACCAGCGGGTTGGTGGGAACGACCATCGCTAGATCAGCTTTTCTTCGGGAGTGCTAATTTTGCGAAGCGGCAGGCTGCGGGTGGACTGCTGCATCAGCGGGACATGGGTCATCTCGCCATGCCACATTGGGTCTTCAATGCTGTCAAAGACTTCGCGCAGTTTTTGTCCCCAGCTGCTGTGCAGCATTTTGAAGTAGGGGTTGTTTTCATCAATGCAGACGATCTTGTCGGTCTGGAAAGTGTTGGCCTCGTAGACCACCATGTCCATAGGTAACCCCACCGATAAATTCGACTTGAGCGTCGAATCCATAGACACCAGGGCGCACTTGGCAGCCTCGTCTAGCGGTGTTTGGGGGGTAATGACCCGGTCCAACACCGGCTTACCGTACTTGGATTCACCGACCTGGAAGTAAGGTGTCTCCAGGGTAGCTTCGATGAAGTTACCCGCAGAATACATCTGGAATAGGCGCATGCCTTCGCCTTTGATCTGACCGCCGAAGATCAGCGAGACATTGAAGTCGACCCCCGCACTTTTTAGTGCAGCGCCATCGCGCTCTTGCACCTTGCGGATGGCCGAGCCCAGTACGCGGGCTGCGTCGAACATGCTCTGGGCATTCCAGATCGTGAGGCCTTCGTCGGTCTCATGGTCTTTGAGTCGTTCGACCTGCAGAATTTCGCGCACCGATTGGGAGATACTTAAATTGCCGGCCGACAGCAACACCATGAAGCGATCGTCGGGCTTTTCGTAGACGATCATCTTGCGGAAGGTGCTGATTTGGTCGAGCCCGGCGTTGGTACGGGAGTCTGACAAAAAAACCAGACCAGCATTTAGTTTGATAGCGACGCAGTAGGTCATAGGTTTGGGGCAGAATAAAGGCTATCCCCTATTTTGCCTCTGCAAATGGGAGCGGACCGGTTGTAATGGAGACATGGTGAATAAAACGCTGGAACCGCGTGCATTACTGCTGATCGATCACTTGGTACGCTTGAGCACGTTGCGGGATCGTGACGCCTTGCTGGCAAGCATGACGCGAGCGATGTCTGAGACGGTTAGCGCGCTGGAAGTAACCACATACAGCCTGGTAGTGGACGAAGACAAGCGGTATTGGATGCCGCTGACAGTCTGCCGCGCGGGCGGAAACGTAGAAGTGGTGACCGACCAACTGCGTGTTGATGTGACCACCATGATGCCCGCAGAGAGTGACCCCCTGCGCCTGCGCAGTGTGGAGGGGCCGGACATGGTGTCCAGCGCCCCCAGCGCCGGCCAAGACCGTTGGCGCACCGTATTTCCTGTGGTTTTGTCCAACGAGAACGCTATTTGGGGCGTCGTAGAGTTTTTATCGGAACAGGCGTTGTCAGAGAGTGATGTCGTGGCTGCTACACGCTTGTTGCGGGTGTTTTGTAACATGCTCAACGTGCTCGATTACAGCGAATGCGATGCCCTGACCGGACTTTGGAATCGCAAGTCGTTTGAGGACTTATTCTTTAAAACCATGCCCAGCATGGAAACCCCCGCGGCGGCGAATGTACCGGTAGAACACCGTGCGCAGCAGGTACATCAGATTTTTTGGTTGGCGATGGTGGATATCGACCATTTCAAACAAGTCAATGATGTGTTTGGCCATTTGATTGGTGACGAAGTATTGATTTTGGTGGCGCGGCTGATGCGTACCTCATTTCGCTCTCATGACCGGGTGTTCCGTTTTGGGGGGGAGGAGTTTGTGGTGGTGCTGCGATGTGCCGACCATGCTTCTGCGAATGCCGCCCTGGGGCGCTTTCGGCGCAATATGGAGGCCTACGACTTTCCGCAGGTCGGACAAAAAACAGCCAGTGTCGGCTTCACGCAGATTGTGCAGGGTGACTCACCCAGCGCCGCCTGCGAGCGGGCCGACCAAGCCGTCTACTACGCTAAGCGCAATGGCCGTAATCAGGTCTGTAGCGAATCCGATTTGGTGGCGCGCGGCTTGCTGAAGTCGGATACCAAAGTGGGCGATATCGAGCTGTTTTAGGACGCCTCAGCTCCATCCGCGTCCGGCTAATTTTTTGAGTTGGTAGAGCGCGTCTAGCGCCTCTCGGGGGCTCAACACATCGGGATTAAGGTCGGCCAGAGCCAGATCGACTGCGCTGGCGGGCGCCTCTAACGCCGCAGCGGGCGCCGCAAACAAATCCACCTGGGCCTGGGACGCACTGGCATGGTTTTCCAAAGCTTCTAGTGTGTTGCGGGCCTGGATCAACACCGCAGCGGGCATACCAGCCAAACGCGCCACCTGAATCCCGTAGCTCTTGCTGGCCGGGCCAGCCTGAATCTCGTGCAAGAAAACAATATCGCGCCCCGATTCAGCCGCACTGACATGCACATTCAGGGCCTGGTGGTGGGTGGCCGGGAATTCGGTGATTTCAAAGTAGTGCGTGGCAAACAGCGTAAAAGCCTGGGTTTTGTCATGCAACTGCGTGGCAATGCTGGAAGCCAGCGCCAAGCCGTCGAAGGTACTGGTGCCACGGCCAATTTCGTCCATCAGCACCAGGCTGTGGGGCGTGGCGCTGTGTAATATCTGCGCAGCTTCCAGCATCTCTAGCATGAAGGTGGATTGGGCATTGGCCAAATCGTCCGCCGCACCGATGCGGGTGTGGATAGCGTCAATCGGCCCCAGGCGGCAGGCGCTCGCAGGCACATAGCTGCCCATGCTGGCCAGCAACACAATCAGCGCGACCTGGCGCATATAGGTCGACTTACCCCCCATATTTGGACCAGTGATGACTTGCATGCGGGCTTTGGTGTTCAGGCGCGTATCGTTGGCAATGAAGCTGGCGTTGCTGGTTTCTGCCAGCCGCGCCTGCACCACGGGGTGGCGACCCTGGCTGATGTCGATGCAGGGCTCCACCACAAACTGCGGCGCGCACCAGCCCAGCGTGAGGGAGCGCTCGGTCAGTGCGCACAGCGCATCCAGCGCGGCCAGTGCGCGGGCCAGGCGGGTTAGCGCGGGCACAAAGGATTGCAGACGGTCCAGTACCTGCTCAAACAACCATTTCTCGCGCGCCAGGCCACGCTCTTGCGCACTCAGGGCTTTGTCTTCAAAGGCCTTTAGCTCGGGGGTGATAAAGCGTTCGGCATTTTTGAGGGTCTGGCGGCGACGGTAGTCGTCGGGCACCTTGTCCACCTGGCCCTGAGTCACCTCAATGTAGAAGCCGTGCACGCGGTTGAACTGCACGCGCAGATTGGCAATGCCGGTGCGCGCCTTTTCACGGGTTTCTAGGTCCACCAGAAAGGCATCGCAGTTGGTCTGGATGGCACGCAGCTCGTCCAGCTCGGCATCAAAGCCAGTGGCAATGACGCCGCCGTCACGCACCAGCGCGGCGGGCTCGGGGTCGATGGCGCTGGCCAACAAAGCTGCGCAAGCCTCAGGCGGGGTCAAATCTTCGAAAATTTGTGCCAAATAGCCCTGGGGCCCAGGTATTTCCTGCCTGAGGTGCTCTGTTTTTTGTAGCGTCTGCATCAAACCCACCAGCTCGCGCGGGCGCACTTGGCGCAGGGCCAGGCGGGCGGTGATGCGCTCTACATCGGCGCTGCCTTTGAGTCGGGCGCGTAGCGTGGCAAACAAACCCGGACGTAGCGCCTCAACGGCGTCCAGCCGCTTTTGCGCCTGCGCGCGGGCCCGCGGCGGTGCCAGCATCCAAGCTTTGAGCTGGCGGCTACCCATGCCGGTCATGCAGGTGTCCAAGAGCGAAAACAGCGTGGGCGAATCCTCACCGCGAAGCGTGTGGATAAGTTCCAGATTGCGCCGGGTGCTGGGCGGCAGGTTGATCAGTTCATCATCGCGCTGTACCTGAATGCCGCTGATGTGGGTGAGCGCCCGGCCCTGGGTGTGTTCGGCATAGCCCAGCAGCGCGGCGCAGGCGGCGTGGGCTAAGGGCAGGTCTTGGGCGTTCCAGCTGGCCAAGCTGGCGGCTTGCAGCGCATCCAGCAGCTTGCGCTGCCCTAGCGCAGTGTCAAACTGCCATTCGGGCCGGGCCGTGGTGTAGAGCGCCGCAGGGCTGATGCCCGCCATGCGCAGGCGCTTGATGCGGTCTTCAAATGCCGTGGTGGTACCCGCGCTGTAGGCTAACTCAGCTGGCGCGACGCGAGCCACCCACTCTGCCACCTCGTCGGGCGCACACTCGGCCAGGTGCACGATGCCCTGGGTTACGCTGAGCCAGGCGAGGCCGCAGCGGTTGCGTGGGCCCTGGTGCACGGCCATCAGTATCGATTCGGATTTTTCGCTCAGCAGCGCCGAGTCGGTCAGCGTGCCGGGCGTCACCACCCGCACCACCTTGCGTTCAACCGGACCTTTGCCTGTGACTTCCCCCACCTGTTCACAAATGGCTACCGATTCACCGTGGCGGATTAGCTTGGCCAGATAGCCTTCTACCGCATGAAAAGGTACACCCGCCATGGCAATGGGTTGCCCGGCGGACTGGCCGCGCGTGGTCAGGGTGATGTCCAGGAGGGCCGATGCCTTCTCGGCATCGGCATAAAACAGCTCATAAAAATCCCCCATGCGGTAGAGCAGCAGGGTGCCGGGGTACTCGGCTTTGAGGCCCAGGTATTGCTGCATCATGGGGGTGTG
>JANYEE010000131.1 GCA_025363275.1 Burkholderiales bacterium | reverse complement strand
TCTTGCATGACGGTGCCAATAACCTTGCGGTAGTTTTGCAGGCCCAGGTGCTTGACTGGCACGCCACCGTAAAGCACCTCACCCTCTTGCGGGTGCAATAGCCCCAGAATCACTTTGAGCAGTGTCGTCTTGCCGCAGCCGCTGGGCCCCACCAGGGCTACGCTTTGGCCTGCAGGCAGTTGCAGGTTCAGGTCTTTGAGAATCCAGGGCTCGCCCTCGCCATACCGAAAGCTCACATTGCGCAGTGCGATGCTGGGCTGCAGGTGGGCCAGGTCATTGGGTGGTGCAGTGTCAGTTTCTGGCTCTGCCAATGCAATATCGGCCAGCCGCTCGGAATGCAGGCTAAGCATCTTGATCTCTACCGCGTAATTGATAAGGGCCGACACCCGACCTGTGAACTGGCCTTTGTAGGCGATATAGGCAAACAGCATGCCGATGGTGAAGGGAGATGCCGTGGCGGCACCCGCTCCAAACCCCGTGCCCCCGACACCCGACTGCATCACCAACTCGGCACCTAGCCAGAACACAGCCAAGTTTTCTACCCCAAACACAAAGGTATTCGCCACGCCAAAGCCGATATTCATCTTGGCGGTACGCACATCGCGGTTTTGTACCTCCACCAGCAGGTTTTGCCAACGGGCGCGGCGCTCTTGCTCGCGGCCAAAGAGTTTGAGCGGGGTGATGGCCCGCAGGGTTTCCAGGAAATGGGTGTTTTCTCTAGCGGAGACGATAAGACGCTCGGCTGCGGCTTCACGAAACGGGCTGTAGGCAATCCAGCGCAGCAGGCCATACAGGGCAGAGGCTGCAATCGTGACGACCGCCAGCTTGGGCGAATACAAGAGCATCATGCCCAGCGCGGCCAAGCCCATGATGCCGTCCAGCACCGCCTCCACCACGCTGGTGGTCAGCGTGCGCTGAATGGCCCCCACCGCGCCGAAGCGGCTGACGATGTCGCCAAGGTGGCGCTTCTCAAAAAACTCTACGGGGAGCTTGATCAAATGTGCAAACACATTGCCCGCCCACTGCAGGCTGAGCGACTGGCCCAGCACCATCACCATCCAGCTGCGGGCGAGGCCAATGGCGGTTTGAATGACCAGCAGCAAGCCAAAACCAATGATCAGGACTTGCAGCAAGTCCATATCGTGCGTGGCAATAGCATCGTCCACCACCAACTGATTTAGGAGCGGTGACGCAATGGCAAATAGCTCCAGCACCACAGCAACTGCAAAGATTTGGAACAAGGAGCGCTTGAGACCCAAAACCTTGCCGGTGAGGGCAGACAAAGCGACGCGCTTGGTTTCATCGGCGGGCTTGAACTCGGCATTCGGAGTCAACTCCAGCGCCACGCCTGTGAAGTGTTCGGACACTTCAGCCATGGCCAGCTTGCGCTCGCCCACAGCCGGATCCAGGATGGTGATGTGGCCCCGGCCTACTTTCTTGAGCACCACAAAGTGATTCAGATCCCAGTGCAGGATGCAAGGCAACTGCAACTGGGCTAGCTCTTCCAGCTCCAGGCGCAAAGGACGGCTATTGAAGTTGAGCTGGCTGGCGTGGGTGATGAGCTGCTGAAGGGTTGCGCCCTTTAAAGACACGGCAAAGCGGCGGCGGACTTCGGATAAATCCAGTTGCAGCCGGTGGGCATTGGCCACCATGACCAGGCAGGCTAGACCGCATTCGCTGGATTCGGATTGGAGGGTGGAAGAAGGACGATTCAAAACAGCCACTTGAGCCAAAACAAGCCGTGACCTAGCATGCAGACGCGAATATCACGTATTCGAACAAATGTGACAGCAAGAACTAAACCTGGCAAAAAGCTGGATAATAAGTTTCTTGCTCCGCCACCCCAATGAATTGCCGTGAAACAGATCGATGACACAAGCACAAAGAGCACAACGTTCTTCGTTGCGTTCCGGGCCATAGCGATGTTGAGTAAGCCTCTAAAAAAGTACTCCTCTACCAATCCCGCAGTCAATGCAAAATAAATCACCACCAAGAAAGCGCCAAAACCGTTTTTTGGAATATGCGACTCGTAACTAATACGCACGGGAAAAATGGGAGACAAGTCTTGTATAAGAGCGTTGGCAAAATACCCGCTTACGCTGTAGGCTACCCAAAGTGCTAGGCTCAAAATAAATGAGAAGAAGATTAGAGTGCCCGGAGGCTCGCTTCTAATTTTTTGCTTGCCTATTGCGTATTCCGGAAACAATGGCAGCTTGAGCAAGATCACCAGCGATGCCGGAAGGACTACGAAGCAAAAAACATCGGCCATCCAGAAATACGTCTCGGGCAGAAACGGAAACCAAAATCCCTTAGACAAGGTAACACCAAAGTAAACCAAGAAGGCTGACCACGCTGACCGATGCATTTTGACTCGCTCTGTTAGTTTTGAATACCAACTTTGTGCTTTCTTACACAGCGTTGGTATCTCTCGTTGATTCGCTTTTTATCCTCGAATGCCGCCGGCAGCCACTTGCGGAGGGGGCGGTGGTGGTGATGGAAGCTGTGCTTTGATCCATCTGGAGGCTCCAGCCACGGCGTCGAGAATTTCCCCTCCTCCAGACACGTTATCCACTTCCTGTTGATTGAGTATCCGCATGTCGTATTACTTTCACAATTCGACCGAAAAAGCGCTCGGCCATTACGCTTCCAACACCGCCCAGGGGCTCAACCGCCTTCGCGCTTGTCTCCCAGATCAGCATTCAGAACCTTCACTTGCTGCCTAGCCGCCAACACCGGCTCCAGCACCCACTCCCACACCTTTCGTCGCTCTTGCAGCACGTCGGCTTCCAGCGTCAGGCCAGGTTTGAGGGCTATGTCTTCTCCATAGGCTTTGATACTTTGGTCCGCCAGTTGCACGTTCACGCGG
>JANYEE010000102.1 GCA_025363275.1 Burkholderiales bacterium | reverse complement strand
GGACGGCCTGGCCTCCAAGATTGAAAACGCAATGCTGCGCAGCAGAGATTCCGGAGGAATGAAATGATTGATCAAGTGAAGGTGCGCCGGGAGGCGCTGCGGTGGCTGATATTGCTGACCCTGAACAATGCGCGGCCTTTGGGTGCGTATGAGGGGCCAATCCTGTCGGTGGCCCAGAGCGAGTATCCCGACGCGACCCATATGGAGCTGCGCCGCAAGCTGGACTACCTGGAGCAGCGTGGCCTGATTGAGCTCAAGAAAGAGCCCAGCGGCCGTTGGTTTGCCAAGTTGACCCGCGATGGCATCGACGTGGCTGAGTACACCGTGGAGTGCGAGGCAGGCATTGCCCGCCCCACAAAGTATTGGGGCGGTTGATATGGGTCGCAAATCGTCCATTGCGCGGCTTCCCCCAGACGTTAAGTCGTTTATTGAGGGCAGCATCGCAGAGGGAAAGCTGACTCTGGATGAGTTGATTGCTGCCCTGCGCGAGCGCTTTCCACAGCACCAGGAGATTGTTGATCTGCCCAGCCGATCGGCGTTGGGGCGCGACGGCCAAAAGCTGCAAAGCCGACTTAGCGCCATACGCGCCAGCACTGAGGCCGCCAAGATCATTCAGGCCCAGGCCGGTGACAACAGCGATGCACGCAGCGAGGCACTGACCGCGCTGATTCAAACCGAGTTGTTTGAAGCCATCTTGAATTTGCAAGAGGCCAATGATGCGGAAGCCGATCCTGCGGACCGTGTGGGCATGCTGTCTACCGCAGCCAAGAACATTGCCACTCTGACGCGATCCAGCGTCAACCTCAAGCAGTTTCAGGCCAAGGTGGAGGAGGACACGCGCAAGCGTGTTTTAGAAGAGCAGCGTGTCAAGCTGGACGCCATGGGCAACAAGGGCGGCGTCACCGAAGACACCAAGAAGGCCATCCGCGAGGTCCTGGGAATCGTCTGATGGCAATCATCAAGGGTCGCGCCAAGATTATTCCCGCCGATCGGGACGCCATCTTCTTGCCGTTTCAGGCCAAGTGGATCAAGGACAACTCACGCCTGAAGCTGATGGAGAAGGCACGCCAGATCGGCATCAGTTGGTCTACCGCCTATGGCACCGACGAGCGCGCCGCCGCCCAGGGTGCCCGGTTTGATGAATGGGTGAGCAGCCGAGACGATATACAGGCGCGCCTCTTTATTGAAGACTGCAAGCTGTGGGCCACGGTGATGAATCTGGCAGCCCAAGACTTGGGCGAGGTGGTGATTGACGTCAAGGACAAGCTCACCGCCTACGTGCTCCAGTTCGCCAGCGGCAGGCGTATTCACAGCATGAGCAGCAACCCAGACGCACAGGCCGGTAAACGCGGTAGCCGTGTGCTGGATGAGTTTGCCCTGCACAAAGACCAGCGCAAGCTGTGGGCCATTGCCTACCCCGGTATCACTTGGGGCGGCAATATGGAGGTCATCAGCACGCACCGCGGCTCACACAGCTTTTTCAATGGTCTGATCCGGGAGGCCCGGGAAAAGGGCAACCCCAAAAATATCAGCTTGCACCGAGTCACTCTGCAAGACGCGCTAGAGCAAGGCTTTCTGTACAAGCTGCAGCAGGCCTTGCCAGAGGACGCTGAGCAACAGGTGATGACGGAGGCCGAGTACTTCGACTTCATCAAGAACGGCTGCGCCGATCTGGAGTCGTTCGACCAGGAATATGGCTGCCTACCAGCGGATGACAACGCCAAGTTTTTGGAGTACCAGCTCATCACCGGATGCGAATACGCTGCGGGCATTGTGTGGCAGCGTGATCTGGACGATATGTTTACGGGCCGTCTGTTTTGCGGAGTGGATATCGGCCGCAAGAAAGACCTGACGGTGCTCTGGGTTGTGGAGAAGCTGGGCGATGTGTTTTACACCCGCCATGTCGAGACGATGGAGAGCATGCGCAAGAGCGCCCAGGAGGCCATTCTGTGGCCATGGTTCGCCATCTGTGACCGCATCTGTATTGACTCGACCGGCTTGGGCATTGGCTGGGCCGATGATGCCCAGGACAAGTTTGGCGAGCATCGCGTGGAGGCCGTCACCTTCACCGGCCAGGTGAAAGAAGCACTGGCCTACCCACTGCGCGGAGCCATGGAAGACCACACCGTGCGCATCCCAGATGACGCAGTGATTCGCGCCGATCTGCGCAAGGTGCAAAAGACGGTCACAGCGGCAGGGAACATTCGCTTTGTTGCCGAAAGCACCCCCGATGGCCACGCCGACCGCTTTTGGGCGTTGGCATTAGCGCTGCATGCGGGCTCCATCACCAGCGGCCCTGTCAGGGCTGTGAGCAGACCGCGCACTGCCCAGGAATCTATCGGCACTATGAACTTAGCGGGCTACTAATTATGGCGATCCAATCCCCCATCACCGACCACATTGCTACGCGCAACAACTCCATCGACTTCACGACGCTGGGTATGTTGCTGCCCAACCCAGACCCCATCTTGAAGGCCCAGGGCAAGGACATTGCAACCTACCGTGAGATGCGTACCGATTCGCACATTGGTGGTTGTATCCGTCGCCGCAAGTCAGCAGTGCAGGCGCTGGAGTGGGGCCTGGACAGAGGCAAATCCACCAGCCGCGCCGCCAAGGCTGTGCAAGAGATGCTGGATGGCCTCAAGCTGGGTCAGATCATTGGTCAGATGCAGGAATGCACTC
>JANYEE010000095.1 GCA_025363275.1 Burkholderiales bacterium | reverse complement strand
TCGGCTTGCGTCCAAGCGACGCAAAGCGTCCCAGATCAGCGTGTCAAAGTGCTTTTGCGTGGGCTGGGCGACGCCGGGCAGCGCGCCCAGCACCGAGCTGCGGTGGTTGGCCAGGCCTTCCAGGTCCAGCACCTGCGCGCCTTGCACCGCCAGTGCGTGCAACAAGCGCGTTTTGCCCGAACCCGTGGGCCCGCACACTACGCGGAAATGGAGCCGGGCCGCCTGCGCTGGAATATCTGCCACCACCGCCGCGCGGAAGGCTTTGTAGCCGCCTTCAATCAGCGTCGTCTTAAAGCCGATTTGGTCCAAGACAAGCGATAGCGAACCACTGCGCTTGCCACCGCGCCAGCAGTAGGCTAGCGGCTTCCAGTCTTTTGGTTTGTCGATGATCTCGCGGTCAATATGGCCCGCTATATTGCGCGCTGCCATCGCGGCGCCGCGCTTCTTGGCTTCAAACTGGTTGATCTGCTTGTACATCGTGCCTACCACGATGCGCTCTTCATCGGTCAGCGTGGGCCAGTTGCTGGCGCTGGGCAGGTGGTCTTGCGCAAATTCGGCCTCGGTACGGGCGTCGATGATGGTGTCGAAATCGTCGAGGCGGGTGATGACCTCCGTGGCGCTTATCAGGGTCAGGCTCATGGCATCAACTTGCGCAGCGCTGGCCACACGTTCTCCAACAACTGGGGGTGAGCCGCTTCAATCGGGTGGATGCGGTCGGACTGAAAAAGTCGCATCGCATCGGGTCCGTCTGCCACGCCCTTGAGCAGGAAAGGCACTAGCGCAGCCTTATTGGCTTTGGCAGCATTTACGAAGGTGTTGGCAAAGCGTTTGGCATAAGCCTCTCCGTAGTTGGGTGGCATTTGCATGCCCAAAAGCAGCACCTTGGCGCCGCTGGCCTGCGCAGCACGGGTCATCGTTTGCAGGTTGTCTTGGGTCATGTCCAGCGGCAGACCGCGCAGGGCGTCGTTGCCACCTAGCTCAATGATCACCACCGTGGGCTTGTGCAGGCTGAGTAGCGCAGGCAAGCGCGAGCGCCCGCCAGAAGTGGTGTCGCCGCTGATGCTGGCATTGACGAGCTTGGTGCCGGGCTTTTCGGTGGCCAGTCGCTTATCCAACAGGGCGACCCAACCGGTGCCGCGTTTGAGCCCATACTCTGCGCTCAACGAATCGCCCACCACGAGGATGATGGTGGGCGTTTTGGTCGCGTTGATGGGCTTGGGCGGCGTGGCAGCATAACTGGCCGATAGCCCTGCAAAAATTGCGCAAAGGCCGGGCGCGATAAAGTGTCGTCGTATCAAAGAGGGCCCCATGACGGATTCAATTATTTCGGTAGAACGAGTTTGCAAGTCGGTGACCGACTCCACAGGAAGCCTGCAAATACTGCGTGACATCGATTTTGCGCTAAAAGCCAAAGAGACCGCAGCCATTGTGGGCGCTTCGGGCTCTGGCAAAAGCACCTTGCTGTCCATTGTGGCGGGCCTGGACACGCCCACCAGCGGTACGGTGCGCCTGGCAGGCCAGGACTTGTTTGTTATAGACGAAGACGATCGCGCCGCACTGCGGGCGCAAAAGGTGGGCTTTGTGTTTCAGAGCTTTCAACTATTGGGCAACCTCACCGCGCTGGAGAACGTAATGCTGCCGCTGGAACTAGCCGACCGCAAAGATGCCCGCGCCGCTGCGACCGACATGCTGGGCCGCGTGGGCCTTTCTACTCGGCTTCATGCCTACCCCAAGGTGCTCAGCGGTGGCGAGCAACAGCGCGTCGCGCTGGCCCGGGCTTTTGTCGTGCGCCCGGCCGTGTTGTTAGCCGATGAGCCCACCGGTAGCCTGGACTTTGCTACTGGCGAAAAGATCATGGAGCTGATGTTTGACCTCAACCGTGAACAAGGCACGACCCTGGTTTTGGTCACGCACGACAAATCGATAGCCGCCCGCTGCGACCGGCGCATCACGATCGAAGCCGGCCGCATGCTGGAACAGGCGGACGCTGCTAGCTAGCGTCTCTGGCGAGGGCGGTGGCAAGCAAACCTGCCGCAAACAGGGCGCTGCTCAACACCATGCCCCTCCTGGGAATACTAAACCAGTAGCGCTGCGCCAGGGCCCAGTAGACCAGCAGCGTCACCATGCCCAGCCCCTGCAAAAACCACGAGACCTGCAAGAGCGGCCATTGCCAGCCCGCCAGATAGCCAAACACCAGCGCAAACAGCATCGCTCCCAGGCTGTGGCTAGCATGGAAGCCCAACGTCGCCTTCCAGACCGTGGTTTCGCGCGTCAGCATCGGGTGGCTGTGCTGCATGGCCAGCAGCGTGGCGGCATCGCGTGGGTGCAGCTTGTTGCCGCAAAAGGTGTAAAGCATGTGGATGCTTCCCAGCACGCCGATGATGGTGGCGCTGGCCATGAAGAGCAGGGCGGCGGCGGGCATGGTGGTGTCCTTGTGACAGGTTTAAGAAATATCTTTACAGGCGAAAGATACACGCATCTTGCATGTTTATCTTTCGCCTGTCAAGATTCGTTTATGAATATGAAAATACCCACCAAGCCCTACCACCATGGCAACTTGCGTGAAAGCCTGCTGGCGGCGGCCGAAGCCGTGCTGGCCGAGCGGGGCGCCCAGGGCATCACGCTGCGCGATGTGGCCAAGGCCGCAGGCGTATCGCATGCCGCGCCTTACCACCACTTTGCCAGTCTGAATGACCTGCTGGCTGTGGTGGCCGAGCGGGCGTTCACCACACTGGGTGATGCACTGGAGCAAGTCTCTGCCGAGCCCGACACGGGCGAGCGTCTGCTCAAAATTAACGACACCTATGTAGCCTGCGCCTGTGCCCAGCCAGCGCAGTTTCGACTGATGTTTGGCCCGCTGCTGACGCGCAAGGCAGACTACCCGGCGCTCAAGGCCGCAGCCGAGCGCGCCTTTGGCTGTGTGCTGGCCGCCGCCAATGCCCATGATGCCAAACACGGCCCAGTATTGGCGCTGACCGGCTGGAGCCTGGCCCATGGCCTCAGTAATTTGCTGATTGACGGTGCGCTGGAGGGCTTGCCCCTGGGGCAGGATGCGCTGGCCAGTGCCCCAAGATTGGCGCGGCAATTGGCCCTTAGGGCCTTGGGTAGAAAAGCATCTTAGGATGTTTTAGTTATATACAATCAAAAAATCAGTAGTTCCGGTTTTAACGCAGAGCTTTCAGAATTCCTCCATCGCCACTTTTTCGATGATCAGGAATTCAAAATGACACCTCGCAGCACTTTCAATCGACTCACCGTTGCCGCCGCGCTGCTGGCTTCCAGCGTGCTGGCTCCCACGCCGCTGTGGGCCCAAACGGCCAGGCCTGCACCCGTAAGCCTGCTCAATGTGTCCTACGACCCCACCCGTGAGCTGTATGTCGAATTCAACGCCGCCTTCGTCAAGCACTGGAAGGCCAAGACCGGCCAGGACGTGACCATCAAGCAAAGCCACGGTGGCTCGGGTAAGCAAGCCCGCTCCATCATCGACGGTTTGGACGCTGACGTGGCCACCTTGGCCTTAGCGGGTGACACCAATGCCGTGGTTAAAAACGGCGGTTGGATTAACCCTGACTGGCAGAAAAAGCTGCCGCACAACGCTTCGCCTTACACCTCGACCATTGTGCTGGCCGTACGCGAAGGCAATCCCAAGCGCATCTTGGACTGGGACGATCTGATTCGCCCCGATGTAAAAGTCATCACGCCCAACCCCAAGACCTCGGGCGGTGCACGTTGGAACTACCTGGCGGCCTGGGAGTTTGCCAAGCGCAAGTTTGGCTCTGACGCCAAGGCCAAAGAATTCGTGGCCAAGCTCTACGCCAATGTGCCGATTCTGGACACCGGCGCGCGTGGCTCCACCATCACGTTTGCCCAGCGCGCCCAGGGCGATGTGCTGATTGCCTGGGAAAACGAAGCCTACTTGCTGGAAAAAGAATTCGGAGCCAAGTTTGATGTGGTGGCTCCGTCGCTCTCTATCCTGGCCGAACCTGCCGTAGCCGTGGTCGATAAAAACGTCGACAGACGAGGCACCCGTGCAGTCGCCCAGGCTTACCTGGAATACCTGTACACCGAAGAAGGCCAGGACATTGCCGGCAAAAACTTCTACCGCCCAGCCGTCTCGGCCAAGGCCCAGGCCAAGTACGCCAAGCAGTTTGCCAAGATCAACCTCTTCACCATTGACCAGGCTTTTGGTGGATGGGAAAAGGCGGACAAAGACCACTTTGCCGATGGCGGCAGTTTTGACCAGATTTACACCAAAAAGTAAGAAAATCTGAACGAAATAAGGCTGAGGCCCAGGTATTCATTGCCTGGGTAGCTATTGAATCTATAGCGCTAGCTTTCTGTTTCACCCGCCACAGCCTTCTGAACCAGCGCCGCCATGGCGTGGGATGCTCCGCCGGGCTGCGATAGCAGGCCCTGCACCGTGCCCTGTCGGTCTTGCCAATCTTCGTCCTGGCTGGCCTTGCGTTTGCCCTCCAACCGGTCAATCGGAATTTCGATACCGACATGCCGCGCATCAATTTTTCAATGTAGCCAGCGGGTGCATCGTCCACGCTCCAGGGCGAAGCGCGGTGGCTTTCCTGGCTGCGTGTGAGTTGATGAAGCATGGCCAGCATCCACGCTGGGTCTTGCACGGCGCGGGCAGTGCCGTGCGCATGGGCCACCGCGTAGTTCCAGGTGGGCACCACCTTGCCGTGCTCCGCCTTGCCCGGATATCAGCTAGGCGTGATGTAGGACTGCGCGCCCTGAAACATCACCACCGATGGCGCATTGGGCGACAGCTGGCGCCACACGCTATTGGCGCGAGCCACATGGCCGATCAGCGTGCCGTGGGGGCCGCGTGTACGGTCCAGAAAGAAGGGCACATGGTTGGCCACCAAGCCACCCGGTGCGTGGCAAACCCTGGCCCCTAGCGGGTGCGCTTCCTTCAGCGCATGCAGGGCTTCAAGGTCGGTGAGCTGGTGGTGTTTGGATACGTACATCGGGCTCTTCGGTTAAGCGGCCAGCACATGCCGCACCAGCGAGAGCGCCAGCACCCACATGGTCAGGCCAATCAGGCCGTCCACAATCTGCCAGGCCTTGGGCCGGGCAAACCAGGGCGCCAGCCAGCGTGCGCCAAAACCCAGCGATCCAAACCAGAGCATGCTGGCAAAGCTGGCACCCGCCACAAACCAGGGGCGCACATCGGCGGCCTGCTGCGCGCCAATGCTGCCCACCAGCAACACGGTATCCAGGTACACATGGGGGTTGAGAAACGTAAACGCCGCCGCCTGCGCTAGCTTGGAGGGCCTGACCCGCCAGGTAATCGCGGCGGCGGGGGAGTCGCTGTTGCGGCGCTAATCACAGCTTGTTGAACATGGCCCTCGGCCTTGTCTGCCTACTCAAACCAAAGCAGTTTTCTCAGAAACAGCCCGTTTGAAATCAACGTCAGCAATGGGGCGCGCTGTAATTCGGCACGGCGGCGATTGTCGAGATACCCCACAATTGGAGGTTATCTACCGGGTCGGGCCAGATGCTGTTACTTGTCAACGTCTGCTTTGACGATATGGTTTTGGTGGTCTTTTGAATCACTGACTTGAAGGCTGCAATGCTTGCATTAGGCTGATCCGTCCGCACGGTGTTGTTGGACAGGTCTGCCCGAGTGACCGCTTCAGTAGTCCACGACCGTTGCAGGTCACCCGAAACTGGCGCGCCGGGCCTCACCATAGACACCCGCCCCCTTGATCAGCATGTTTTTCTTGGAGTGGCACTTCCTCCTAGATGTCCAGTCAACTCGACGTGGTGAAGGGTGATTCCCAGCATACGAGCTTTACGGCTACCTCCGTCGACAACACCGCCCATACCGGGATGTGCCGGGTCTGCGAAGTTATTCACTAGACACCGTAATTACATTCAGAACGCGCGACCTGCAAGGGTCTCAGTGTCGTCGGCTTTATTCTGCATGAGATCCAGCAACACACTCGAATCTGAGAGCAATAGCCCGCTTGGGGGTTTAATTGGGGGCGGCTTGTTTGATCATTTATCTTTTGTACGATATGATTTGGTAGAAGATAATAGTAAATCGTTCTCATGACTACCTCCAAAGCCAAATCAAACGCGCAGAAAGATTCAGCTCTGTTCCTCGGCAACCAGCTGTGCTTCGCTCTGTATGCGGCTTCCTTGGCGATGACTAAAACCTACAGGCCGCTTCTGGCGCCCCTGGGTCTGACATTCCCTCAATACGTAGTCATGATGGCGCTTTGGGAGCACCAGCAACTCACCGCTGGCGCACTGGCTGAAGCGGTAGCGCTGGACGCTGGCACCCTTGTTCCACTGGTCCGCAAACTGGTCACCCAAGGTTTGTTGCAGCGTGAACGCAGCCCCGAAGACGAGCGATCTGTGATCATTTCGCTCACGGTCGCAGGCCGCGCGCTGCACAAGAGGGCGCATGCCGTGTACGCCCAGGCCGCCTGCGCCACCCAGTGCTCGCTCCAGGAGCGCAAAGCGCTGACAGCCCAGTTGCAGACACTGCGTACAGCGCTCACCCAGGCACCCTGAACGGCGAAGCGCACCCAAAGGTCTTACCCGTTCCCTTTCACCCCCATTCATTTCCTCGCTCCCACTTCCCCAACCCTCCCAACTTACTAAGGAATTTTTATGAAATTGATGGATTACGGTCTCAAGCCAATCGACTTCCAAAACCCACAGCAGGCCTCATCCGCCCACCCCTCGCGGCGCGGTTTTGTGGTGACCTCGCTGGCAACGGGTTTCGCGCTGGCATCCAACCCGGTGCTGGCTCAGGCCATCACTACCGACAGCAAGGGTCTCGTGGCAGGCGAGGTCAGCGTACCGGTGGCCGACGGCAAGATCCCCGCCTACCGTGCCATGCCAGCCGGGCCCGGCAAGTTTCCGGTGATCCTGGTAGTGCAGGAAATCTTCGGCGTGCACGAGCACATCAAGGACATGTGCCGGCGCTATGCCAAGCAGGGCTACTACGCCATCGCGCCAGAAATGTTCGCGCGCCAGGGCGATGTGTCCAAGATGACCGACATCCAGACCATCCTCTCGCAGGTGGTCTCCAAGGTGCCTGACGCTCAGGTCTGCGCCGACCTCGACGCCACCTTGGCCTTCGCACGCGCCAGCGGCAAGGCCGATGCCCAGCGCACGGGCCTGGTGGGTTACTGCTGGGGTGGCCGCACGGCGTGGGTCTACGCGCGGCACAACAGTAAGCTCAACGCCGCGGTGGCGTACTACGGCTTGCTGGAGGGCCTGAAGGCGCCTGAACTGCGCCCCGAAGACCCGATCGACTTCGCAGACCAGATCAAGGTGCCGGTGCTGGGCCTGTACGCGGGCATCGACGCCTTCGTCAAGCAAGACACCATCGCCAAGATGCGCGGCCTGATCAACAAAGGCGGCAGCGGCTCAGAGATTGTGGTGTTCCCCAACGTCGACCACGGCTTCAACGCCGACTACCGTCCGACCTACGACAAGTCGGCAGCCACCTACGCTCAGAAGCTGACCAACGACTGGCTGAAAAAGCACAAAGTCTGAGGTATTGCTGACCCCTGCGGCTGGCAACACGCGTTGGCAGCCGCACCTCCTTTCGCACCTTTTTTCGCACCTCCTTTAGCGTTACCTAGCCAGGACACCCAATGACCAACGCCCCCCGCTTCGAACTCTTCTCGTTCTGGCGCACGTCCGCAACCTACCGCGTACGCGTCGCCTTCAACCTAAAGGGCGTAAAGCCCCAGGAGCGCAACGTCAACCTCGATGCGGGCGAACAGCGCAGCGAAGCTTTTCTCAAGGTGAATCCGATGGGCGCCATTCCAGCGCTCGTGGACCACGGTCCCGGCCAGCCTCAAACGCCGCTGACGCAGTCCCTGGCCATTCTGGAATTCATCGACGAAAGCTTCCCGACGCCGCCACTGCTGCCCGCCGATGCACACGGCCGCGCCCGCGCGCGATCGCTGGCTGCGATGCTGGCCGCCGACACGCACCCGCTCATCACGCCGCGGGTAAAGAAGTACCTCACCACTGTCGGCGGTTTCGACGACGCGGCTTGGCGCGCCTGGCAGATCCACTGGTTCACAACAGGCCTGCAGGCGCTGGAACAGCGCTTGGCCGATGAACCCGGCACCGGTATCTTCTGCCACGGCGACACCCCGACGATCGCGGACATCTGCCTGGCCAGCCTCATCGTGGTGATGCGTGTATTCAAGATCGACGTGCCGAACATCCCGACCGTGATGCGTGTTATGGCAGCCTGCGAGCAGCTCGATGCCTTTGCTGCGGCGGAGCCCAACCGTCAGGCGGGTGCGCCGCAGGCTTGAGGGGCGACCCACCATCGCCCGCGACGCGCGCAAGGGTCCGTCAGACAAATAGTTACCGCATAAGAGTCAAGCGATCGGCGGCCTGCTTGCCGCCGCCCGACATCATCACCGTGTTGCGCTCCAACGTGGAAGTGCTGTAGCAGCCCGTTGTTCGGTACATGTTTCGTTCTACCAGCAATATCGGGATGCAATCGCTTAATCGCCCCGCTAATCGCGGAGGCGCATTTGCCAGCGTGAACGCAACGCATGGCAGGTTCAGTCTGCTGTAGACAAGTCGCAGGTGTACTCCAGCCAGGTATTTTTAGTGATCATGCCGTCGGTCAAAAATTGACGATCTTCAACGGGTCGGGTTCGTACTGGAATGGTTTGCTGGCTTTGCTGAAGTTCGCACCTGTCATCGCTTTGCGCCCCCCGTGCGTTAGCTTCACCATGATTACCTCAACTTTGCCCCCCGTAGTTTCCCCGGCAGACGCCAGCTCTGTGCGGGATCGTGACCTCTACCAAAGCATGCAGCTTGCCGGTCTGGTAGCCCCTTGGTTGGGTGCGCTGTCGCGCGCTAGCGACCTGGACGCTATCTGGGCCCATGACTTTGATTTTGAGGAAATGTGCCACCCCAAGCGGCCCACGCTCAGGCTCAGCACCGTCATTCACCAAGCCCGCAGCGCTGCCGTGATGGAGCAGATGCGGGTCGACTCCCTGGAGTCTGCGCGCGCAGCCCTGATCAGAGCCAGCCAGTACAGCGAGTTCACCCAGGCTTCCAGCGTGGCGATGATTGAACTCCTGGACCTCGCCATCGCCCACAAGCTGGCCCACTAGGCCAGAGCGCCGGCCTAAGCGTTCACGCGCTGGGCCTTGGTCAGCAATTGCTCTCTGAAAATCCCGGCAATCGGTGAGAGCTTTTTCCCCTTGGGGTAGACGATGTGCCAGCTCGATTCAATCGGCAGGCCCGCCACCGGCATGACCGTTACGCCGTGCTCTCGGGTTTTGCCATACAGGGCGTGCATAGACACAATCGAGATACCCAAGCCCCCGGCTACAGACTCATTGATGGCCTCATTGCTGCCCAGTTCCAGGCGGAGCTTGGAGTGGAATTTTTCCCGCTTGAAATACTTGTCAATCGCCATGCGCGTGCCCGATCCTTGCTCGCGCAGAATGAATCGCTCATCGGCCAAATCGGCCAGCTCCAGGTGTCGGCTTTTGGCAAGCGGGTGGGTACTGGAACAAATAGCCACCAAGGTGTTAGCCGCCAGCGCCTCTTACATTGCAGTGCCCGCCGTATTGCGCTTTGTGATCTCTGAGGCGAGTCCTTCGATTTACCTCGGGCTGTCACTGGGCATCACCTTCCCGATCAATATTTTGCTGGGCATACCTGTGTACACCAAGATCGCGGTTGTGGTGCTGTCATGAGTGGGCGTGCAGGTGGTGCGCATCCGGCACGTGGGCATGCGCATGCCCGTGGGGCGCATGCGCGTGAGCATGGCTGTGCGGGCCCGATGGCATGGGGTCGTGGCTGTGGAGGTGGTGCCCGTCGTCATGCGAATGGGCGTGCTCGTGGTCCAGCGCCTCATGGTCGTGTGCGTGGTGGTGCGATTCAAATAGATGCAGGGCGACCCCCACCAACATCAACACGCCGCCCAGCACCAACATCCAGCTTCCGTTGTGCTGGCCCATGGCAAAGGCTGCTAACGCACCGATAAATGGCGCCAGCGCAAAAACGGAGCCGGTGCGCCCCGCACCGAACGCACGCTGGGCCAGCAAATACAGCCGGAGGCTGAGCCCGTAGCCGGTGGCACCAATCGCCAGCAGGGCGGCGGTGGCCCCCGGGGCAGGCAGGGGTTCCCCCACCACCAAGGCAATGCACAAGGTGGCGGCCACCCCCAAGCTGGCCTTGGCAAGCACGACATGGCCGGGGTCACGGTCGGCCACGCCGCGCGAGAGGGTGTTGTCCACCCCCCACGCGGCCGTGGCGACCAATACCGCGAGCAAGCCTGACAACTGCGTTTCGCCGGTTAGGCCTTGCTCCAGCACTAGGGCTACGCCCCCGCCCAGCAAGAACAGCATGGCAGCACCCACGCGTCTGTCCATGCTTTCGCCATACAGTCGCCATGCCAAAACGGCGGTAAACAAAGCCTCTAGCGTCAGCATGAGCGATGCACTGGAGCCGCTGGTGCGCTGCAAGCCCCAGGCCAGCGCTACGGGGCCAATCACCGCGCCAAATGCCGCCATGGCCAACAAGCGCGCAGTGTCGGAAAACCGCAAAGCCGCCTCGCGCTCCGGTGGGTGGCGCATCAGCAGTGCCACCAGGGCCGCGCCCGCATACAGCAACGCTGCGGTTGTAAAAGCGCCCAAGCCCTGCCCAAAATGCTGCACCAGCGGTGTGCTCAGGCCAAACAGAGCGGCCGCCAGAACAGCGAGCAGCCCGCCACGCAAAGCGGGTGTAGAAACGTGGGTAAACACAGTGCGACTCCAGGACGGGGGATCAAGAGGGAGCCTCATTCTTGCACGGGATTTGCCATACCAAAACGCTGCAAATTCAATAGTTGGAAAGCCAATAAGTTCTCAGGTCCTAGGCGCTACTGGGCTAGACGCAACGCTGAGGCGGATAAGTCCAGAACGCTGATGTCGCAGAACTGCAGGGCCAATCGGCGGACCGTGGCACACCCGTGGCCTGGATCAAGGCAAGCGAGTGCTTGGCATGGGGCTGGTACCAACTGACGGTGTCAACGGACCTGCTGGAGTAGACGTGTTCCCAGTGGGGCTTGATTGGCAGGGGCGTCGGCATGTGGACTCCTAGGGATGCGTGGCTTTAGGCGGGCTGACCCGCTCCAGCCCCAGTAACAAACCCGTCACCAGCAGGGCTGCCAAAGGACCCGCCGGGCTGTAAACGATAGACACAAGTACCGGTGCAACCAAAATCATGCAGCGTAGGCCCCAGCTGTAGAGCACACCGGCAAAGCGCAAGTGGTCTCGTCCGGTGTTGGCCCAGCGCATGCGCGTGATGCTGCCAACCGGCATGGCGCATACAAATCCGGCATGGTTGTAGTACCGGATTGCCATGGTCGACGCTACCAGCGACACAAGTAATAGCGCCGTTGCGGTGAACTCCATGGCCATGCGCGGTGTCAGCAGCATGGCGGCTGGGCTCGTGCCTACGACGGCGTTAATGCTGGGTGCCACCAGGGTGACCGCGCCTATCAGTCCCAGTGTGGAGGTGGATGCAGTGATGGTGGCAGTCATTACCGAATTGCGCACGGTTTGTATGGCCAATATCTCGGTGCCGCGTTCTGCGGAGACCGCGTCAAACCAGTCGACTCGCAAAGTCGCGTGGGTGCGCCACGCAAGATGCTGGGGCGCCAGCGCTAGATAAAGAAAGTAGGCGCCTAAGACTGCCAGTGTCAAAACCGGAAAGAGCCAAACGGAGTTTTCCATAGTGCGCAGCCTATAAAACGTTGATCGGAATTTTGAGATAGCGCGCGCCATTGGCCTCGGGCGGGGGCAGGGCGCCGGCGCGAATATTAATTTGCACAGACGGCAAGATGAGCGTGGGCACGGCCAGGCCCGTGTCGCGCTGGGTGCGCATGGCGACAAAAGCGTCTTCGCTGACGCCATCGTGGATATGGATATTGCTGGCACGCTGCTCGGCCACGGTGCTGACCCAGGCCGGTTCGCGCGCATCAGGCGGGTAGTCATGGCACATGTAGAGCCGGGTTTCGCCGGGCAGATCGAGTAAGGCGCGCACGCTGGTGTAGAGCTGGTGGGCATTGCCACCCGGAAAATCGCAGCGGGCCGTGCCGACATCGGGCATGAAGAGGGTGTCGCCCACAAACACCGCGTCGGCACCTTGGGCGCTGTGCACTTGGTAGGCCATGCAGGCGGGCGTGTGGCCGGGTACTGACAGCGCCTGGGCTTGCAGCTCGCCAATGGCGAAGGGTTCGTTGGCCTGGAAGAGGCGGTCAAATTGGCTGCCGTCGGGCTGAAACTCAGGCTCCAGGTGGAAGATGTTTTTGAAGACGCTTTGCACGTCTGTAATGGCGGCGCCAATGGCAATCTTGCCGCCCAACTTTTTGCGCAGGTAGTGCGCTGCCGACAGGTGGTCCGCATGGGCATGGGTTTCCAGAATCCACTGCACGGTGAGGCCTTGCTGGGCTACAAATGCGGCCAAGGCATCGGCCGATGCCGTGCTGGTGC
>JANYEE010000094.1 GCA_025363275.1 Burkholderiales bacterium | reverse complement strand
GTGAAGATTTCAGCATTCACAGCCAGCAATTCGGCACGTTCCATGCCGGGGCCCCGGGGGCGCGAACCGATCAGCAGCGAGTAGTCGACATCCTTGAATGCGGTCAGGGGGTCGCTGTGGGCTTCCATGCCCACCAACAGGGGGAATGCGCAGTCTTGCAATTCCATCATCACGCCTTGCAGGGCTTGCTGGGCTTTTTCAACCGGCACTTCCAGCAGACTCAGAACGACAGGCTGGTCTTTGCCCAACATTTCGCCAGAGGCAATGCGAAACAGAATGGCGTATCCGATTTGTCCAGCTGCGCCGGTGACGGCAACGCGAACGGGCTTTTTGCTCATGGTGAAAACTCCAGGAAGTGATGTAGAACCAGTACTGCCCAGAGGCCCAAGTAAAACGATTGAGCCCAGCAGAATCCGAGAGAGTTTACTCCTGAAATCTGCGCAAGGTCAACTTGTCTTATGTCTTATATAAGATATGATTGCAGCAAACTCCCTGCCTGACTTGGGACTGACTTTCACAGCCAATCTTCATGAATACCACGCCCATGGCTCCCCACGAAAGTGCCACGTCCGCCGGACTGGAGGGCGAGGGCCCGCCCACAGTCGCGGCCACGCCCGCTTTTAGCCCCCTTTACCAGCAGATCAAGGCGCTGATTCTGCAAAGTCTACAGTCTGGCGAGTGGAAACCCAGCGCGGCCATTCCCAGCGAGAACGTGCTGGCCGCGCGCTACAAAGTTAGCCAGGGCACGGTACGCAAAGCTGTGGACGAATTGGCTGCCGAAAATTTGCTGCTGCGCCGCCAAGGTAAGGGTACGTTCGTGGCAACCCACGCCGAACGCACCGTCCAGTACCGCTTCCTCAAATTATTCCCCGACAACGGCGACCCCAAAAGCGAGGGGCCAGCGCAACGGCATATCGTTGATTGCAAACGCATTCGCGCCACCGCTGACGTAGCGCGTGCCCTTTCGATGCGCGCGGGCGATCCGGTACTGCAAGTTCGCCGCATCTTGTTGTTTGCCGGAACGCCTATTATTTTAGAAGACCTGTGGCTTCCTGGGACACCGTTCAAAGGCCTGACCGCAGAGCGACTGGCAGCCTATGGCGGCCCGATGTACGCCTTGTTTGAGACCGAGTTTGGTGTGCACATGGCGCGAGCTGAAGAAAAAATACGCGCTGTCTTGCCCGACGCTGAGCAGTGCGGTCTCCTTCAGGTCAAACCCGGCACACCACTCCTGAGCGTGGAGCGTATTGCCTTCACCTACAACGACGCGCCCATGGAGATGCGTCGCGGCCTTTACTTGACCGACACACACTACTATCGCAATGCGTTAAATTGACAGAAAGACCCCGAAAGTGCTACGTCAGACCACCGAGCTGCAGCGTAGTGGGTCAAAGTGCATCGATAATTACAATCCGGTTACTGAAACGAAAGTAAATCCATGACTGAGCTTATTTCTGGGGGCCGTGCAAAGCGGCCCGAATTTCGCAATATCAACGCACTGAGCGACCTTCCCACCTACCGTTTACCTGCTGCGGGCTGGGTCTCCATCCTGCATCGCATCAGCGGCGCGCTAATGTTCATGTTGATGCCCTTCATCATTTGGATGTTTGACACTTCGGTCTCCTCGGAAATATCCTTCGCCAGGTTTGCGGCTGCTTTCACTTTTGGCCTTGGCTTCGTGCCAGGTTGGTTTATGAAGCTGGTCGCACTGGGCCTGGTCTGGGCCTACTTGCACCACTTCATTGCGGGTGTTCGCCACCTGTGGATGGATATCAACCACGCAGTGAGCAAAGAGTTTGGCAAGAGCTCTGCTATCACCACGTTGGTGCTGAGTATTGCGCTGACGCTCGTGTTGGGCGCCAAACTGTTTGGTTTGTACTAAGCCACTTCAAGCAACTCGACGGCAGGCGCACAGAGCGGCTTAGCTGTCCACTACAAGGAATACTAACAATGGCAGTGAACTATGGATCCAAGCGCGTCGTAGTCGGCGCGCACTATGGCTTGCGCGACTGGCTCGCACAACGTGTAACCGCCGTACTGATGGCGCTATTTACAGTGCTTGTTTTGGCGCAAGTGTTGATCACCAAACGCCCCTTAGGCTACGAGCTTTGGGCTAGCATTTTTTCGGCGCAGTGGATGAAGGTCATCACCTTTACCGTCATCATCGCACTGCTCTATCACGCGTGGGTCGGCATCCGGGACATCTGGATGGACTACATCAAATCCGTCTCCCTGCGCTTGTCGCTGCAGGTGTTTTCGATTGTCTGGCTCGTCGGCTGTGCTGGCTGGGCCATTCAGGTCCTGTGGCGTCTTTGATCCCCTATCACAACAGGCAATCTATTCATGTCTTACTCCGTATCCAAACGCAAATTTGACGTTGTCATCGTCGGCGCCGGTGGCTCCGGTATGCGCGCATCTCTCCAGTTGGCCCGCGCCGGTTTGAACGTCGCAGTTCTCTCGAAAGTGTTCCCCACCCGTTCGCACACCGTGGCGGCCCAAGGCGGCATCGGCGCTAGCTTGGGCAACATGAACGATGACAACTGGCACTACCACTTTTACGACACAGTGAAGGGCTCCGATTGGCTCGGTGACCAAGACGCGATCGAATTCATGTGCCGCGAAGCCCCCAAGGTTGTGTACGACCTGGAGCACATGGGCATGCCGTTTGACCGCAACCCCGATGGAACGATCTACCAGCGTCCGTTTGGCGGCCATACTTCCAACTATGGCGAAAAAGCCGTTGAGCGCGCCTGTGCTGCGGCAGACCGTACCGGTCATGCCATGCTGCACACCCTCTACCAGCAAAACGTGGCAGCAAAAACCAGCTTCTTCGTCGAGTGGATGGCGCAGGATCTGATCCGCGATGCTGAAGGCGATGTGGTCGGCGTGACGGCGCTTGAGATGGAAACTGGCGATATCCATATTCTGGAAGCCAAGACCACACTGCTGGCCACGGGCGGCGCAGGCCGTATCTTTGCCGCTTCCACCAACGCCTTTATCAACACCGGCGATGGCTTGGGCATGGCAGCACGCGCCGGCATCCCGCTGGAAGACATGGAGTTTTGGCAGTTCCACCCCACCGGCGTGGCCGGAGCAGGCGTACTGTTAACCGAAGGTTGCCGTGGCGAAGGGGCCATATTAGTCAACGGGAATGGCGAACGCTTCATGGAACGCTATGCCCCGACACTGAAGGATCTGGCACCTCGCGATTTCATTTCTCGCTGTATGGACCAAGAAATCAAGGAAGGGCGTGGCTGTGGTCCGAATAAGGACTACGTGCTGTTGAAGCTTGACCATTTAGGTGCAGACACTATTCACAAGCGCCTGCCCTCGGTATACGAGATCGGCGTCAATTTCGCCAATGTGGACATCACCAAAGAACCGATTCCTGTGGTTCCCACCATCCATTACCAGATGGGCGGTATCCCGACTAATATTCACGGACAGGTTGTTATTCAAAAAGGTGATGTGCACAACGAGGTTGTTAATGGCTTGTACGCAGTAGGCGAATGCTCCTGTGTGTCGGTGCATGGCGCCAACCGTTTGGGCACCAACTCGCTCTTGGACCTGCTGGTGTTTGGCCGCGCTGCGGGCAACCACATCGTCGATTACATCAAGACTAGCAAAGCGCACAAGGAATTGCCCAAGGATGCTGCAGATCGCACTTTGGAGCGCGTCTCTCGCTTAGACAACGCCACCAGCGGCGAGTATGCCCAGGATGTAGCCAATGACATGCGTGCCTCCATGCAACAGTACGCTGGCGTATTCCGGACGCAGAAAAGCATGGACGAAGGCGTGGTCAAGATCGCCGCCCTGCGGGAGCGCGTCAACGCGATCAATCTGAAAGACAAGTCCAAGGTATTCAACACCGCGCGCATTGAGGCGCTGGAGGTGGAAAATCTGATTGAAGCGGCACAGGCCACTATCGTCTCAGCCGCGGCCCGCCATGAAAGTCGTGGCGCCCACAGCGTGGATGACTACGCCGACTCCGCCGAACATCCCAACGGCCGCAATGACAAAGAGTGGCACAAGCACACCTTGTGGTACAGCGAAGGCAACCGGCTGAGTTACAAGCCTGTGCAAATGACACCACTTACCGTCGACTCTGTGCCCCTCAAAGTAAGGACATTTTGATCATGACCAAACGCACTTTTTCCATCTACCGCTACGACCCTGACAAGGACGCCAAGCCCTATATGCAGGACATCGATGTGGAACTCGATGGCCACGAACGCATGTTGCTGGACGCCCTGATGAAGCTCAAGGCCGTGGATCCTACGATCTCCTTTCGTCGCTCCTGCCGCGAAGGCGTATGCGGGTCAGACGCAATGAACATCAACGGCAAAAACGGCTTGGCCTGCCTGACCAACATGCTGACCCTGCCCGGCAAGATCGTGTTGAAGCCCCTGCCCGGACTGCCTGTCATTCGCGATCTGATCGTCGATATGACCGACTTCTTCAAGCAGTACAACTCAATCAAGCCGTACTTGATCAATGACACCGTGCCGCCTGAGAAAGAACGCTTGCAAAGCCCCGAAGAGCGTGAAGAGCTCAACGGCCTGTACGAATGCATTTTGTGCGCAAGCTGTTCCACATCGTGCCCCAGCTTCTGGTGGAATCCGGATAAGTTCGTGGGCCCTGCCGGCTTGCTGCAAGCCTACCGTTTCATTGCCGACAGCCGAGACCAGGCCACTGGCGAACGCTTGGACAATCTGGAAGATCCCTACCGCCTGTTCCGCTGCCACACCATCATGAACTGTGTAGATGTCTGCCCGAAAGGCTTGAATCCCACCAAAGCGATTGGCAAGATCAAGGAAATGATGGTCCTGCGGACTGTCTGATGCGACGGAGCCGCTGTGTTAATCGATGAGAGAGCGCTCAGCAAACTGCACTGGCGGTGTCGCCGCGGTTTGCTGGAAAACGATCTCTTCATCGAGCGTTTTTTCAAGCGCTTTAGCAGTACATTGACGGTGGTACAGGGTGAGGCTCTGTCCGCGTTGATGGCGCTGAGTGATAACGATTTGCTGGATGTGCAGTTGAACCGCAAGACACTAGCCCAGGTGGACGTCGAACTGGACCGTAACGATGTGCAAGAAGTTTTGAGTATGTTGAGAGAACCTCTCTGAAAGGCGAAAGATGAAACTAGCTGACAACAAAGCCACCCTGTCGTTCAGTAACGGCAGCCCCAGCGTCGATTTGCCGGTGTACCACGGCAACGTCGGTCCCGACGTTGTGGACATTCGCAAGCTATACGCACAGACGGGTATGTTTACCTACGACCCAGGCTTTTTGTCAACAGCATCCTGCCAGTCGGCCATCACCTACATCGACGGCGACAAGGGCGAGCTACTGTACCGCGGCTACCCGATTGAACAATTGGCCACCAATTGCGATTTCATGGAAACCTGCCACCTGCTTTTGTACGGTAATTTGCCCAACGCCGCCGGCAAGACCGAGTTCACCAAGCGCGTGACCCAGCACACCATGGTCAATGAGCAGATGCAGTTTTTCCTGCGGGGCTTCCGCCGTGATGCGCACCCCATGGCCATCATGACCGGCCTGGTGGGCGCACTGTCGGCCTTCTACCACGACAGCACCGACATCACCAACCCCGAGCACCGTGACATTTCCGCGATCCGCCTGATTGCCAAGATGCCCACGCTGGTGGCGATGGCTTACAAGTACACCGTGGGGCAACCCTACATGTACCCCAAGAACGAGCTGAGCTACGCTGGCAACTTCCTGCACATGATGTTCGCCACGCCGTGCGAGCCCTATGTCGTCAACCCGGTCATCGAGCGGGCGATGGACCGCATTTTCACGCTGCACGCTGACCACGAACAAAACGCGTCTACTTCTACGGTGCGCCTGTGCGGCAGCTCGGGTACCAATCCGTTTGCTGCCATCGCTGCCGGCGTTGCTTGCTTGTGGGGCCCTGCCCATGGCGGGGCGAATGAGGCGTGCCTGAACATGCTTGAAGACATCCAGCGCATGGGTGGCATCAGCAAGGTGGGCGAATTCATGGAAAAGGTCAAAGACAAGAACTCCGGCGTCAAGCTAATGGGTTTTGGTCACCGGGTTTACAAAAACTACGATCCCCGTGCCAAACTCATGCAAGAGACTTGTAAAGAAGTTCTCGGTGCGCTGGGCTTGGAAAACGACCCACTGTTTAAGCTGGCCATGGCCTTGGAAAAGATCGCACTGGAAGACGATTACTTCGTTCAGCGCAAGCTCTACCCGAACGTCGATTTCTACTCCGGCATCGTGCAGCGCGCCATCGGCATACCGGTGCCGCTATTCACGGCCATCTTCGCGCTGGCCCGCACCGTAGGCTGGATAGCCCAGTTGAACGAAATGATCGGTGACCCGGAGTACAAAATTGGTCGTCCGCGGCAGCTATTCACGGGTTCTGAGCGGCGTGATGTGCAGCCTATTTCCCAACGTTGATCGTTAGCAGCCCAAGCGGCTGAAAAGGATGCTAGCCCCGCTCCCAAACATTGGAAGCGGGGCTTTTTTATGTCTTACAGGCCTGGGGCCCAGGTGGAATATGCTTTGGTAGCTATATTTTTAATAGCAACAATCTAGTCATCACTTCCATAGACGCCATACATCGCAAATCACGAAGTCAATTTCTAAAATACCGTGTAAAAATGCAGGAGTCATCGCCATATGCGATGACAATAGCCATGCACCCCCCTACCCCAAGCCTCACCCGCCGCCTGGATCTGACTTCGCTTCAGCTCTTTGTGGCCGTGTGCGAGCTGGGCAGCATCGGCAAGGCCGCCCAGCGGGAGTTCCTAGCTCCATCCGCTGTAAGCAAGCGCATCAGCGACCTGGAAGCCACCTTGGGGACCGCGCTGCTCCACCGGCACTCCCGCGGCGTACAACTCACCCCCGCTGGACAAAATTTGCTGCACCACGCGCGCAGCGTGCTGTTTAGCCTTGAGCGCATGCAGTCGGAGCTTAGCGAATACGCCGACGGCGTGCGCGGCCAAGTGCGCATGCACGCCAGTATTTCCGCCACGGTGCAGTTTCTGCCCGAAGACCTGGGTGCCTTCATCCGCGCGCACCAAGGCATCAAGATTGATCTGGAAGAACACCTGAGCAGCGAAGTCGTGCGCGCAGTGCAAGAAGGTGCTGCTGATCTGGGCGTCTGCAACACGGCCGATGGTGTGGGCGAGCTGCAAACCCTGCCCTACCGGCAGGACCAACTGGTGCTCGTTGTTCCCTCGGGCCACGCCCTGGTCGACAAGGGTACGGTGGCTTTTGAAGAAACGCTGACCTTTGACCATGTCGGCCTGCACTCTAATAGCTCTATTTATGTCGCCATGCGTCAAGCCGCAGCCGCGCTAGGGCAAAGTATCCGGCTGCGCATCCAGGTCACCGGGCTGGATGCCATGGGCCGCATGATCCTCAATGGCCTGGGCATCGGCGTGATGCCGCTGCGCGCATTCACACTGATGCACAGCATGGGTGAGCTCAGCACGGTTGCCCTCAGTGACACCTGGGCCACCCGACAGATTGAACTGGTGGCCCGTGATTTCTCCACGCTGCCGCGCACCGCCCGGCTGCTGGTGGACCACCTTATTGCCGTGACCCCACCAAGGGTGCAGGCCTAAAATTGATTTTCTGAAGGAAGACCTCACCATGGTACGCACGCTCTACGACAAACTCTGGGATGACCACGTGGTCCACACCGAGGAGGACGGCACGTCCATCCTCTACATCGACCGCCACTTAGTCCACGAAGTCACCAGCCCCCAGGCTTTTGAAGGTCTGCGTGTGGCAGGCCGCAAAGTCTGGCGCGTCAGCTCCATCGTGGCCACGGCCGACCACAACACGCCCACCACCGGCTGGGAGCTCGGTTACGACGGTATCACCGACCCCACTAGCAAAGAACAGGTCATGACGCTGGACTCCAATATCAGTGAGTTCGGCTCGGCGGCCTACTTTCCCTTTCTGTCCAAACGCCAGGGCATCGTGCACGTGATCGGACCTGAGAACGGTGCCACCCTGCCCGGCATGACGGTGGTCTGCGGCGATTCGCACACCTCTACGCACGGGGCGTTTGGTGCACTAGCGCACGGCATTGGCACCAGCGAGGTCGAACACGTGATGGCTACACAAACCCTGCTGGCCAAGAAGGCCAAAAATATGCTGGTCAGGGTCGACGGCAAGGCCGCGCCCGGCATCACCGCCAAGGACATTGTGCTGGCAATCATTGGAAAAATCGGAACAGCAGGAGGCACCGGCTACACCATTGAATTTGGCGGAGCCGCCATCCGCGCACTCAGCATGGAAGGCCGCATGACCGTCTGCAACATGGCCATCGAAGCCGGGGCGCGCGCAGGCCTGGTGGCGGTAGACGAAAAAACCATCGACTACGTTAAGGGTCGCCCCCTGGCCCCCGGCGCCAACGCCGCCAGCTCCGAGGCGGCTGCGGTGGAATGGGACCAGGCCGTCACTTTCTGGAAGACGCTGCACTCCGACACCGGTGCGCATTTCGACACCGTCGTGGAATTGGATGCCGCACAAATCGTTCCGCAAGTGACCTGGGGCACCTCGCCCGAAATGGTGCTGGGCATTGATGCCCGTGTGCCCGATCCGGACAAGGAAAAAGACGCCAACAAACGCGGTGCCATCGAGCGTGCCCTGACCTACATGGGCTTGGAGCCCGGCAAAGCGTTAGACGACCTGTTCGTCGACAAGGTGTTTATTGGCTCTTGCACCAACAGCCGCATTGAAGACATGCGCGAAGCGGCTGCCGTGGTGAAAAGACTAGGCCGGAAGGTCGCAAAAAATATCAAGCTGGCGATGGTGGTGCCGGGCTCTGGCCTGGTGAAAGACCAAGCAGAGCGTGAAGGTCTGGATGTAATTTTCAGGTCTGCCGGCTTTGAATGGCGCGAACCCGGATGCTCAATGTGCTTGGCCATGAACGCTGATAAGCTGGAACCCGGCGAGCGCTGTGCCTCTACCAGCAACCGTAATTTTGAGGGCCGCCAGGGCGCGGGCGGGCGTACGCATCTGGTGAGCCCCGCGATGGCCGCCGCCGCCGCCATCCATGGCCACTTTGTCGACATCCGCAAGTTCTCCTGAGCCATTACCAAGGACACCACCATGAAAACCATTGTTTACGCTGTGTGCGCATCTGCCCTGTTGCTGCTGACCGCTTGCAATACCGTTAAAGGCATGGGCCAAGATATCCAAAAGGCTGGAGAAAAAATTGAAGGTGCAGCCAAGAAATGAACAAATTTACACTCCACAAGGGGCTCGTAGCCCCCATGGACCGCGAAAACGTGGACACGGATGCCATCATCCCAAAGCAGTTTCTCAAATCCATCCGCAAAACCGGCTTCGGTCAAAACCTGTTTGACGAATGGCGCTACCTAGACGCGGGCTTTCCGGGCCAGGACCCGGCCAGCCGCAAACCCAACCCCGACTTCGTACTGAACCAGCCGCGCTACACGGGCGCATCCATCCTGCTGGCACGCAAGAACTTTGGCTGTGGCTCCTCGCGCGAACACGCGCCCTGGGCGCTGGACCAGTATGGGTTTCGCGCCATCATCGCGCCCAGTTACGCAGACATCTTCTTCAACAACAGCTTCAAAAACGGGATGCTGCCCATCGTGCTGTCCGAAGCACAGGTGGGCCAACTGTTCAGCGAAGCGCTTGCTTTCCCCGGCTACCAGCTCACCATCGATCTGGAGCGCCAAGTCATCGTCAAGCCCCAGGGCGAAGAGATTGCATTCGACGTGCAAGCCTTCCGTAAATACTGTCTGGTCAACGGTTTTGACGACATTGGCCTGACCCTGCGCCACGCCGACAAGATCAAGGCATTCGAAGCCCTGCGTTTAGCCCAAAAGCCCTGGCTAGCCCGCACAATGACTGCCTGAGCAGCTATCAATAGCAGAGCACTGCCGGACAGATCTTTAGCGCTGTCCCCATCCAAATAGGAACATTCATGAAAATTGCAGTATTGCCGGGCGACGGCATCGGAACCGAAATCGTGGCAGAGGCCGTCAAAGTTCTCAAGGCATTGGATTTGCCGCTGGAGATGGAAACCGCCTTGGTAGGCGGTGCCGCCTACGAGGCGCACGGACACCCCTTGCCCGAAGCCACGCTGAAGCTGGCCAAAGAAGCCGACGCCGTTCTTTTCGGCGCAGTCGGTGATTGGAAGTACGACAAGCTGGACCGCCCCCTGCGCCCCGAGCAGGCCATTTTGGGCTTGCGCAAGAACCTGGGCCTGTTCGCCAACTTCCGCCCCGCCATTTGCTATGAACAGTTAGTGCACGCGTCTAGCCTCAAGCCCGAACTGGTGGCGGGACTGGACATTCTCATCATCCGCGAGTTGACGGGCGACATCTACTTCGGCCAACCGCGTGGGCGCCGCATCGCTACCGATGGGCATTTCCCCGGCGCAGAAGAAGCCTTCGACACCATGCGTTACAGCCGCCCCGAGATCGAGCGTATTGCCCATGTAGCCTTTCAAGCTGCCCAAAAACGCAACAAGCGCGTCACCAGCGTCGACAAGGCCAATGTGCTGGAGACCTTCCAGTTCTGGAAAGACGTTGTGTCAGAAATCGGGCTGCAGTACCCGGATGTGGCGCTGGACCATATGTATGTAGATAACGCCGCCATGCAACTGGTTAAGGAGCCCAAACGCTTTGACGTGGTGGTCACCGGCAATATGTTTGGCGACATCCTGTCGGACGAAGCCTCCATGCTCACCGGCTCCATCGGCATGCTGCCGTCGGCCAGCCTGAACAGTTCGGGCCAAGGACTTTACGAACCCAGCCACGGCAGCGCACCCGACATTGCAGGCAAAGGTGTTGCCAACCCGTTGGCCACCATCTTGAGCGCAGCCATGATGCTGCGATTCAGCCTCAACGACGAAGCCTCAGCACTGCGCATCGAAGCTTCAGTCAAAAAGGTGCTGGACCAAGGCCTTCGCACGGCCGACATCCACAGCGCAGGTACGACGCGTGTGTCCACGCTAGAGATGGGTGACGCCGTCGTGCGCGCTTTGTAGCGCGACTTGTGATTCATCTGTAATAGCTGCGTAATTCCACCTATTACAATGTTCGCTATGTATGCGTGCCACCCATTCCAAGATGTGATCCACAAGGTCGGTTTCGGCTTGGGTGCGGGTTTTGTGTTGGTGCCTACCGTGGCAACCAAAACGACGACCATTACTGGCTAAACGGCCTGCCTCGTTCGTGCCCACCCCGGCCAGACGAGCCGGGCAGATGAAATTCTTCAATTTCGATAATCTGAAAGGGCTTTTTCATGACAACAGGTAGTTTGGTCGCAGGGCATAGACAGCCCCTCGTAGGGCTTGTCGGCTGGCGCGGTATGGTGGGCTCGGTCTTGATGGACCGTATGGAAACCGAGCGGGATTTCGATTTGATTGAACCCTTGTTCTTCTCGACCTCCAATTCGGGTGGCAAAGCCCCTGCCCAAGCCAAGAACGAAACCTCGCTACAGGACGCCTTCAATGTTGATGCGCTCAAGCGCTGCGACATCATCATCAGCGCCCAGGGCGGTGACTACACCGCCGAAGTTTTCCCCAAGCTGCGGGCTGCGGGCTGGAACGGCCACTGGATTGATGCCGCCTCAACGCTGCGCATGGAGAAAGACGCCGTCATCATCCTGGACCCTGTCAACATGCCCGTCATCCAGGACGCGCTGGTCAAGGGTGGCAAAAACTGGGTAGGCGGCAACTGCACGGTGAGCTGCATGCTGATGGGTGTGGGAGCGCTGTACAAGGCCGGGCTGGTCGAGTGGATGAGCACCCAGACCTACCAGGCGGCATCGGGAGGCGGTGCCCAGCACATGCGTGAGCTACTGACCCAGTACGGCACGCTAAACGCCGAGGTCAAAGCCCTGTTGGATGACCCCAAGAGCGCCATCCTGGAAATCGATCGCAAGGTCATCGCCAAGCAACGCGCCCTGACCGCTGCCGAGACCGCCAACTTTGGCGTGCCCCTGGGCGGTTCGTTGATCCCCTGGATCGACA
>JANYEE010000065.1 GCA_025363275.1 Burkholderiales bacterium | reverse complement strand
GCGCCCGTGACGACGCAGGCATTCAGGCTATTTTGAAGTTCTTTGGAAGTGTCAAGTTGCTGCAGCTTGAAGCGCAACCGGCTTGGCCGCAAGCACTGGAATCCAATGCGGTGATGAGTTTTCGCTTGCATGGTGATGTGGATATGGTTTGCCAACGCCCCGCCGTTGTCAACGCTGTGCTGAACGTAACGACTGATGTGGAAGCACGGCAGGCCATGTGTTTGGTCACCGGAGACGATGCAGTCATTCAACGATTGCACACCTCCATCAAAGGCGTGTGGGGCGCGCAATCGTCCGGGGCAAACATCGTTTCGTTCAACGCCCGCGCCTTCGAGTCCTATGGCAAGACGGAACGCCAAGGTGAGAACGCGCCGGTGAGCCAAGCAGCGGCTTTTGGCTACACCACCGCCCTGAATCACCTGCTGCGCAGAGACTCAGACCAGCGCATTCAGGTGGGCGACGCTTCCACGGTGTTTTGGGCAGAGCGGGATTCAGAGTTTGAATCCATCGTCGCCGACATTTTTGGTGATCCACCCAAGGACGACCCCGACCGGGGTGCCAACGCCGTGCAAGCGCTGTTCAAAGCCACCCAGTCAGGCAAACACGGCGGGGTGGATGACAACAACCGCTTCCATGTGCTGGGTCTGGCCCCCAACGCCGCCCGCATCAGCATTCGCTTTTATCACTGTCTGCCGCTGGCTGATTTGGGCGCGCGCATCGGCCAGCACTTCAACGACCTTGAAATGGTACGCGGCGACTATGACCCGCAGTACCCGAGTTTGAAGCGTTTGCTGCAAGCCGTGTGCTTGTCCACCAGCAGTCAGCCCTTTGGCGATATTGACCGACTTCCGCCGAATCTTGGTGGCTCAATAGTCGATGCAGTCTTTGCCGGGCCAGACGTGCCGTACCCCAGCTTGTGGCTCAACGTTGCAGTAGGGCGCAGCCGTGCGGAGCAAAGCGTTAACTACTACCGCGCAGCAGCCATCAAAGCCTGCCTCAACCGCCAGATTCGCCGTTCCTCTGTCACATCCAACCACCAGCCCCACGAAAAGGAGTTTTTGCCCATGCTTGACCTTACCAACACCAACCCGGCGTACCGGCTGGGGCGGCTTTTTGCCGTTCTGGAGCGGATACAAGAGGCGTCCGCAGGCGGGCCGGGCAAGCTCAACGCAACCATTCGTGATCGCTACTACGGCGCGGCGTCGAGCACACCCGTTGCGGTGTTCACCACCTTATTGCGCCTGAAGAATGCGCATTTGAAGAAGTTGACGGTTGGGCAAGCTGCATGGTTTGAAAAGCTGCTGGGCGAAATTTTGGATGCTGTGACCGACTTCCCAAAACATTTGCCACTGCCCGACCAGGGCCGGTTTGCGCTGGGCTACTACCAGCAACGCCAAGATTTCTTTGCCAAAAAACCTGACGACTCCACCCCCACCACCGAAGGAACCCCAACATGAGCCTCGATCATCAGCTAGCCAATCGCTACGACTTTGTCCTAATTTTTGACGTGAAAGACGGCAACCCCAATGGCGACCCTGACGCGGGCAACATGCCGCGCATGGATGCGGAGTCGGGTCATGGGCTGGTGACGGACGTGTCGCTCAAGCGCAAGATCCGCAACTTTGTGGGCTTGGTCAAGGCAGCCGACAACGCCGAGCCAGCGCCAGAGGGAAAGCGGTTTGAGGAAAAATTCGCCCCCGGCGAAAAGCGCTTTGAGATATACGTCCGTGAAAAGGCCATTTTGAACCTGGAGCACCAGCGGGCGTATTCGGCATTAAATCTGGCTGTAGCCCCGGAGGAGTCTGCGGAAGATGCTACTGAAAACGTAGCGACTGACGCAAAAAGGAAGAAGCCAGCCAAAGAGAAGCGCAAGGGCAGCGCCGATGAGGTGGGCCAAGCCCGCAAGTGGATGTGCCAGAACTTCTTTGACGTGCGCACCTTTGGCGCGGTGATGTCGTTGGGCACCAACTGCGGCCAGGTTCGCGGCCCAGTGCAACTTACCTTTGCCCGTTCGGTGGAGCCTATCGTGGCGCTGGAGCACTCCATCACCCGCATGGCAGTTGCCACCGAGGCCGAGGCAGAAAAGCAGCAGGGCGACAACCGCACCATGGGCCGCAAACACACCGTGCCTTATGGCGTGTACGTGGCCCATGGTTTTGTGTCGTCCTTCCTTGCCAAGCAGACCGGGTTTGGCGACGACGATTTGGAACTGGTGTTTCAGGCCCTGGCGCAAATGTTCGAGCACGACCGCTCCGCTGCACGCGGCGAAATGTCTACACGCGGGCTATATGTGTTCAAGCACGACAGCGAACTGGGCAACGCCCCGGCGCATGCCTTGTTTGACCGCCTGAAGGTTCAATCCAAAGCAGAGGGCGAAGTTGCCCGCAGTTTCGACGCCTATGCCGTGGCGTTTGACGGGCAGAGCCTAGCCGTTGGGCAATCCGTTCAGCCTGCCCCTGGCGTGACTTTGACCCGGCGCTGCTGATCGGAACCAGCATGAAAATACTGCCCACCGAATTTGATGGCAAATCCATCCGCCGTGTGTACGACGAGACCACCGAAGCCTGGTGGTTTTCCGTGATTGACGTGGTGCAGGTTTTGACGGACAGCAATAACGCCAGGCGTTACTGGTCGGACCTCAAACGCAAGCTCGTGCAAGAGGCGGGTTCTGAGCAACCGTACGAAAAAATCGTACAGTTGAAACTGACCTCGCCAGACGGCAAAAAGCGCGAAACCGACTGCGCCAACGCCGAAACCCTGCTACGCCTGGTTCAATCTATCCCCAGCCCCAAGGCCGAGCCCATCAAACTCTGGCTGGCCAAAGTGGGATACGAGCGCATGCAGGAAATGGCCGACCCGGCCTTGTCCCTCAACCGTGCCCGCCAGACATGGCAGCAGCACGGGCGCAGTGACAAGTGGATTCAGCAGCGCATGACGGGGCAAGAGAAGCGCAA
>JANYEE010000043.1 GCA_025363275.1 Burkholderiales bacterium | reverse complement strand
GTGGCGGCCACTGCCGCGCGCCAGCGCAGCCCGGTAGCCGAGCGCATACTGGGCGATGGCTTGGTGCCGCTGGCCAGCGCTTTGGGCCAGCACGCCAACCCTGCGCGCTGTCTGGCATTCGCCCCCGGTCACCAGCACATTGCCTTTGCCACCCACCACATGCAATTGCTCAGTAGCCCGGCTGTGGGGGCGCAGGTGCTGCGCTGGCTACAAGGCTGAGCCAGCAACTCGACCCCGGATTTCAACCGGTCGTCGCTTTATGGGTAGTTTGGTCACACGGTAGCTGCGCGGCAATCGTGATCCCGTTACAGTCCCACGATAATCCGGCGAATGTCGGTGGGCCTTGATCAAAATCAACGCCACACCTTGCGCTGGCACCTCTTTTTTGCCCTGGAGATTCCCACGATGTTGCGCCCCCTGCTTCTCATACTTGCGCTGTCCACTACGCTGGCTGGATGCAATAACTCGTCCGCCAAAGGCGACAAAAAAGACGCTGATGCCAAGCCGGCCACACTGATCATTGCGCCCGAAGACGTGATGACGGTTCAGGGCAGCGCCATGGTGTCTGGCCCCGTGGTGACCGGGACCATCCAACCCGAGCGCAAAGCCGATTTACGCGCTGAAGTATCAGCCGTGGTGCTTCAGGCGCTCAAAGAAAACGGCGATGTTGTGCGCCGCGGCGATGTGCTGGTGCGGCTGGACGAAACCGCGATCCGCGATAACGTGAATTCTGCCGAAGACGCCGCCCGCAACGCCACCTTGTCGCTGGACCAGGCAGAGCGAAATTTGGCGCGTCTGAAGACGCTGCGCGCATCGGGCATGACCTCCCTACAAGCGCTAGATGAGGCTGAAGTGCGCAGAAATGGCGCCCAAAGCGAGCTATCTGCTGCCAACTCCCGCGCCGCCCAAGCCCGCCAACAACTTCAACGTACCCAGATCCGCGCACCGTTTGACGGCGTAGTGAGCGACCGCAAAGTGTCCGCAGGCGACACCGCTTCGATTGGCAAGGAACTGCTCAAAGTCATTGATCCCACCAGCCTGCGCTTTGAGGGTCGCGTGTCAGCCGACAAGATCAGTGCCGTCAAGGTCGGCCAAGCAGTGAACTTCCGCATCAACGGCTACGCCCAAGACTTCCGCGGCAAGGTGCTGCGCATGAACCCCAGCGCCAACGACGTGACGCGCCAAGTCGAAATTTTGGTGGGCTTCTCGGACGCCGCTCAGCCCCGCGTGTCGGGTCTGTACGCCGAAGGCACGGTCGAAACCAACAAAGTGGAAGCCCTTACCTTGCCGGAAACCGCCTTGGTGAAAGCTGGCGACAAAACTTCCACCTGGCGCATCAAAGACTTGAAGCTGGCCAAAGTCGACCTGGGCGTGGGCTCCCGTGACGCCCGCACCGGCAACTACGAAGTGCGCACCGGCTTGGCAGCGGGTGATGTGGTGATGCGTATTCCCAGTTCCAATTTCAAGGATGGCCAGGCCGTACAAATGGCCGGCGCCAAACCAGCGACAGCCGCCTCTGCACCCGCTGAAGGGAAATAAGCATGTTTCTCTCTGACTTCAGTATCAAAAAGCCGATCGCCACCATCGTGCTGATCATCGCGCTGATGGCCATGGGGCTGTTGGCCCTGTCCAAGCTGCGTGTCAACCAGAACCCCGATGTGGAAGTGCCGGGCGTGCAGGTTTCGCTGTTGTACCCCGGCGCGTCGCCCGATTCGGTGGAGCGCGAGATCGTCAACCGGTTAGAAAAATCGCTGATGAGCGTGCCCGGCGCGGTCCACGTTTACTCCAGCAGCAACGAGAGCAATGCCTCGTTCTGGATCGAGTTCTCGTTCTCCAAGAACATGATCGAAGCCTCTGACGAGGTGCGTAGCGTGATCTCCAGCCTGCGCTATAAGCTGCCGACCGAAATGCGCGAACCGGTACTGCGCCGCTTCAACCCGTCGGCCCAGCCCATCATGAATATGGCGCTGTCGTCCAACAGCCAAAGCCATGCCGCCATCTCGCGCATGGCCGAGGACCAGTTGGCGGACCGCCTACGGGGTGTGCCTGGCGTGGCTACGGTGATCATCAATGGCTCGCTCAAGCGCGAGCTGTCGGTGCTGCTGCGTGCCGAGAAAATGCGGGAATTCAACATCTCGGCCAGCGATGTGGTCGCCGCGCTGCGTGCACAAAACACCAATGCCCCGGTGGGCAAGGTCAGTGGCAGGCTGGACGAGGAAAGCATTCGCCTGATCGGGCGCATCGAGACACCAGAAGAATTCCAGAACGTAGTCGTCAAACGCGTGGGCGGGCAGATCGTACGCCTGGCCCAGGTGGCGTCGATTGAAGATGCCTATGCCGATATTTCCTCTTTCAGCGTACGCAGTGGCAAAGCCAATGTAGGTATTCAAATCACCCGCGCCCGCGATGCGTCCACCGTCAGCGTGGCCGAATCCATCCGCAAGATGGTGGTCGAGATCAACAAGGACCTGGACAAAGACGGCCAGGGAACCAAGCTGGAAGTGACCCGAGACGGCGGCATAGACGCCCAGCGCAGCCTGAACAACGTGATCGAGTCCCTGGTGCTGGGTGCAGTGCTGACCATTTTTGTGGTCTACGCCTTCCTGAATTCCTGGCGCTCCACGCTGATTACGGCGCTCAGTTTGCCCACGTCAGTTATTGCGGCTTTCATTGCGGTGTGGCTGTGCGGCTTCACGCTGAACTTTATGACCCTGCTGGGCTTGTCCCTGGCCATCGGCGTGCTGATTGACGATGCGATTGTGGTGCGGGAAAACATCGTGCGCCACATGCAGCGTGGCTCTGACCGCCGCAAGGCCGCGCTGGAAGGCACTGCCGAAATTGGTTTGGCGGTAGCCGCTACAACCTTCTCCATCATCGCCGTATTCATTCCTGTGGCCTTCATGCCCGGCGTGTCCGGTGAATGGTTCCGCCCGTTTGCGTTGACCGTGACCTGCTCGGTGCTGGTCAGCTTGGCTATCTCGTTCACGCTGGACCCGATGCTGTCGGCTTACTGGGGTGACCCTGCCGACCACCACACTGCGCCCAAAACCGGCCTGAGTAAAAAACTGCAGGTCTTCAACGACTGGTTTGACCACCAGGCCGACCGCTACGGCAATGTGATTGCCTGGGCGCTGCACCACCGCACGTGGATGGCAGTCATCGCAGTACTGAGCTTTGTGGGCGCCATTGTGTTGCAGGCTACTGTGGGCGGCACGGCCTTCCTGCCCGCTTCGGATTCGGGCAACATCATGATTGAGGTGCGTACGCCGGCCTCGTCGTCCGTCGAATACGCCCGCCTGAAGATGATGCGCGCGGCCGACATTGCGCACACGCTACCCGAGACCAAGGAAACCAACGTCAACATCAGCCCGAGCGGCGGCCGTATCTATATTGACATTGGCAAGCGCAATACCCGCGCCCGCAGTGCCAAGCAGATCGCTTCTGACCTGCGCGAAAAGATTCGTCCGCTGGTGGGAGCTGAGTACACCGTGTTGGACGATCTGAACAACGGAGCCCGCAAGCCGGTGCAGATCGACTTCACAGGCCCTGATTCGCGCAAGCTGCTGGAGATCACCAACGTCTACATGGACAAGCTGCGCCAGATCCCCGGCGCAGTGGATGTGGGCCTGTCCGAGCAGGAACCCAAGAAGGAATTGCAGATTGAGCTGAACCGCGGCTTGGCCAACTCCATGGGCATTACCGCCAATGACGCAGCGCAGTCCCTGCGCGTGGCCTTTGCCGGCATCGAAGTGGGCGACTGGGTGGACCCCAGCGGAGAGACGCGTGATGTGGCAGTGCGCCTGCACCCCGACGATCGCGTCAGCAAGGAGAATATTGAGCGGCTGCCGATTAACGTCGCCGGTACCAGCCAGATGGTGCCCTTGGAACAGATCGCCAAAGTCACGATGGGCACGGGCCCCTCGGGCATTGACCACACCGATGGCAAGCGCACGGTCACCGTGTCTGCCAATGTGCAAGGTCGCTCCAACGGCGAAGTCACCGACGACGCGGTCAAGCTGGCCAAGAGCATGTCCTACCCACCCGGCTACGGAATGGATCTGGGTGGCGCGGGCCAGGACCAAGCCGAGTTGGGCAAGCAGATGGGCATTGCGCTGATCTCCGGTATTGGCCTGATGTTCTTGATTCTGGTGATGCAGTTCGGCTCGTTTACTGCGCCCATGGCCGTGATGCTGTCACTGCCGCTGTCGCTGATTGGCGTGGTGGTGGCACTGATCACAGCGCGCAGTACCTTGAACCTGATGAGCATGATTGGTGTGATCATGCTGATGGGCTTGGTCGCTAAAAACGCGATTTTGCTGCTGGATGCGACCCGCAAACAGGAAGCCGAAGGCGTGGACCGCGAAGAGGCGCTGATGAATGCCGGTCGTATGCGTCTGCGTCCTATTTTGATGACGACCTTTGCCCTGATCGCCGGCATGTTGCCGGTAGCCATCGGCTTGGGTGAAGGCGGCGAGTTTTATCAGCCGCTGGCGATCGCCATCATCGGTGGCACGATTACCTCGACCATCCTGACCCTACTCATGGTGCCGACCTTCTATGACAGCATTGAAATCTCGCGCGACCGCATGGTGGCGCAATTCAATCGCCGTGCAGAAAAGCGCCCTGTATTGTTGGCTTTCTTGCAGACCTTTGGTGAGGCCATCCTGACCATACTGTTGCTGCGCTTCCTCTACCGCATGGTGATGAAGCTGGTGCGCGGCGAAGTGAATTGGCGCAAGGGCGGCCGCAAATTTCTGAATGTAATGAGCTTTGGGCGCGTGGCGGCATAAACGGAAAAACTGCGCGGCGCTATTGTTTTGATAGCTACTCGCGCAGGTTTTATGCGGACCAGAGGCACTTTTGTGCCTCTTTTTCATTACTGGGAGCCCTGCGGCTATGACGCCAGCCGCCCGGCAGGAAATGCCTGCGGATGGCGTTTGACTTGCATCCAACGCCAGTTCAGCAATGCCAGCGATGCACTACAGGCCGCCGCCAAGAGCACCAACGGTTGGGCATGGCAGTAATACTGCACGGCAAAGATGCTGCTGCCCACCACGATTGACAAAGCCAAGCCCAAAAGTCCCTTGACCGCGCTGAGGGGACCTAAGCCTGCCCAAGACGTGGTGGGAACGATGGGCAAAAAAACCAAGACCGCCAAATAGCCACTGAGGGCGATCGGTCCATCGCTCTTGTCAAACGGCAAACCACTGGCAAGAACAGCCGCCACCGCCCAAGCCAGGTAGGCTTGCACGAGATGGCGCTGGGCCAGCTTGCGCGACAGGGCATTGCCGCGGGGCATGCCCGGCAACAGCAGTTGCAGGCTTTGCTCTACGCGGGTTTGGCGTAAAAGCTCGGGCATGCTCGCTGCTGGCAGGACCGCAATGAACATCAGCAAACCTGCGGTCAACAGCGCGTTGGGTGACAAAGCGGTAGCTGTCAGATAGACGCTGCCGTGTTTAAACGCCAGCCACAGCCCCATCGCGAGGACGAGGCCCAGCAGCAGTTGTATTTGGCCTATCCAATGGTAGGCAGCACCTAGGGCCAACTCACATCGCGCCAGCACATGGCGGGTTGTGGTGCGCGGATGCGATAGCAAGTGGCTTGCGTAAAGACGAAAAGGCAACGACACCCACTGCGCAATGGCCGACCAATACCGCCCCAAAGCACCCAGATCCGAGAGCTTGGGCTCAGCGATGCTCGCGCCCTTACCCTCCCTGCCATTGGCCTGCAAGGAGCGCAGCCGGAACTCCGCCAGCTTGCTTCCCTGGGGATGGATGAGGGCGTGCACGATGGCCCCCATCACCACTAGGCAGCCAACAAAGACCCCGCTGGCCCAGGGCTTAAGGTGTGGCAAAACTTCTTCCAATATAAACAAGGTGTGTTTCACCAAAAACGGCACCAACACAAAAGTCACCAAACCCCATTGCAGGGGCCAACGAAACGGTGCGACCAAAAAAACCATCAGCGAGCCTGAGGCCAACAGTGCCCACAGTAAGTCGCCACCGTAGGCACCACCCAAAAGACTCGTTACCAGCGCAATGCCGACCCAAAGCCACAGCGCGGTCACACGCAGGCGCATCACATAGTGCGGGACCAGCCGCGCAGCCACCGGGGTGTTCAGTGCCAACAGCCGCAGTGCAAACCATATCCACACGATGTGCAGATTGACGATCAGCACACTCGTGGCCGTGTCTACAAACTGCTGTAGACCGCCACCCCTTGCAAAGCCTGCGCCACCGATGATCATCACATTCAAAAACGCCATGGCTACATAGGCCCAGCGCGACTGTGCCGTCAGTAAGGTGCGGCTCAACGACGCAAGAATTTGCCGATTGGGAAGATAGTTCTGGATCATGCCAACTCCAGAAACAGCTCTTCCAAATTGGTCCGCTCGATGTTGAGTCCTGCGGCGTCCTGAGCCTGTGACTGGCTAATTTTGAGCATGGCCACCGAGCGACCGTCACCCAAGCTGCGAATCCGCAGTATTTGCGCCTGGCTGCGTTCGGCATACAGATTGACCTGCGCACTGTTGCCACTGACCTGCCGGGTTTGGTCCAGCAACTCGTCCAGCGGTGCCTGGATGGTGATGCGGCCATCGCGCATAAACGCGACATTGAAGGCCACGCGCTCCAAGTCCGACAGGATGTGCGTCGACAAGACCACGGTCGTTCCGCGATCCAGCACCTGGTCGACCAATTCACGTAAAAAGTCGCGCCTGCCGGCTGGGTCCAGGCTGGCCACGGGCTCGTCCAGCACCAGCAAGTCTGGCTCGTGGGCCAGCGCGCGAATGATGGACAGGCGCTGCTGCTGCCCACCCGACATCAGCGCAATCGGCTGGTTGGCAGGTACACCCCAGCGCGACATCAGGCTTTGTACCTTATCGGAATTCCAGCGGGGGTAAAAGCTTTTGAAATAGTCCAGCAATTGCTGGGCGGTAAAGCCCTCAAACAGATCACTGCGCTGCGGCACATAGCCAATGCGGGCGCGGTTGTCATCGCTGAGCGCGGCGACAGGTGCTCCCAACAACTGCACCACGCCGCTTTGCGGTTCGCGCAGCCCCAGCAGCGTCTCCAACAGCGTGGTTTTGCCTGCGCCATTGCGCCCCAGCAAACCCACTACCTGTCCGGGCATCAGCTTCCAGTCCAGGTTTTTAAGTACGGGCTGCTTGCCGTAAGTCAGGCACAGGTCCCGCGCTTCGACCGTCGGTGCCGTGGTAAGTGCGTTTTGGTTTTGATTCACGGTTTTTCTCCCTCGTTCAAGATGGTTTGGAATAGTTGTATTGCCTGTGCTTTTGACAATTCGAGTTGACGCACCTCGGCCGCCGCCTTCTCCAGCGTGGGGCGCAATAGCTCCACGCGCGATGCCGACGGCGCCGCCTGTGTGTGCTGCGCCGCCACCACCATGGACAGGCCACGGCGGCGCTCCAGCAAGCCCTCGGCCTCCAGCAAGCTGAAGGCTTTGGAAACGGTCATGGGGTGCACCGCCAAGACTTGGGCCAGCTCGCGCACCGACGGAATCTCTTGGCCCGCGCTGAGCTGGCCGCTGGCAATGCGGCGACGCACCTGCTCGATGAGTTGGCGGTAAATCGGCTCCGTGGAGCCGGTGTTGATGCTGAAGGGAAGGTCGTTGGGCATAGGTGTGTCTACGTGTACCAGTACTATAGTACACCTAGGTTTGCCGTGGCAAGCTTTTTTACAGACCGCATGCTTGGCTTGAAAAATCGACCCTCGCCCATAATTGAGGGTTTCGCAGCGCGCAAGGCGTGCTGCCGAGATTTCCCAGGCTTAACAAGAGACGTATCTACCCATGACCAAACAAACCATGAATTTCCAGGCCGAAGTAGCGCAGTTGCTGCATTTGGTGACCCACTCGCTGTACTCCAACAAGGAAATTTTCCTGCGCGAGCTGATCTCCAACGCCTCAGACGCCTGCGACAAGCTGCGCTTTGAAGCCATCAACAACGGCGGTCTGTACGAGAGCGACCCCGAGCTGAAAGTCCGTGTCACCTTCGACAAGGACGCTAAGACACTCACCATCACCGACAACGGCATTGGTCTGTCGCAACAGGAAGCCATCGACAACCTGGGCACCATCGCCAAGAGCGGCACCAAGGACTTTGTGAGCAAGCTCAGCGGCGACCAGAAGGCCGACTCCCAGCTCATCGGCCAATTCGGCGTGGGCTTCTACTCCGGCTTTATCGTGGCCGACAAGATCACGGTCGAATCGCGCCGTGCGGGTTTGCCTGCAGACCAAGCCGTGCGCTGGACAAGTGCGAGTGTTAACGACGGCGGTGCCAGCGGCGGCGGTGCGTTTGAGGTGGAAAGCATCACCCGGGAAGCGCGGGGCACCAGCGTCATTCTGCACCTGCGCGACGACGCACAGGACTACGCTCAGGCCTGGAAGGTCAAGGGC